>NZ_JAUCBZ010000015.1:0-300000 GCF_034676545.1 Pararhodobacter sp.
TCGATGCACACCTTGCTGCGCAAGATCGAGCTGGCGGGCATGGACCGCAAGACGCAAAAGGGTGGCAAGCCGATTGCCGCCGCCCTGCCCGGCACCGCGCTGGGGATCGGCCTGGAAATCCCGCTGGCCTGTCACCGGATTTTCGCCGCCGACAACGCAAAGGCGCAGATCGGCCTGCCGGAAATCAAGGTCGGCATCTTCCCCGGCGCGGGTGGCACCACCCGTCTGTCGTGGAAGCTGGGCGCGATGGCGGCGGCTCCGCTGCTGTTGGAAGGCAAGATGCTGAACCCCGCCAAAGCCAAGGCGGCGGGCCTCATTGACGAGGTGGTGCCCGCGGCCGAGTTGCAGGCGGCGGCCAAGGCCTGGGTGCTGGGTGCCAAGGACTCGGATCTGGTCAAGCCCTGGGACCAAAAGGGTTACCGGGTTCCCGGTGGCACGCCCTATTCGGCGCCGGGTTTCCCGACTTTCGTCGGCGCATCGGCGATGATCCACGCCCAGACCTGGGGTGTTTACCCGGCGGCCAAGGCGCTGTTGTCTGCGGTTTATGAAGGGCTGCAAGTGCCGTTCGACACCGCGCTGAAGATCGAAGCGCGCTGGTTCACCAGCGTGCTGATGAACCCGTCCTCCAGCGCGATGATCCGCAGCCTGTTTGTCAACAAGGGCGCCTTGGAAAAGGGCGCGAACCGCCCCGATGTGCCCGATGAGACGGTCAAGAAGGTCGGCGTGTTGGGCGCGGGCATGATGGGCGCGGGCATCGCCTATGTCAGCGCGGTTGCGGGCATCGAGGTGGTGTTGCTGGACAGCAAGATCGAAGCGGCGGAAAAGGGGAAATCCTATTCAACCGGCATTCTCGACAAGGGCATGAAGCGCGGCAAGGTCACCGAGGAGAAGAAGGCGCAGGTTCTGGGCCGGATCAAGACCACGACGGATTACGCGGACCTTGAGGGCTGCGATCTGATCGTCGAGGCGGTGTTCGAGGATCCTGCCGTCAAGGCCGACGTGACCGCCAAGGCCGAAGCGGTGATCCCGAAAACGGCGATCTTTGCCTCGAACACATCGACGCTGCCAATCACCTCGCTGGCGCAGGCCTCGAAGCGGCCCGAACAGTTCATCGGCATCCACTTCTTCAGCCCGGTGGACAAGATGCTGCTGGTCGAGATCATCAAGGGCGCACAGACCGGTGAGCGCGCGGTGGCCAAGTCGCTGGACTTCGTGCGCCAGATCCGCAAGACGCCGATCGTGGTGAACGACGCGCGGTTCTTCTATGCCAACCGCTGCATCATCCCTTATATCAACGAGGGGATGCGCATGGTCGCCGAGGGCGTCGCACCGCCGCTGGTCGACAATGCCGCGCGGCTGCTGGGCTTCCCGGTGGGTCCGCTGCAACTGGTCGATGAAACCTCATTGGATCTGGGCGCGAAAATCGCCAAGGCCACCAAAGCGGCGATGGGCAATGATTACCCCGATGACGCGGTGGATGAGGTGGTGTTCTGGATGGTCGACAAGGGGCGTCTGGGCCGCAAATCGAACGCCGGGTTCTTTGACTATGACGACAAGGGCAAGCGGCAGGGCTATTGGCCCGGTCTGGCCGAGAAATTCCCGCGCAAGGCCGTGCAGCCAGAGTTGGACGAGGTGAAAAACCGTCTGATGATGGCGCAGGTGCTGGAGGCCGTGCGGGCGCTGGATGAGGGCGTCCTGGAAGACATCCGCGAAGGCGACGTCGGCGCGATCCTGGGCTGGGGCTTTGCGCCGTGGTCGGGCGGTCCGTTCAGCTGGCTGGATATCATCGGTGCCAAGCGCGCGGTGGAAATCTGCGACGGGCTGGAGGCAGAGTTCGGGCCCCGGTTCAAGGCAACGCAGTCGATGCGTGACATGGCCGCGAGCGGCGGTCGTTACTATGGCAAGGCGGCGAAATCCGCCTGAGCCAAGCCTCTGGCATGAAACGATTTCACCCGCCTCGGAGTTTCCGGGGCGGGTGTTTTTCAAGGGCAACGGTGGCGCGGCTCAGGCCTGCATCGAGGCGACCAACAAACGACCCTGTGCATACGTCAGGCGCTGATACGCCGTGTGCGAGCCAAGCGTCACGATGTTTTGCGCGCCTTGGACGTGCTGTTGCTGCGTGGCCGGACAATGCACCAAGGTCGTGCCGTTGGCATAAACGATTTCGTCGCGGGAAAATTCCAGCGTGACTATGGTCATTTCTCGGGCCGGAGGAACGCGGGTGATGCCGTTGAAACCCTCCAACACGCCGGCGGACACCATGAGGAAAGGATCACCGAACAGCGCCTCGGCCTGATCGCTTTCGATCAACACGGTTTGGTTGGGCAGCAAAGACATGACCTCACGATTGCCAAGCGCCTTTTTCGGAATGTGCACCGGCCAAACGCTGCGCGGTGCACTGGTTTGCGCGGTCCACAGGGTGCTGATCCCCACAGCGGTGAGTTTGCGCATCCCGTTGTCGAAGGTCACGACCCGATCCCCGGCGCGAAGATCCTGAACCGGCTGCCACCCCAATTCCGTGGCGACCAGGGTTCCGGCGATCAATCCCTCGGCGACACCGCCAAAATCACTGCGGCTCAAGGTTGCCTCGTTGCTGTCAGATACGCTTCCGGACCACAGATCACTGCGCTCGGAAAATGAATACGGGAGACTACGGCTCCGATTGTTCGTGCTACCAACCCAGCTCTGCAACATTGTTCGTTCCTTCCGTGGATACGGCCTTTGAATTTCGATAGGTCCATACAACCCCGGCGGTATGGCAAAGACTTGGAAGGTTTGCGGAAAATTGAGGGTATTAATTTCCATACCCCTCTTAATCTTGCCACAGTGGGGCGCAGAATCCGGTGATCTGGCCGGGTAATGAGGCGGTTTGGCCATGATTGTGCAGCAAGGCGAAACAATACCGTTTCAAACTGCATAGCGGCGCGCGGGCAGAGCCGTGTTGTTAACGCGCAGAATTCACGCGCTGCGCGCCGTGATCATCGCGCCGGCGGCGAAAATCATCAGCATTCCGACCCCTGCCATGAGGGTGATCGGCTCGCCCCAGAGCACAAAGCTCCAGGCGGCGGATATCGGCAGAATCACATATTCGACGATCGACACCCGGCTTGCCTCGGCCAATTGGTAACCCTTGACCATCAAGCCGATGGCAATCATCGACCCCAGCGCCTGAACGAAGGTCCAGAACAGAAGGCGTTGCGAGGGCCAGACCCAACCGCGCAGCAAGAACCCGTCCGACCCGGCAAGGGGTTCGGGCCCCCAGATCGCCAAGACGATCAGGCCAACCACCCCCGCCACCCCCAGCGCCACAAAGAACCCCAGCGTCATGGCTTCGGCGGTTTCGTTGGCGCACCATTCGCGCGTCGCGATATTGCCGAGCGCATAGAAGGCACCGGCGATCACCGGCACCAGACTGGCCCAGCCCAGCGGCGATTGCGACCCCGGTTGCAGCACCAACAGCACGCCGACAAAGCCCAGCACCACCGCAATCAGGCGCACCGGGCCCAACGGGTGCCCATAGACAAAGCGCGTGATCAGCAGCACGAAGATCGGCGCGGTAAACAGCCCCGCAGCGGCCTGCGCCACGGTCAGAAACGCCAGCGCGCCAAAGTAGATCAGGATCGCAACGCCATGCAGCGCCGACCGCCCGGCCAGGGCACGCAGGTTGACCGGCCGCAGCCGCAGGCGAAATGGCACCACGGCCAACGCCATCAAGACAAAGGCCATCGCGCTGCGCAGGGCTTGGAATTGCCACAACCCGGCCTCGGCGGCGATCACGCGGACGAAATTATCCGTGAAGCCAATCAGAAGCGCATAGCCCAAAATGGCCAGCGACGCAGCCGGCAGCCGGTTCGGTGGTGCGGTTCTCATGCGAAAGACCCTTTTCGGCGGCATCATTCACCGCCACTATGGGCAATCAGAACAAGGCGCAATTTTCAAGAGGTGCTTACGATGGGTTGGCTGGCTGACGAATCTGGACTGGAGAAGAACGCAGCGAATTATGTGCCGCTCACGCCCTTGTCGCACCTTCGCCGCGCTGCGGATATTTTTGCCACCCGTGAAGCCCTGGTCTATGGCGATCAACGCTGGACCTATGCCGAGTATCACGCGCGGGTGTCACGGCTGGCCTCGGGGTTGGCGGGGCTGGGGATCAAACCGGGCGACGTGGTGGCCTCGCTTTTGCCCAACGTTCCCAGCCATGCCGAGGCGCATTTCGGCGTGCCCGCCTGCGGCGCGGTGCTGAATGCGATCAACACGCGGCTGGATCTGGATACGGTCGCCTATATCTTCGAGCATGGCGGGGCCAAGGCGGCGCTGGTTGACAGCAGCCTGATCGACCTGGCCGAGCGCGCCTGTGTGGTCATCGGCGGCGGGCCGAAGCTGATCGAGGTGCCGGACCCGCAGGCCGGGGTGCCCGCCAGCGGGCGGCATCTGACCTATGAGGAACTGCTGGCGTCCGGCGATCCGGCCTTCGACTGGATCATGCCGCAGGATGAATGGGAATCGCTGGCGCTGAATTATACCAGCGGCACGACCGGGCGGCCCAAGGGCGTGGTCTATCACCATCGCGGCGCCTATCTGAGCACGCTGGGCACGCCGATCTCCTGGCGCATGACGCTGTATCCGCGCTATCTGACCATCGTGCCGATGTTCCATTGCAATGCGTGGTGTCACCCGTGGATGATCCCGGCACTGGGCGGCGCAATCATCTGTCTGCGCGAGATAACCGCAAAAGGCGTGTATCATGCGATTGCCGTGGACGGGGCCACGCATTTCGGCGGTGCGCCGATTGTCTTGCAGACGCTGATCAACGCCAAGGACGCCGACCGGCTGCCGTTCGATCATATCGTCGAAGTGTTCACCGCCGGCTCGCCGCCACCCGCCGCGACGCTGGCCGCGATCGAGCCACTGGGCTTCAATGTAACGCAAGTCTACGGGCTGACCGAGACCTATGGCCCGGCCACCGAATGCACCTGGAACGAGGATTTCGACGCCCTGCCGCAAGACGAGCGCGCCGCGGTCAAGGCGCGCACCGGGGTGTTGATGCCCTTCATGGAGCGGATCACCGTCATGGATGAGCAGATGCAGGATGTGCCGCGCGATGCTGTCGCCCTGGGCGAGATCATGCATCGCGGCAATGGCGTGATGAAGGGCTATTTCCGCAACCCCGAGGCCACGGCCGAGGCATTCAAGGGCGGGTATTTCCACTCGGGCGACATCGCGTATGTGCACGAGGACGGCTATATCAAACTGGCCGACCGCTCGAAGGATATCATCATCTCGGGCGGCGAGAATGTCAGTTCGGTCGAGGTCGAGGGCGCGTTGATGCATCACCCGGCGGTGGCGCTGGCGGCCGTGGTGGCCAAGCCCGATGACAAGTGGGGCGAGGTGCCTTGCGCGTTTGTCGAGTTGAAAGACGGGCATCAGGCCACCGCCGAGGAGCTGATCACCTTTTGCCGCGCGCGGCTGGCCGGGTTCAAGACGCCGAAGCTGGTGGTATTCCATGAGTTGCCCAAAACCTCGACCGGAAAGATCCAGAAGTTCGAATTGCGGGTGCTGGCCAAGTCCTTGTGATCCTGCACCCACTGGCGGCACGATGCAGGTTGGACTAGCATAGGAAAAATTGCCGAGGCAAATCCGAGCGGACCTTGAAGGCATGACAGCACTGGATAAATACGCGCGCCTTGAGGGGTCCGGCGTTTGGCGCGAAGGGCCGGACGCCCAGCGTCGTGATGTCGTGGTGTCCCTGGGCGATGCCAGCCTGATGATCGCGGACGAGCGGTCCGGCGTCATGCTGAGCCATTGGTCGCTGCCCGCGGTCCAACGCCTGAACCGCGGCAGCCGACCGGCCGTTTTCGCGCCCAGTTCAGACCGCGATGGCGAAACGCTGGAAATCGACGAGGCGCTGGTGATCGAGGCGCTCGATACCATCCGCGCGGCGCTCGACCCGAAGCAGCCGTTGCGGCGCTTGCGGCTGTCCTTGGCGGCGGGGGCGGCGGTGCTGACGCTTGCCGGGCTTTACTGGTTGCCGCAGATTCTGGTGGACCGCACCGCGGTTTCGGTGCCGCCCGCGATGCGCGCGCAGATTGGCAGAACCGCGCTGGACAGCCTGTTCCTGTCGGCGGCGGGGGAGCGCATTTGCGCGGATCCCGAGGGTCGGCAGGTGATGGCCACGCTGCGCAACCGGGTCTTGGGCAATGACTGGCGGGTTAGTGTCATCGCCGGGGTGCCGGGGTTTGAGACCGCGCATCTGCCGGGGCGGTTGATGGTCCTGGGCCAAGAGCTTGTCGAGCGGCTGGACTCGGCGGAATCGCTGGCGGGCTGGATGCTGGCCGAGGCTTTGGCGGCGGACGCCCACGACCCGTTGCTGGACGCGCTGCATTACGCGGGTATCCGCGCGACCTTTACGCTGATGACCACGGGCACGATGCTGGATGGCGCGCTGTCGGGCTATGCGGCGCAGAAATTCCGCGTGCCCAGCCCGATCCCGACCGCCCAGGATATTGGGGCGCGTTTCGACGAAATCGGCCAATCCCCGACCGCCTATGCGCTGTCCTTGCCGCCGCGCGCCGCGGGGTTGGCGGCGTCCCTGGCGGCGCACACCGTGCCCGCCGACCGCCAGTCGGAACAATTGCTCAGCGATGGCGAATGGCTGACCTTGCAGGAAATCTGTTCGAACTGAACGCCCGCAGGGTGGCCAAGGAAAAAGCCCCCGGTCGCAAAACCGGAGGCTTTTTTGTGTGTCTGGCGGTCGAGTTAGCGGATGAACGCGTCCGAATAGCCCATCGCCCGGGCGCGGCCCAATGCGGCATTCAGCTCAGCCTGCGAGTGGAACGGCCCGGCCAGCACAACTTGCAACGGACGCCCGCCATTCGAGGTGCTGCCGGTCGCAACGGGCATCCCCGAGGACTGCAAGCGGCTGATCGCGGTCTGCACATTGCTGCGCTCGCGATAGGTGCCGACCTGTACATATTGGCCGTTGCTCATGCGGCCCCCATTGGCGGCGACGCTTGGCTGATGCGCGGTGACGCCCGCCGTGGTGCCCATGGTCGACACCGTGGCGCGTGGCGCGCTTGGTGCGGGCGCCGCCGGGCGCTGATGCGACGCGCCGTTCAGATAGGGTTCGGGCCAGCGCGGTGCGTAGGCCGGGGGCAGCATGTAGACGTTGTTGTTGGGCGCCGGGTACGGATTGGCACCGTTCCAAGGCTCCCACACGCCACCACGCGGCGACTGCTCACGCAGCGCATCGGCGGGGTGAACCGCCTGCGGGCCACAGCGCAGCGGCAGGTCGGGGCTCGCGGGCGATGGGACCGCGTACATCTGGCTGTGTGGGCTGTAGTGCGTGCAGGGCGACGGGCCGGTGCGGTCCGCAAAGCTCCAACGGCGATCCAAGGCACCGGCTTGGGCCTGGTACACGCGGGCCGGCGCTTGGGCGCGTACGGTCGGGCGGCTGGTTTCTGGTGGCACGGAATAGGGCGAGCCTGACGACGCGGCGGCTTGCGTCGGCGCGACGACAACACGCGGCGCGGAGGCGACGGCGCGTGCCGCCGGGGCGCGCACGGTCACAGGCGCTGGCAGAACCGGCGCGGCCTGCGCAACGGCGGCAGCACCCGACGGCAGGCTGGCGGAGAAGCCACACATCGGGCGGCGATCATCGCCATAGCGCGGCACCCAGGTCGTATTTCCGTTGAAGCCGGCGCGCACGAAAACGCAGCCATTGCTGTCGACATATTGTGACGCGGTGTAGCTGGCTGGCGGGGTCTCGGCCGGGGTCCGGCCGGACTGCGCCTGTGCCGCCACAACCGATGCGGCCAATAGGACCGCGGCGGTCGAGAAGAGCTTGGCAACCATTATAATTCCCCCTGGTGACTCTTTTCAAGAATGCAACGCCAAGTCTGTCGAGTAAAGCCTTAACTTTCGGTTACTTGGTGCCAAACATCCGGTCGCCCGCATCGCCAAGACCCGGTACAATATACCCGTGGTCGTTCAGACACTCATCCAGCGAGGCGGTGACCACCCGCACATCCGGGTGCGCCTCTTGCATCCGGGCCACGCCTTCCGGGGCCGCCAACAGGCACAGGAAAATGATTTTCTTCGCACCCGCTGCCTTGAGCAGATCAATCGCCGCAACCGAGGAATTCCCCGTCGCCAGCATCGGATCGACGACAATCGTCCAGCGATCCTCCAGCTCGGCGGGCAATTTGCAATAATATTGCACGGGTTGCAGCGTCTCGGGATCGCGGTAGAGCCCGACGAAGCCGACGCGCGCCGCCGGAACCAGCTCCAGGATGCCATCCAGCAGACCGTTGCCCGCCCGCAGGATCGAGATCAGCGCCAGCTTGCGCCCCTCGAGCACCGGCGCGTCCCATTCGCACAGCGGCGTCTGAATGCGCTCGGTGGTCATCGGCAGGTCGCGCGTCACCTCATAGGCCAGCAGCATCGAAATCTCGCGCAGCAACTGGCGGAATTTCGAGGTCGAGGTGTCCACCCGCCGCATGATGCTGAGTTTATGGCTCACCAGCGGGTGATTGACGATGGTCAGGTGGTCGGTGGTGATGTTCTCTGTCATGCGCGGCCCTCGATGATCTTCAGTTTTTGCTGTCGTGTTGCGTCGTCGCAGAAGGCGGCACGCATTGCGTCGGCGTTGATGGCGCGGAAATCGTCCTCTGTCCAGCCAAAGGTCTGGGCGAGGTCCTCGTATTCCTTGACCAGCGTGGTGTGAAAGAACGGCGGATCGTCGGTGGAGATGGTGACGATCACCTCACGGTTGCGCAGCCGGTCGATCGGATGTTTGGCAAGGCTTGGGTAGACGCCCAGCGTGACGTTGGACCCGGGGCAGACCTCGAGCGTGATGCGGTTCTCGGCGAGGCGATCCACCAGCGCCGGGTCGTCGATGGATTGCACGCCGTGGCCGATCCGTTCGACCTTGAGGTGATCGAGCGCGTCGCTGACGCTTTGCGCCCCGCCCCATTCGCCGGCATGGGCGGTCAACCGGAGCCCCGCCTCGCGCGCGCAGTCAAAGGCCCAGGTGAAATCGCGCGGGTGATATTGGTTTTCATCGCCGGCAATGCCGAAACCGGTGATGAAGTCGCCGACGGTTTCCGCCGCACACAGGGCAATGGGGCGGGCCTTTTCGGGGCCGAAATGGCGGATCGGGGTGATGATGCCGCGCAGCGTGATGCCCATGGTGCGCTCGGCCTCTAGCGCGGCGTCGTGGATCGCGTGCAGGTATTCGCGCCACGCGACCAGATCGCCACCGCCGCAGAAATCAGGCGAGACAAAGGTTTCCGCGTAGATCACGCCGTCTCTGGCGCGGTCTTCCAGCACCGCTAGCGTCAGGCGGCGGAAATCCTCGGGCGTTTGCAAAGTGGTGCAGGCGGCTTCGTAGACGTCGAGGAAATGCACGAAATCGCGAAACTTGTAGCCGCCGTTCTCGTCAAAGATCTTGGCGATGTCGATATTCTTCTCTTTCGACAATCCCCGAATAAAGGCGGGTGGGGCCGCGCCCTCAAGGTGCAGGTGCAGTTCGGCCTTGGGCAGCGCGGGGTCGATGCGTTCGCTCATCGGGTGCTCCGTTACAGTAGATTTCGGCGGGGGCCGGATTGGCGCAGGCCCAGATGCGCGGCCACGGTGGCGGCGACATCGACAAAGGCACAGTGGCCGATTTCACCGGTTCCCGCGCCATGAACAAGCACCGGCACCCGCTCGCGGGTGTGGTCGGTGCCGGTCCAGGTGGGGTCGTTGCCGTGATCGGCGGTGAAGATCGCCAGATCGCCGGGGCGCAGGCGGGACAGGAAATCGGCGCAGTGCAGATCAAAGGTTTCCAGCGCGCGGGCGTAGCCGGAGATGTCGCGCGGGTGGCCATAGAGGCTGTCGAATTCCACGAGGTTGCAGAAGATCAGCGCGCCGTCCTCGGCAGTGTCGGCCAAGCGCAAGAGGTGCTGCACCAGATCGGCGTCGCTCTTGCCTTTGTGCAGATGGTCGATCCCTTGATGCGAGAAAATGTCGCCGATTTTGCCGATGGCGTGGACGGTGTGGCCGTCGGCCTGCGCCCAGTCCATCATCGTCGGGCTGGGCGGGGCGATGGCGAAATCGCGGCGGTTGCCGGTGCGTTTGAACGCGCCCGCCTCGCCGATAAAGGGCCGCGCGATGACCCGGCCCACCTTGCGGGCGTGCAGATAGGGCGCGAGGGTTTCGCACAGCGTGATCAGGCGGTCGAGGCCAAAGGTTTCCTCATGCGCGGCGATCTGGAATACGCTGTCGGCCGAGGTGTAGCAGATCGGCCAACCGGTGCGCAGGTGTTCCGCGCCCAGCCGCTCCATGATCTCGATCCCGGCGGCGTGGCAGTTGCCGAGGATGCCGTCGCTGCCCGCGAGGTCACAGACCTTGGCGACCAGGGCGTCGTCAAAGGCGGGCTCGGTCTTGGGGAAATAGGTCCAGTCCCACGGGACGGGGACGCCCGCCAGCTCCCAATGGCCGGACGGGGTGTCCTTGCCGTTCGAGGTTTCGGTGGCCGCCGCCCAGCGCCCGGTGGGGGTGGCGGTCAGGCCTGCGGGTTTTATGCCCGAGGCCAGCGTGATCGCCCGCCCCATGCCCAGCGCGTCGAGGGTGGGGATGTTCAAGGGGCCGGTGCGCGCCGTTTTCGGCGCGGCCCTCGGCGCAGGCTTTGGCGATATGCGCCACCGTATTGGCCCCGGTATCAGGCACGCCGTTGTTGAAGAACCGGGCGGCGTCAGGCGCGCCACCGATGCCCACCGAGTCGAGGACGATGACGAAGGCGCGGTTGGTGGTCATTGCGGGCCAATCCGATCCTGCACCAAGGGTTGCGGTTTGGGCGCATCGCCCAAGTGATAGGCGGCTTGCAGCGCGGCAATGGCGCGGTCGGCGGTGGCGTCGTCCTTTGCATGCACCATGGCCAGTGGTGCGCCGGGGCCGACCTGCGCGCCAGGTTCGGCAAGCGCCGAGAAACCGACGCGCGGATCCACCGGGTCGCCGCCTTTCAGCCGACCACCGCCCAGATGCACCACGGCGGTGCCAACGGCGCGGGTGTCGATGCGGGCGATGGTGCCGGGATGCGGCGCGGGAACCTCGCGGATCACCGGGGCTTTGGGCAGGTGATCGGCGTAGCGGGTGGCGAAATCGGCGGGGCCGCCCTGGGCCGCGACCATACGCTCGAACCGCGCGGCGGCGGCCCCTGAGGTCAGCGTTTCGCGGATGCGGTCGCTGCCCGTTTCGGCGTCCATGGCAAGGCCCGCCAGCGCCAGAACCTCGCCACACAAGGCGCAGGTCAGGTCGATCAGGCGCGGCGAGACGGCTTTGCCGGTCAGGGTGTCCATGACCTCCAGAACCTCCAGCGCGTTGCCGGCGGTCAGGGCCAGCGGGCGGTCCATGTCGGTGATCAGGGCCGAGGTCTTGCAGCCCGCGCCGTTGGCGGTCTTGACCAAGGACGCGGCCAGCGCCTGTGCCTGGTCAACGCTGGGCAGGAACGCGCCCGAGCCGACCTTGACGTCAAGCACCAAAGCCCCCAGCCCCGCCGCCAGTTTCTTGGACAGGATCGAGGCGGTGATCAGATCGACGCTTTCGACGGTGCCGGTAACGTCGCGGATCGCATAGAGACGTTTGTCGGCGGGCGCGATGCGACCCGAGGCGCTGACGATGGCGCAGCCGACCTCTCGCATCAGGGCGCGCAAACGGTCCTCGGAGGTCTCGGTGAGATAGCCGGGGATCGATTCCAGTTTGTCGAGCGTGCCGCCGGTGTGGCCCAGACCGCGCCCCGAGACCATCGGCACAAAGGCCCCGCATTCGGCCAGCGCGGGGGCCAGCAGCAGCGAGATGCTGTCGCCCACCCCGCCGGTCGAGTGTTTGTCCAACACCGGGCCGGGCAGATCCCAGGCCAGCACATCGCCCGAGTCGCGCATGGCCAGCGTCAGGGCGACGCGCGCCTCCTCGCCCAGACCCTTGAGCAGGGCGGCCATGGCAAAGGCCCCGGCTTGCGCATCGGTCACCGCGCCATCGGCAAGGCCGCGCGCGAACCACGCCATGCCCGCCGGCGTCGGCTGCCCGTCGCGCACGGATTCGATGACCGCGCGGGCGTCCATCAGGCTTTCGCCATGTGGCTGGCGTTGAACGCGCCGGGCAGCAGTTGATCCATGGTCATGGTCAGGGTCTTGCCGTCGGTGGTGGCCATGGTGACCGCCACATCGCCACCGGCGAATTCGCTGAGTTTCTGGCGGCAGCCGCCGCAGGGTGGCACCGGGGCCGGGCTGTCGGCGATGACGAAAACCTCGGCGATCTGCGTGTCGCCGCCCGCCACCATCGCCGCAATCGCGCCCGCCTCGGCGCAGGTGCTTTGCGGATAGGCGACGTTTTCCACGTTGCACCCGGCATAAACCTTGCCCGAGGTGGTGCGGATCGCCGCCCCCACCTTGAAGCGCGAATAGGGCACATGAGCGTTCTCGCGCACGGCGCGGGCGGTTTCCAGCAGGGACATCGGCGGCTCGCTTTCGAATTTGACCAATTGATCCAGCTTTGCGCAGAGCGCGGCTTGATGCAAGGGGCGGCGATGTCTCAGCCGGCCAGCAGGTATGTGATCCGGTGCTCGCGGATCACCCAGGCGCAGGGGTCGTAGGGGCCGAAGGTTTCCAGATTCAAGGGCGCGCAGCCTTGTCCGGATGGGGTCAGGGCAAAGCGCAGGATCTGCGCGCTTTCATTGCCCGACCACGCGATGTTCAACTGCACGCGGCAGACATGATCCCCGGCCACTGGTGCCGGGTCACAGGTGGCGGTGAGCGTATGGAGGTCCGGGCTTTCCGGCGCATTGATGCCCAGTTCAAACAGCATTTGCGTGATCAGCGCGGTTCCGGTGCCGTCGGGCATGGGGGTGCCGGTATCGTCCAGAACCTGCGCCGTCGGGGCGACGGCGACCAGTGCCGAGAGGATCTGCGGCGTGTTGGGCGCGGTTTGCGCGGCCAAGGGAGTGGCGGCCAGCAGGGTGAGGATGGCGAGGTCAAGCGGGCGCATCCAGACCCTCCGTGACGAAATCGCCGGGCAGCGAGACTTCGAGCAGCTCCAGATCAGGCGTCGGATCGGCGTAACGCGTCGCCATGCCGGGCGGGATGACAAAGGCATCACCCGCCGTCACGGCGTGGGGTTCCTTGCCCTCGCCGTGCAGGGTCAGGCCGCCGGACATGACGAAACTGAACAGGATGTCGCCCCGATGCCGGGTCCAGGCGGTCGGCGCAGCATCGGGCCGCAGCACCATCACCGAGGCGACGCCTTTGGTATTGGCATTGATCGTCGTGTCGCGAGCGTTGAAACCGGGCAGCCGCGCCGGGTGAAACACGCCCTGCGCGCCGATGTTATGGACAAACCGCTGCCCCTGCCATTCGCGATCCGGCCGCAGGTCAGCGGTCGGCAGGGTCATCTGGTGGTCGATCTCGGTGACATGCTCGGCGGGCACGCCGATTTCGATCACTTCGATGCCCTCCGAGGCCTCGACAACCCGGTGGCGGATTTCGGGCGGCTGGATGAAGCAATCCCCGGCGCGCAGGCGACGCAACCCGCCTTGATCCTCATAGAGCACGTCAACCCAACCCTTGACGCAAAAGATCAGTTGAAACCCGACGCGGTGAAAATGCACCATGTCGGGCACCGGGCCACCGTCTGGAATGCGGATATGGCTGGCGATCATCGCCCCGCCCAGCCGCGTCGGCACCAGATCGCGGTAGTGCATCCCGGCGCGGCCAATCACCCACGGGGCCTGATCGGCCAGGCGGCGCACGACAAAGGCATGCGCTGTCGGCGGCACGATCATCGCGGGGTTCAGGTCGTCGATCAACACCCGCGTGCCATTCGGCGCGGTCAGGGCGCGTTGCCCGGCGGCAAACCCGTCTGGATCATCGGTCAGAATGCGAATCGTGCCGGGGCTTTCCTTGGCACCTTTTTCAAGCCGCAGCCTGATCCCGTGGCCCGACAGCACCACGACCTGAGGATCATCGGCGGGAAAAATCCTGTCGAGGCGCAGTTTCAGGACCTGCGTGAAAAACGCCAGATCGTCGCGCAAATCCACGGTCGGCAAACGGATCTCGGCCCGAATATCGGTCATGACAAGCCCCTCTTTGCGCCGCATAGTGCAAACCGAACCGCGCATTTGCAAGACTCACTTGAAACTGTTGCGCGGCAACGGGGCTAGCGCCGAAACTAGAATAGTTTAGTGTTGAACTAAACCTTTGGAGGACTCCATGACCGACGGTCGGCAAGACGATGTGAAGCAAGCAACCCGGCAAGCGGCACTGGATTATCACGAATTCCCGACACCGGGAAAACTGGAGATCCGCGCCACGAAACCGATGGCCAACGGTCGCGACCTGAGCCGCGCCTATTCGCCCGGCGTCGCGGAAGCCTGCCTTGAGATCAAAGCCGACCCAACCACCGCCGCCCGCTATACCACGCGCGGCAATCTGGTCGGGGTTGTGACCAATGGCACGGCGGTTCTGGGGCTGGGCAACATCGGCGCGCTGGCCTCGAAACCGGTGATGGAGGGCAAGGCCGTCCTGTTCAAGAAATTCGCCAACATCGACTGTTTCGACATCGAGCTGAACGAATCCGACCCCGAGAAACTGGCCGCAATCGTCTGCGCGCTGGAGCCGACCTTTGGTGCAATCAATCTGGAGGACATCAAGGCCCCGGATTGCTTTGTCGTCGAGCGTATCTGCCGCGAGCGGATGGGCATTCCGGTGTTCCACGACGACCAGCATGGCACGGCGATTGTTGTGGGGGCGGCGGCGACCAACGGGCTGCACCTGACGGGCCGCAACTTTGCCGATATCAAGATCGTCTCGACCGGCGGCGGGGCGGCGGGGATTGCCTGTCTGAACATGCTGCTGAAGCTGGGCGCAAAGCGCGAGAACATCTGGCTGTGCGACCTTCACGGGCTGGTCTACAAAGGCCGCGAAGCCGATATGAACCCGGAAAAGGCGGCGTTTGCGCAAGACAGCGACCTGCGCTCGCTGGATGAGGTGATTGACGGGGCCGATCTGTTTCTGGGCCTGTCGGGTCCCGGCGTGTTGAACCCCGGGCATGTCGCGCGCATGGCAAGCGACCCGGTGATCTTTGCGCTGGCGAACCCGACGCCCGAGATCATGCCCGAGGACGTGCAAGCCGTCGCACCGGGCGCGATCATGGCCACGGGCCGCAGCGATTATCCCAATCAAGTCAACAACGTGCTGTGTTTCCCGTTCATCTTTCGCGGGGCGCTGGATGTAGGCGCAACGCAGATCAACGACGCCATGCAGATCGCCTGCGTTGAAGGCATCGCCAAGCTGGCGCGCGCAACCACCAGCGCCGAAGCCGCGGCGGCCTATCAGGGCGAAACGCTCAGCTTTGGCCGTGAGTATCTGATCCCGAAACCCTTTGACCCGCGTTTGATGGGGGTGGTTGCCGGGGCGGTGGCCAAGGCCGCGATGGAAACCGGTGTCGCAACCCGGCCACTGGAGGACTTGGTGGCCTACAAGAACAAGCTGGACGAGTCGATGTTCCGCTCGGCCCTGCTGATGCGCCCGGTGTTTGCCGCCGCCAAATCGTCCGCGCGCCGGATCGTGTTCGCCGAGGGCGAGGATGAGCGCGTGCTGCGTGCATCGCTGGCCGTCATGGAGGAAACCACCGAGGTTCCGATCCTGATCGGCCGCCCGGACGTGATCGCGAAACGCTGCGAGCGGTATGGCTTGCCCATCCGGCCGGGCACCGATTTCGACGTGGTAAACCCCGAGAACGACGCGCGCTATCGGGACTATTGGGAAACCTATCATGCCTTGATGGAACGGCGCGGCGTCACGCCCGACACCGCCAAGGCCACCCTGCGCACCAACACCACCGCAATCGCGGCCATCATGGTGCATCGCGGCGACGCCGACAGCATGATCTGCGGCACATTCGGGCAGCCCTTGTGGCATCTGAACTATGTGCGGCAAATTCTGGCGCGCGACAAACTGCACGCGGTCGGGGCACTGAGCCTGATCATTCAGAATGACGGCCCGCTGTTCATTGCCGATATCCAGGTCAATGCCGAGCCAACACCCGAGCAAATCACCGCATCCGCCATTGGCGCGGCGCGCCATGCACGGCGGTTCGGGGTGACGCCCAAGGTTGCGCTGTGTTCGCACTCGCAATTCGGCACGCTGGATACGTCTTCGGGGCGGCGGATGCGCGCGGCGCTGGATATGATGGACGAGATGGGCCTCGATTTTGAATACGAGGGCGAAATGGCGGTCGATGCGGCGCTGGACCATGATTTGCGGCTGCGGATCTACCCGCGCTCGCGGCTGACCGGGTCGGCCAATATCCTGATTTTCGCCAATACCGATGCCGCGGGTGCGGCGCGCAACATCCTGAAAACCCGCGCGGGCGGGCTGGAGGTTGGCCCGATCCTGATGGGCATGGGCAACCGCGCGCATATCGTCACGCCGTCAATCACCGCGCGCGGATTGCTGAATATGGCGGCAATTGCGGGAACACCGGTGTCGCAATACGGCTGAGTCGAACTGCAAAGACGCGCGGCCGGGATTTGCAAACCTTGGCCGCGCTTGCCATTTCGGCCACGAATCAGCGTGAGTTTGCAAAGATTAGCCGCGGCGACTTGCGAATTTCTGCAAATTCTTGCCGCGCCCAAGCCCTGTCATCCGGTAACAGCGTTGCGTGATGGGCCTCACCTTGCGTAACTAACCGCATACGAGGAGGAGGTCCCCATGAGCTACGCAGACGTCTACCGGCAGTCAATCGAAGACCCGGACGGGTTCTGGCTGGAACAGGCCAAAGCCATCGACTGGGACACGCCGCCCACCCGCGCCCTGTTTCCAGAGCGCGCACCGATTTACGAGTGGTTCAAGGACGCCGAGGTCAACACCTGCTGGAACGCCGTGGATCGCCATGTCGCCGGCGGGCGCGGCAATCAGACGGCGATCATTTACGACAGCCCGATCAGCCACACCAAGCAGGAAATCACCTATGCCGAGTTGCTGGAGCGGGTCTCGATGCTGGCCGGGGCGCTGAAGGCCAAAGGCGTCGAAAAGGGCGACCGGGTGATCATTTACATGCCGATGATCCCGCAAGCTCTGGAGGCGATGCTGGCCTGCGCGCGCCTCGGGGCCATTCATTCGATGGTGTTCGGCGGCTTTGCGGCCAATGAGCTGGCCACCCGCATCAATGATGCGAAACCCAAGGCGATCATCGCCGCAAGCTGCGGGTTGGAGCCGGGCCGCGTGGTGCAGTACAAACCGCTGCTGGATGGCGCGCTGGAAATGTCCAGCCACAAGCCGGAGTTCTGCATCATTTATCAGCGGGATCAAGCGGTTGCCAAGCTGACCGCGGGTCGCGATTTTGACTGGCACACCGTGCAATCGGGTGTGGAGCCGGCAAATTGCGTGCCGGTTCGCGGCGATCATCCGGCCTATATCCTGTATACCTCGGGCACCACGGGCAACCCCAAAGGCGTGATCCGCGCCACGGGCGGGCATCTTGTGGCCTTGGCCTGGACGATGAAGAACCACTATAACGTCAACCCCGGCGAGGTCTTCTGGACAGCCTCGGATGTGGGCTGGGTCGTGGGGCATTCCTATATCGTCTACGGTCCGCTGATCCACGGCGCGACCACCGTGGTGTTCGAGGGCAAACCCGTGGGCACGCCCGATGCGGGCACCTTCTGGCGGGTGATCGAAGAGCACAAGGTGGTCAGCTTTTTCACCGCGCCAACCGCCTTCCGGGCAATCAAGCGCGAAGACCCCAAGGGCGAGTTCCTGGCGAAATACGACACCTCGTCGCTGCGCGTGCTGTATCTGGCCGGTGAGCGGGCCGACCCTGACACGATTATCTGGGCGCAAGACAAGCTGGGCGTGCCGGTGGTCGATCACTGGTGGCAAACCGAAACCGGCTGGGCCATTTGCGGCAACCCGCAGGGGCTGGACCCGCTGCCGATCAAGATCGGATCGCCCTCGGTGCCGATGCCGGGATACAAGGTCGAGGTGTTGGATGAGGCGGGCCAACCGGTGCCGCGGGGCACATTGGGCGCCATCGCGATCAAGCTGCCCTTGCCGCCCGGAACGCTGGCCAACCTGTGGAACGCCGAAGCGCGGTTCAAGAAAGCCTATCTGGAAACCTTCCCCGGCTATTATGAAACCGGCGACGCGGGTTATATCGACGCGGACGGCTATGTTTATATCATGGCGCGCACCGATGACGTGATCAACGTCGCCGGGCACCGCCTGTCAACCGGCGCGATGGAGGAGATTCTGGCCGCGCATTCGGATGTTGGTGAATGCGCCGTGATCGGCGTCACCGATCAGCTGAAGGGTCAGTTGCCGCTGGGCTTGTTGTGCCTGAACAAGGGTGTGGACCGCGACCCTGCGGAAATCATCCAGGAATGCGTGACGCTGGTGCGCAACAAGATCGGACCGGTTGCCGCGTTCAAACTGGCGGTGGTCGTGGAACGCTTGCCCAAGACTCGCTCTGGCAAGATTCTGCGGGCAACGATGGTCAAGATCGCCGATGGCGAGGCTTACACCATGCCCGCCACCATCGACGACCCGGCGATTCTGGACGAGATCGGTGACGCCCTGCGAACAATCGGCTATGCCAAGGCCTGACATTTCCAGTTTGAAAACAATAGGAAGCCCCGCTGTTGCCTGGCGGGGCTTCCTGTGTCATGGATATGCACTCACCTCTTGATTGTACGGCCAATAGATCGCAATCTCTGTTTTCAAAGGTGAGAGGTAGAGTAGCGTGATCGATACAAGTTCGTCGAACCAGACCCCGAATGCGGCATCGGGCGCCATTGATTTGGCGGTTCTCTACGCGCTGTTGAACATCGGCGGGGCGGAGATGCGGGACGAGCTTTGCGCGACGCTCATTGCCGATTTCGACCGGCTGCAAGCTGAAGTCGCGGCCAACCAAGGCCCGGCTCTGGCGCGCTCGGCGCATGAACTCAAAGGGCTGTCGGCAACGGTTGGCGCGAAACGCCTGGCGGATATGGCGCGCGCGCTCGACGCGGTGGCCGCGACGCTGCCGGATGCCGCGCGGGTGGTTATGGTCAGCGCGCTGGATCGTGAAATGACCGTGGTGCGCGCAGCACTGAACGCCGCGGCGCTGGGGACCTCATCCGAATGAAAATGCAGCCCCCGCCTTCTGACACGATACTGCTGATCGAAGACACGCCATCGTTGCAGATGATTTACAAGGCGGCCTTGAAGCGGGCCGACTATACCGTGGAAACCTGCGGCACCGGCGGCGAGGGGCTGGCGGCGTTTCGGCGGCTGCGGTCCAGCGTTGTCCTGCTGGACCTGATGTTGCCCGACCGCGCCGGTCTGGATGTCATGCACGAGATCCTGGCCAGTGCGCCGCAGACCTGCGTGATTGTCATCACCGCCAATGGCTCGATCAACAAGGCGGTCGAGATGATGCGCGCCGGGGTGCATGAATTTCTGGTCAAACCGTTTGACGATCAACGGCTGCTGGCGGCGATTGAAAACGCGCGCAGGGCCCTGCACCACCGCCCGAAACCAAACGAGTTCGAGGCCTCCATTCAGGTGCTGCCGCCGTTCATCGGGCACTCGGCGCCGATGCTGGCGGTTTACGACAAAATCCGATCCGTGGCGCGTTCGATGGCGACGGTGTTCATCACCGGCGATAGCGGCACCGGCAAGGAACTGTGCGCCGATGCCGTTCATCAGGGATCCGCCCGCGCGGGCGGCCCCTTCGTGGCGCTGAACTGCGGCGCGATCCCGGTTGATCTGCTGGAATCCGAGGTCTTCGGCCATTTGCGCGGCTCGTTCACTGGCGCGATCTCGGACAAACTGGGGGCGGCGGCGGCGGCGGACGGTGGCACGCTGTTTCTGGACGAAATCTGCGAGATGGACCTGAACCTGCAAACCAAGCTTTTGCGCTTCTTGCAGACCTCGACGATCACCCCGGTCGGTGCGACAAAACCGCGCAAGGTCAACGTGCGGATCGTCTGCGCCACCAATCGCAACCCGCTGGAGGAAGTCCGGCAGGGACGTTTTCGCGAGGATTTGTATTACCGCCTGCATGTGGTGCCGATCCATATGCCGCCACTGCGCGACCGTGGCGATGACGTCAACGAGATCGCGGAAACGCTGGTCGTGCAGATGGCCCGCGAGGAAGGCCGTGATTTCGCGGGCCTTTCGCCGCGCGTGCGCGAGTTGTTCCGCGAGTTGCCCTGGCCGGGCAATGTGCGCCAGTTGATCAACGTGCTGCGCAATGTCGTGGTGCTGAACGACGGTCCATTGGTGATGCCGACCATGCTGCCGCCGGATTTGCTGGTGGAACGAATGCGCCCGGCCGACACCAAACCCGCCGAGCCGCATCGCCCGGCCCTGGGCGATCTGGCGGGGCGGACCTTGGCGCAGATCGAGCGAATCGTGATCGAGGATACTCTGGCGCGGCACAATGGATCGGTGCCCAAGGCCGCGCGGGAACTGGATGTTTCGGCCTCGACGCTGTATCGCAAGCTGGATGCATGGTCCAAGGCTGAAGCGGCACAATGAACAGTTTGACACGCGCGATCCTGATCACCGGTTGTTCATCGGGGATCGGGTACCACTGCGCCCATGCCCTGCGCACGCGCGGCTGGCGGGTGTTTGCCTCGTGCCGCAAGCAAGCGGATTGTGACCGGCTGATCGCCGAGGGATTCGACAGCCCGCGGATCGACCAGGCGGACGCCGCCAGCCTTGAAACCGGGTTGGCGCAGGTTCTGGCGGCCACGGGTGGCACCTTGGACGCGCTGTTCAACAACGGTGCCTTCGCCTGCCCCGGCGCCGTCGAGGACCTGCCGACCGATGCCCTGCGCGAGACATTCGAGACGAATTTCTTTGGCGTCCACGAACTGACCCGGCGCGTGATCCCGGTGATGCGCGCGCAGGGTCATGGGCGGATCGTGCAGAATTCCTCGGTGCTGGGCTATACGCCCTATCGCTGGCGCGGGGCCTATGGGGCCAGCAAATTCGCGCTGGAGGGACTGACGCGCATCCTGCATCTGGAACTGTCGGACACGCCGATCAAGGTGGTGCTGATCCAGCCTGGGCCGATCCGCTCGGCGTTTCGGCGCAATGCAATCCCGCATTTTGAACGCTGGATCAATTGGCAGAACAGCGCCCGAGCCGCGCAATATCGCGACGTGCTGATCCCGCATCTTTATGACGACTCCGGCAAGAAAAACGCGTTTGAACTGGGACCGGAGGCTGTTGCCAAGGTGCTGTTCAAGGCGCTGGACCACCCCAACCCGCGCGCCCGCTATATTGTGACAACACCCGCCAAGGCCATTGCCTGGGCGCAAAGACTGCTGCCCGAACGGCTGCTGAATGCGTTTTTGGCCCGCCAATAGCGCGGCGTGGCATTTTCTCACTGGCATCACCGGGTGGACGCGCTATGTCTGAGCCAAAGCTTTGGAGGGCAGGATGCTGCTGAACGACCCCCTTTTCATCACCGCAGCCGTGGCCTCGTTGGTGGTGCTGGCAATCTTGATGTATGGAATCGGCACCTTTGCCGGGGGCAAAGACCCCTCGGGCCACAAGGCCAACAAGATCATGTGGTGGCGCATCGGCGCGCAATTCATAGTGGTGATCCTGATTGTCGGTTTCGCCTATTTACGCTCGGGGGGCTGAAAAATGGTTGTCTTGAACCGCATCTACACCCGCTCTGGTGACAAGGGCGACACCGCGTTGGGCAACGGGGTGCGCGTGCCCAAGGATTCGCTGCGCGTCGAGGCTTACGGAACGGTGGACGAAACCAACGCCTGCGTTGGCTTGGCGCGGCTTCGGGCCGAGGGCGAGATGGACGCGGCACTCGCCCGTATCCAGAACGACCTGTTCGATATGGGCGCGGACCTGTGCCGCCCCGATATGGCGAAAGACGCCGATGCCGAATACCCGCCGCTGCGCGCCACCGATTCGCAGGTTGACCGGCTGGAGGCCGAAATCGACGCGATGAACAGCGCGCTGTCGCCGTTGCGCAGTTTCGTGCTGCCGGGTGGGTCGGCGCTGGCCGCATCCCTGCACCAGTGTCGCACCGTCTGCCGCCGGGCCGAGCGGATCACCGTGTCGCTGTCGCGCGAGGAGCCCGTCAACCCGGCCGTCGTGCGCTATCTGAACCGCCTGTCGGACTGGTTCTTTGTGGCCAGCCGCGCCGCCAATGACAACGGCGCATACGATGTCCTGTGGGTGCCGGGCGCGAACCGTTGACGCTAACGGAGAGGTTGGCGCCAAAAAATCACCGCGAACGCGGCGTCGTGTCCCAGTGTTTGGTCGTTTTTTCCCTGTTTTCCGCAGCGCAGAGAGGCTAGGAATTGGGGCAGCAATTCATCTACCCGACCGACGGTTGTGTCGGGTCACGAACGAGGGAGAGTGTCGCCAATGAAGGTTTTGGTACCCGTTAAAAGGGTGATCGACTATAACGTGAAGGTTCGCGTCAAAGCGGATGGCAGCGGTGTTGATCTTGCGAACGTCAAGATGTCGATGAACCCGTTCGACGAAATCGCCGTCGAAGAGGCGATCCGTCTGCGCGAAAAAGGCGTCGCCACCGAGGTGGTCGCGGTGTCGATCGGCGTCAAGCAGGCGCAGGAAACCCTGCGCACGGCGCTGGCAATGGGTGCGGATCGGGCGATCCTGATCGTCGCCGCCGATGATGTGCACAATGACATCGAGCCTTTGGCGGTTGCCAAATTGCTGGCCGCTGTCGTCAAGGAAGAAGAGCCGGGTCTGGTTCTGGCCGGCAAGCAAGCCATCGACAACGACATGAACGCCACCGGTCAGATGCTGGCGGCGCTGTTGGGCTGGTCGCAGGGCACCTTTGCCTCGGAAATCGAGATCGTCGGTGACAAAGCCAAGGTCACGCGCGAAGTGGATGGCGGTTTGCAGACCATCGAAGTGACGATGCCGACCATCATCACCGTCGACCTGCGCCTCAACGAGCCACGCTATGCGAGCTTGCCGAACATCATGAAGGCCAAGAAAAAGCCGCTGGAGGAAAAGACGCCTGCCGATTACGGCGTCGATATTTCCCCGCGCCTGACGATTGTGAAGACCTCGGAACCTGCTGCGCGCAAGGCCGGCGTCAAGGTTGCCTCGGTTGATGAACTGATTGCGAAACTCAAAGACGAAGCGGGGGTGATCTGATGGCCGTTCTGCTACTTGCCGAAGTGAACAATGGTGCGCTGAACCGCGATGCCACCGCCAAAACCGTGACCGCAGCGGCCTCGCTGGGCGATATCACCGTGCTCTGCGCGGGGGCGTCGGCGGCTGCGGCGGCGGCCGAGGCGGCGACGATTGCGGGCGTGTCCAAGGTGCTCTGCGCCGAAGATCCCTCGCTGGGTCACCGTCTGGCCGAATCGACCGCGGCACTGATCGCCGGTCTGGCCTCGGGCTATAGCCATATCCTGGCCCCGGCGACCACTGATGCGAAAAACGTGCTGCCCCGTGTCGCGGCGCTGCTGGATGTGATGGTGATTTCGGACGTCTCGGGCGTCGTCGATGCCGACACGTTCGAGCGCCCGATCTATGCGGGCAATGCCGTGCAGACGGTCAAATCCTCGGACAACGTGAAAGTCGTCTCGATCCGGACCTCGACCTTTGATCTGGCGGGCGACGGCGGGTCGGCGGCGGTCGAAACCATCGACGTGGGTGCCTCGGATGGCCTGAGCACCTGGCTTGAGGACAAGGTCGCGGCGTCGGATCGGCCTGATCTGACCTCGGCAGGCGTTGTTGTCTCGGGCGGTCGCGGCGTCGGCTCGGAAGAAAGCTTTGCGTTGATCGAAGCGCTGGCCGACAAGCTGGGCGCGGCGGTTGGCGCATCCCGCGCGGCGGTGGATTCGGGCTACGCCCCGAACGACTGGCAGGTTGGCCAGACCGGCAAGGTCGTGGCCCCGGACCTGTATATCGCCGTCGGTATTTCTGGCGCGATTCAGCATCTGGCCGGGATGAAGGACAGCAAGGTCATTGTTGCGATCAACAAGGATGAAGAAGCGCCGATCTTCCAGGTTGCGGATTACGGGCTGGTTGCGGATCTGTTCACCGCGGTGCCGGAGCTGACCTCGAAACTCTGAGGGATGGTGCGTGCAAGCACACACCCTACGCGACTGTTGAAACGGCCCGCCAAGGATGATGGCGGGCCGTTTTTTCGTCAGGCACGACGCGTCACCAGCGCCGAACGCAGCGTTTCGGCCCCCGTCGCGCGATCATCGGTGTCGATCTGCACCCGGCGTCGCCCCTCGCTGGGGATCAGCGGGCGCTGCAACCACGACGGCGTCGGCAGATCAATCAGCGCGCCCTGCGTCGGCAGGTGTTGCAGCAGGTCCTGCATCCGTGCCACCCAGACCGCCGAGATCACGCGGCGCACCTCGGTGTAGCGCACCGAGCAGGTGGCCGCCAAGGTTCCCAGGACGTGCCCCGTGAACGACATGGTTGCAAAATCGACGTCAGGAAACAAGGACTTGAGCGCAGGTCGGGCGGTCACAAACCGATCGTTCCGGCGCGGATGCACCGAGTAAAACGGATTGCTGAGATTGCCCACTGGCGGCAGCACGAGCGCAAAGGCCAAGGCCTGCGACGCCCCCTCAAGCAGCGAAGGGTCGTTGAGATGGTAGTCCACCCCCTCGACTTGCGCGATGGGAGCCAGAAGCCGATCCAGAACGCGCCGCGACAGATGCGATGTCATGCGGCCAGCGCCGCGGTTTCCAATGAGAAGAAGCGCATGGTGGCGCCCCTCGACAGACAGTTCAGCGGGGCGCGGTGGCACCAAGTCGACGCCCCCGCCCGGCCGAATCGGCAGGCAGTGTTGCATATTCCCCATTCCCTTTCGTTCACCCACCCGCCAGTGTTGCGCCAAAAGCTTGCGATCCCCTTACCAAGCCCTGGAATATTGCCGCACTCCGGGCTTGCGCCGTCCTTGGTGGCGGGCCTATGGTCCGTGAGGAACAGCATACGGGGATCAATTATGGACATTCAAAGCGTCGGAATCGTTGGCGCGGGTCAGATGGGAAACGGCATTGCCAATGTCTTTGCAATGGCGGGCTTTGATGTTCTCCTGACCGATATTTCCGCAGACGCTCTGACGAACGCCGTGGCCCTGGTGGACAAGAATCTGGAGCGGCAGGTACAACGCGAAAAGATCACCGCCGAGCAAAAGGCCGCCGCCATGGCGCGGATCCGCACGACAACCCGGCTTGCCGATATCGGTCCGAGCGATCTGATTATCGAGGCCGCGACCGAGCGCGAGACGATCAAGCAGGCGATCTTTGAAGATCTGCTGCCGCATCTGAAACCGAACACGATTCTGACCTCGAACACCTCGTCGATTTCCATCACCCGACTGGCCAGCCGCACCGACCGGCCCGAGCGTTTCATGGGGTTCCATTTCATGAACCCGGTGCCGGTGATGCAATTGGTGGAACTGATCCGCGGCATTGCCACCGACGAGCCGACCTATCGCACGCTGCTGGCGGTGGTGGACAAGCTGGGAAAAACCGCCGCCAGTGCCGAGGATTTTCCGGCTTTTATCGTCAATCGCATCCTGATGCCGATGATCAACGAGGCGGTTTATACGCTGTATGAGGGCGTGGGCTCGGTCAAATCCATTGATGAATCGCTGAAGCTGGGCGCGAATCACCCGATGGGGCCGCTGGAGCTGGCGGATTTCATCGGGTTGGACACCTGTCTGGCGATCATGAACGTGCTGCATGAGGGTTTGGCGGATACCAAGTACCGCCCTTGCCCGCTGCTGACGAAATATGTGGAGGCCGGGTGGTTGGGCCGCAAGACCCGCCGCGGGTTCTATGATTACCAGGGCCCGGTGCCCGTGCCGACGCGGTAGAAAGAGGGAAAAAGGGGGGCGTTGCCCCCCTCTTGGCCTGCGGCCAATTCACCCCCCAGAGTATTTTGGGCAAGATGAGGGGGTCAGAATGGCTCGCCGAACTTGTCGGCGATGAGGGCGGCGAGCGCCTCCATCAAGGGCTGCGCTTGTGCGCCGGTGGTGCAAACACGGATCTGGGTGCCGCGTGAGGCCGCGAGCATCAGCAACCCCATGATGGAGTCGCCGGACACGCTCATGCCGTCTTTCTCGACCTCGGCTTTCGCGTCAAACCGTTCGACGACTTCAACGAATTTGGCGGAAGCGCGCGCATGCAGCCCTTTTTCATTGGTTATATTCAGAACCTGCTCGACGCTCAAACTCCACCCCCCTGGCTGACTTCCATTGAATTGATATATTTTCGCCCGGCCTCGAGCGCCAGAGCGGTGGCTTCGGCGACCGAACGTTTGCGAGATTTCACCAGTTTGATCAGCATCGGCAGGTTTGCACCGTAGAGGATGCGCCGGTTTGGCAAGACGCAGGCCGGCATCGACAGGTTCGACGGGGAGCCGCCAAACATATCCGTCACCAGGACAACCCCGTCGCCCGTGTCGACCTCGTTGGCGGCGTCGCGAATTTCAATCTGTTTTTCGCCGCGGTTATGGTCATATTCGATGGAAATCGCGCGAATTCCACGTTGTCTGCCGACAACATGCTCTATCGCCGCAAGATACTCGCGCGCCAAACCACCGTGCGCGACGATCACGATTCCGATCACGCCTTTACCCTTGCTTCGCCAGCGGCACTCCGGATCGGCGCCGTTCCAACTCTCTGTGCCTCTTTGACACCCGCCAGCCCTGTTCCGCAAGCGTTTGCGTCAACTTTTCCGCCAAGGCGACGGAGCGATGTTTACCCCCCGTGCACCCAAATGCAATCGTCAGACTGGTTTTTCCTTCATCCACGAAGGCGTCGAGCAGCGAGCCGATGAGATCGCGCACCCGGTTGAAGAAATCGGCGAACCGGGGATCGGCCTCGACATGGGCGCTCACCGCCGGGTCGCGGCCATCGAGGGCGCGCAGCGTTGGCTCCCAATGCGGGTTGGCGAGGAAGCGGCAATCGAACACCATATCGACGCCGCGCGGCAGGCCGCGTTTATACGAGAAGGATTGCACCGACAGGGCCATGGGTGCGCCCGAGGCGGGGGCGAACCAGCGCACGATTTCGGCGCGCAACTGGTGCGGCGACAGGTCACTGGTGTCGATCAGCACATCGGCGCGCTCGCGCACGGTGGTCAGCAGTTCCAACTCGGATTCAATGCCGATCGCGGGGGCGCCCTCGGGGCTGAGGGGGTGCCGGCGCCGGGTCTCGGAGTAGCGGCGCAGCAAGGTATCGGCGTCGCAGTCGAGGTACAGAAGATCGGCTTGGACACCGGACCGGCGGTGCAATGTATCAATCAGCTCGATCAGTGCATCCGCGGAAAAGTCGCGGTTGCGCACATCCACGCCCAGCGCCAGGGGGCGAGTCAGCGGCGGCCCATCGAGCAGACGCGGGATCAGCGACATGGGCAGGTTGTCGATACTCTCGAAGCCCAGGTCCTCGAGCGTGTTGATCGCCGAGGATCGCCCGGCGCCCGACGGGCCGGTGACCAACACCAATCTGGTTTCCATCTGGGACTCGAGCATGGCGGGCAATCCTGAAACAGTCACGGCAAGAGATAGTGCGATATTCCGCGCGCAAAAGGGGTGTCGGGGCGACCGGCCAGACACGGGAGCGTGACCCCCCTCACAAGCCGCGACAGGGGGTCGGGCAAGCGGCGGCTGGCGGGCCTGTCGAGATCGACAACCAGCACGATCTGCGCCAGTCGTCGGTACGTCATGGTCACGATGCCAAGGCCGCGGACCTCGATCATGCCGGCGATACTGTGGGGGGCGCGGGCAAAGAGGGTGCCGTTGAGAGCGGTCAGCAAGACCTGATCATCCGAGACAAGCTGCGCGCCCTCGCCGATCAGGGCCATCGCCAGTTGCGACTTTCCGCTGCCCGAGGCGCCGGTGATCAACACGCCGGCGTGTGGACCAAAGGCCACTGCCGAGGCGTGGACATTGGGCGCGGCAGTCACAGGGGCAGACCGACCACGAAACGGGCACCCAGCGGCGGTGAGTTGCGGTCGGCGTGGGTCGGGCGGATGTTTTCGGCCCAGATCACGCCGCCATGCGCCTCGACAATCTGCTTGGAGATCGCGAGGCCAAGGCCGGAATGGTTGCCGAATTGCTCGACGGAACGTTCGGAATAAAAGCGCTTGAACACTTTGCTCAGGGCTTGGTCGGGGATGCCGGGGCCGGTGTCCTCGACGACGATCAGCACGCGGTTCTCGCGTTTGCGCGCCCAGATGCGGACCGCGTCGCCCTCTTCGCAAAACGAGATCGCGTTGGTGATCAGGTTGACAAACACCTGCGCCAACCGTGCCTCGAGCCCCTGGATCAGCACCGGATCGCGCGGCAGTTCACTGATGAACTCGACGCCCTTGGCCTCGGCCTCCTGGCCCAGATGCTGGCTCAGGTTGTCCAGCGTCTTGCACAGGTTGAAGGTTTCTTCTTCTTCCTTGACCAACTCGCTGTCCAACCGCGACGCGTTCGAGGTGTCGGAGATCAGGCGATCAAGGCGACGCACGTCATGTTCGATCACGTCCAGCAGACGCGTGACCTGATCCTCGCGCTTGGCGACGCGCAACGTGCCGACCGCCGAACGCAGGCTGGCCAGCGGGTTCTTGATTTCATGCGCCACATCGGCGGCGAATTGTTCGTTGGCGTCGATCCGGTCATAGAGCGCCGAGACCATGCCGCGCATGGCCACCGACAGGCGGCCGATCTCATCGGGGCGGCCTGCAAGGTCCGGGATGCGCACCCGGCCCGGGGACAGACGCCGCGCGTTCTTGTCGCGGCCCAGTTCGGCGGCGGTGGCCAGATCGGCCAGAGGGTTGGCGATGGTCGAGGCCAGCACGAGGCTGAGGCCGACCGAGACCAGCAGCGCCACGACAAACATCTGCAGCACCTGCTCACGCTCGGCACGCAACATGCGTTCGATATTGGCGGGGATTTGCTGCATCACCACCGAGCCGACGACCGTATCCCCCTGAAAGACCGGCGCCACGGCAAGCATGCGAAATCCGCCATCCAGCCGCAGAACACGGCTGGTCGAGCGCCCCGTCATGGCCTCGGCGTGCAACTCGGCCAGCAAGGCGGCGGCGTCAGGTTGAGGCGAGCGCTCGCCCGGAACCAGCGACGACAGGACCGACCAGACCGCGTCAAGCGTGTCCGAAATGATGGTGCGTTGGAGCTCCAGATCATGCGTGGCATCGGTGGGCGACGCGCGCCCGCCTTGGCCGCGTTGCGCCAGTTCGATGCGGCCCGCGGCGTCCAGCAACAGCACTTCGGTATCCGAATTCAACGACAGCGCCGACAGCGCCCGTTCGCGTGCGGCAATCGCCGGTGGCGACGCATAGTCACCGTCCTGCGTCAGGCTGGGCAGCACCGCGAGAATATCCGCCAGACCTTCGACCTGCGCGATCAGCGAGATCTCATGCTGCCGGGCGAGGGTGTCCCGGAACGGGTTGGTGAACAAGACGCCCGCGACCAGCAGAACCAGCGCGAGCATGTTGAACAGGATGATCTTGCGCGCCAGAGGAGACTGGAAAATCGACAACAGGCCACGGCGCGCACGGTGAATGCGCACTTCGGTATCGACCGCGCTTTGCGGCCGAACCCAATCATCCCCAAGCACCACTTCGCTGTTCGCGCCATGCACTTGTGGGTCTATGTCCGCCCTTGCCGCCATATTCTTCAATGTATCATGGGCCAGACCTGTCTTCAGGCCTCGTTGTATTTGTAACCGATACCATAGAGCGTTTCGATCGACGAGAAATCGTCATCGACCGAGCGCATTTTCTTGCGCAGGCGCTTGATGTGGCTGTCGATGGTGCGGTCGTCGACGTAGACCTGATCATCATAGGCCACGTCCATCAACTGATCGCGGCTTTTGACGAAGCCGGGACGCTGCGCCAAAGCCTGCAACAGCAGGAATTCGGTGACCGTCAGCGTGACCTCCTGACCTTTCCACACGACAGCGTGGCGCAGGGGGTCCATCGACAGCGAGCCGCGAATCATGACCTTGGTTTCTTCGGTGGTGCCGACCTCGTCGTTTTCCACCGCTTGCTGACGGCGCAGAAGCGAGCGTATCCGCTCGATCAGAAGCCGCTGCGAGAAGGGTTTCTTGACGTAGTCATCCGCGCCCATCCGCAGGCCCAGAACTTCGTCGATCTCGTCGTCTTTCGACGTCAGGAAGATCACCGGCATCTGGGTTTTCTGGCGCAGGCGCTGCAACAGCTCCATCCCGTCCATGCGCGGCATCTTGATGTCGAGCACCGCCATATCCGGAAGCTTGCGGTTGAACGCTTCGAGGGCCGATTGGCCGTCATTATAGGTTTCGACCTCGAAACCTTCGGCTTCGAGGGAAATCGACACGGACGTCAGGATATTCCTGTCGTCGTCGACCAGTGCGATCTTTGACATGGGCCTGTCCTTGTGCTGCTCATTATAGTTTTTTTGTTAAGCACTCTAGATTCTCCACGCCGAGAATCAACTGAATAGTCCCTCAAATTGCCCGCAATCGGCCATAAATATGCCATAGTCGCTGACGGATTCGCGGATCGCCCCGCCAATTACAACCTGCACGATAGTTTGCGATAACAGGAAATTGTTAGCGATAAAGGGGTGAATGTGTCCTGTTCGATCCATGAAACGCCATGATATAGCCCAGATGTCGGGTGTACAGACCGCATGCTGCGTGGCAAAGGGCAATTGGGCAAATCTACTCAAAGCCAGGCAGCAAGGCTAAGGAGCGAGCAAATGACTGCAGGACGCGTCAATCCCAAACATCGTTTGGAAGATCAGGGTATCACGGGGCTGGGATCTGTGTCCTATAACCTTATCGAGCCCGCGTTGGTTCAATCCGCGATCAGTCGCGGCGAAGGGACTCTGGGACAAGGTGGCGCCTTTTTGGTGAGCACCGGCCAGTATACGGGCCGGTCACCCAAAGACAAATTTGTCGTGCGTTCCCCCGCTGTCGAGGACAGCATCTGGTGGGAAAACAACGCCGCGATGACGCCCGAGGCGTTCGATCGGCTGTATGAGGACATGACCGCCCATATGAAGGGCCGCGATTATTTCGTGCAGGACCTCTTTGGCGGGGCCGATGCAGAGCACCGTCTGGATGTGCGCATGGTCACCGAACTGGCGTGGCACGGGCTGTTCATCCGGCATTTGCTGCGGCGCCCGTCGCGCGAGGAGCTGGACAGCTTCGTGCCGGACTGGACGATCATCAACTGCCCCAGCTTCAAGGCAGACCCCAAGCGTCACGGCTGCCGCTCTGAAACGGTGATCGCGCTGAACTTTGAGCGCAAGATGATCCTGATCGGCAACACCGCCTATGCCGGTGAAAACAAGAAATCGGTGTTCTCGCTGCTCAACTACATCCTGCCCGGCAAGGGCGTGATGGCGATGCACTGCTCGGCCAACCACGCGATTGACGACCCGGATGATTCGGCGGTTTTCTTTGGCCTGTCCGGCACCGGCAAGACCACGCTGTCGGCGACCCGCCGCACCCTGATCGGCGACGACGAGCATGGCTGGTCGGACACCGGCGTGTTCAACTTCGAGGGCGGCTGCTACGCCAAGACCATCAAGCTGGACCCCAAGGCCGAGCCGGAAATCTACGCCACGACCTCGCGCTTTGGCTCTGTGGTCGAGAACATGGTGTTCGACCCCGAGACGCTGGAACTGGACTTCGAGGACAACTCGCTGACCGACAACACCCGCGTCGCCTATCCGCTCGAGGCGATCTCGAACGCGTCGGAAACCTCGCTGGGTGGACACCCCAAGCATATCATCATGCTGACCTGTGATGCCTACGGCGTGCTGCCGCCGATCGCGCGGCTGACCTCGGCGCAGGCGATGTATCACTTCCTGTCGGGCTTCACCTCCAAGGTTGCGGGCACCGAGCGCGGCGTGACCGAGCCCGAGCCAACCTTCTCGACCTGCTTTGGCGCGCCCTTCATGCCGCGTCGCCCCGAGGTTTACGGCAAGCTGTTGCAAGCCAAGATCGCCGAGCATGGCGCGACCTGCTGGCTGGTGAACACCGGCTGGACCGGCGGGGCCTATGGCACGGGGTCGCGGATGCCGATCCACGCAACCCGCGCCTTGCTGACGGCGGCGTTGAACGGCACGCTGAACGAAGGCGAATTCCGCAAGGACCCCAATTTCGGCTTTGATGTTCCGGTCTCCTGCGAGGGCGTGGCCGACGTCCTGCTGGACCCGCGCCGCACCTGGAGCGTGAACGAGGAGTATGACGCACAGGCGCAAAAGCTGGTGCAGATGTTCTCGAATAACTTTGCGCAATATCTGCCGCATATCGACGACGACGTGAAAGCCGCCGCGATTGGTTGAGCGGATCATGCCCCACGTTTCACACAGACCAAACCCCGTCCTTGTGGCGGGGTTTGTGCTATGCGGCGCGTCGCTGACGGCGGCGCAGGCGGACACCGCGATTGCGCAATCGCCACAGGTCGAAACGCTGGTCCCCGGCCTGTTCTGCGCCGCCGAGGAGCGCAATCAACGCGCCGCACCCGAGACCATCGCGGGCTTTGTCTACGAACCCGTCAACCCGGTCGCGATGGTCGCCGAGGGGCAGGTGGTGCCGGCGATGATCGGCCTTGGCTTTGGCGTGCGGTTTACCTTGGCCGACGCCGAGGACGCGGCGCTGGACTATACCGTCACCCATCCGCCGATGCCGCCCGGCATGGTGACGGTGCAACGCTGGGGCAGCACGCTGACGGGTGGCAATGTGGGGACGGTGTTTTTCCAATTCGACGTGCCCGAGGAGCTCCAGCCCGGCGACTGGAGCTTTGCCGCCACCCGCGACGGCGCGCCCGTGTTCCGCGTCGGCTTCACCGTGCGCCCGGCCTCGGAATTGCCGGCGCTGGTGGGCTTGTGTCAGGGCGGATCGCTGCTGTCGCTCAGCCAAAGAAGCCGCGCCGCAGCAGGTTGACCGCACTGATCATCAGCATGATCAGCGCATAGCGGCGGAATTTCTCGGCATCCAGCTTGTCCTGCACCACATATCCCAGAAACAGCCCCAGCGTTGACGGCACCAGCATGGCGATGGACAGCGGCAAGGTCTGCGCGTTCAGCAGCCCCGTGCGCAGATGCATGAGCAGCAACATGACGCCGCCAACCGTGAAAATCACGCTCATGATGCAGACCATTTCGCGCTTTGGCGTCTTTGCCGCGAGCAGATAGACAATCACCGGCGGCCCCCAAACGCCCGAAATCCCGCCATACAGCCCGCCGATCAGCCCGATGGCATATTGCAGCGGGTTGCGCCGGTTGGCCGGGATGTCGGGCGTCCAGCCGCTGATTTGCAGCATGCTGAACATCAGTACGGCCGAACCCAGCAACAGGAACATGATGTATTGCGGCAAAACCACCGCGAAGGGCGCCGAGATCGTGATGCCAACCAAGGTCAGCACGATGATGCGCCAGAAGGCCTTGGCCGAGACCCAGGCCGCACGGAAGCCGAATCGCACCGATTGATGCGCATTCGCCACCACAACCGGCAGGATCAACGCCGCCAGTGCGGTTTGTGCGGGCATGAAGGACGGCAACACGGCGATCATGATCAGCGGCAAGGCAAAGCCGATCGCCCCTTTGACGATGCCGGCCAACAAGGTCACGCCAAACGCCAGCGCAAAGGACCACAGCGGCAAACCGCCCAAGAAAATCTCCATGCCGTGCTCCTGATGCGATGGGGTTCATCCGGGTGATACAATGCACGCGGCATTGCTGCACGAGCAAAATATCTGCGACATATTCCTGCAAATCGCGCCTCATTGTTGAATTATTGTTGCGCTGCACCTGCGAAGGGTTTATTTGCATCCCCAGCATTTTAAAGGAGTCACCCATGCCCCATGATGGACAGGATCTGCAGCGCCCCTCCCCGTTGATGGACGATCTGCTCGCCCAGGTCGCCGGTGTCATCGCGCCCTTGGAAACGCTTCTGGCGACCGCAACCGACCGCGTGCGGGCAACGGTTTCGGAACAGGGCAAGATCAGCGCCGGATTGCTGGACGAGCATCAGCGCGCCGCGCATGGCCTTGCGTGGCTGGCTACCTATGTCGAGGCCATTCGCCAGATGCAAACCTGGGCCGCGCGTCTTGCCGAGGCTGGCAGCCTGACCGAGATGGACCAACTGTTGCTGCAAATCGGCGTCGGGGAATATCTGTGGCAAATCTGGGGTGGTATCCCGATGACGCAGGGCGAGATCCTGCGGTTGCAAGATATCGGCCTGTCGCAAGACGATCAAAAACCGCTGACGACGCCTGCAATCATGGCGCTGACCCAGCAGGGCAACAGCCCCGCTGCGCGCGCGCGTCTGGTCGAGTTGATGCGCGAAAACCATGGTCGGGCGACCTTTGGCAGCACCGGATTGGATGACGAGCTGGAAATGATCCGCGACCAGTTCCGCCGCTTTGCCGACGAACGGGTCGCGCCGTTTGCCCATGACTGGCATCTGAAAGACCAGTTGATCCCGATGGAGATCATCGAGGAACTGTCTGAAATGGGCGTGTTCGGCCTGACAATCCCCGAAGAATTCGGCGGGTTGGGCCTGTCGAAAGCCTCGATGGTGGTGGTGTCGGAAGAACTCAGCCGCGGCTATATCGGCGTCGGATCGCTGGGCACGCGCTCGGAAATCGCCGCCGAGTTGATCCTGTGTGGCGGCACGCAGGCGCAAAAGGAACAATGGTTGCCGAAACTGGCCTCGGGCGAGACCTTGCCAACGGCGGTGTTCACCGAGCCGAACACCGGGTCAGACCTTGGCAGCTTGCGCACCCGCGCGGTCAAGGACGGCGAGGATTGGGTGGTCACCGGCAACAAGACCTGGATCACCCACGCCGCGCGCACCCATGTCATGACCCTGCTGGCGCGCACCGACCCCGAGACCACGGATTACCGGGGCCTGAGCATGTTTCTGGCCGAGAAAACCCCGGGCACCGACGCCGACCCCTTCCCGACCCCCGGCATGACCGGCGGCGAGATCGAGGTTCTGGGCTACCGGGGCATGAAGGAATACGAGCTGGGCTTTGACGGGTTCAAGGTCAAGGGCGAGAACCTCTTGGGCGGCGAAACCGGTCAGGGCTTCAAGCAACTCATGCAGACCTTCGAGAGTGCGCGCATCCAGACCGCGGCCCGCGCCATCGGCGTGGCGCAGAACGCGCTGGAAGTCGGCATGCAATACGCCGAGGACCGCAAGCAATTCGGCAAGCCCTTGATCGCCTTCCCGCGGGTGGCCGACAAGCTGGCGATGATGGCGGTGGAAATCATGGTCGCCCGGCAGCTGACCTATTTCAGCGCCTGGCAGAAGGACCATGACAAACGCTGCGACGTCGAGGCGGGCATGGCAAAGCTCTTGGGCGCGCGGGTGGCCTGGGCGGCGGCGGATAACGCGCTGCAGATCCACGGCGGCAACGGCTTTGCGCTGGAATATCAGATCAGCCGCATCCTGTGCGACGCGCGGATCCTGAACATCTTCGAGGGCGCGGGCGAGATTCAGGCGCAGGTGATCGCGCGGCGTTTGCTGGGGTAAACAGGAAGGGGCCTTGCCCCTCTTCGGCTGCGCCGAATTCACCCCAGGATATTTCTGGAACAAAGAGGGGGCCCCGTTTGCCCCCTTGACCCGCATTCTGGAGCCTGTGCAGGTTGGTGAAAACCGCCAAGGAAAAGCGCGCGCATGAAGTTGTTCATCACCGGAGCCTCGGGTTTTATCGCCAAGCATATCGTGTTGCAGGCCTTGAACGCCGGGCATTTCGTGACCGGCTCGCTGCGGTCCTTGGGGCGGGTCGATGAAATCCGCGAGGCCCTCGTCCCGCATCTGACCAATTTCCGGAACCTTGAAAACCTGGCTTTTGTGCCGTTGGACCTGACGCAGGATGCCGGTTGGCCCGAGGTGATGCGCGGGCATGATGCGCTACTGCACACCGCCTCGCCGTTTCCGATTGGCGCGCCCAGGACGGCGGATGACCTGATCATTCCGGCGCGTGAGGGCACCAGGCGGGCCCTGAGTGCAGCGGCGCATGTGGGTGTCAGGCGTGTGGTCCTGACCTCGTCTTGCGCCGCTGTTTGGGAGCAGGTTCCCACCAGCCGCGACGCCACGGAGGCCGACTGGACCGATCCGGGCGCGCGGGGCGTTTCGGCCTATACGCAGTCGAAAACCATCGCCGAACGCCTCGCCTGGGAGATCGCGCAGCAGGCAGGTCTGGCGCTGACGGTGATCAACCCGTCGATGGTCATGGGGCCGCCGCTGGATCGCCATTTCGGCGCCTCGGCCGGGTTGGTGCAGCGGCTGATGTCGGGCAAGGATCCGATGAACATCGACACCGGGTTGGGCGTTGTCGATGTCCGCGACGTGGCGCGGATGCATATCGCGGCGGTCGAGGACCCCAGCACGGCGGGCGAGCGGTTCATCGCCAACGCCGGCACGCTCACCTTTCAGGAGATCGGCCTTGCCTTGAAGGCGGCATACCCGGACCGGCGCATTGCAACCACGGTGGCCCCGCATTGGCTGATCCGGGTGATGGGGCTGTTTGACGCTGATATCCGCGCCGCCGGGCCGCTGCTTGGGCGTCATTTCCGGGCCTCGCACGCCAAGGCGCAAGCCCGGCTGTGCATGTCATTCATCCCGCCCAAAGACAGCGTTTTGGCCTGTGCGGCCGCCCTGACCGAGATGGGCAGCCACTAGGCCAACCGGGTGCGCGCCTTGCCCAGCCGGGGATGCAAGCGCCCGGCCAGCACATACATGCCCAGAAGGCCGAACCCCACGGCGGCGAAAATCCCCTGGATCGGCGCGACCATCAGGATCAGCGCCCCGAGGCCCGGCGTCATGATGCCCGACACATCGCGAAAGCTGGAATAGACGGCGGCCATTTCCGTGCGTTCCGACGGTTTGACGGCCATCAAAAAGGGCAGTCCCGCCGAGATATCCAGCAGCACCAGAAACGCCGACGCCACGAACAGCAACCCCACGGTGAGGTAGGGCACCGGCGAAACCGCCGCCAGAAGAAACCCGATCGTGGCGACCAGGAACCCGGTGCGCACGGCTGTACGCACAGAATGCCTCTGCACCCAGCGCAACATGAGCGGTGTTGTGAACAAGAACCCGTTGGTCAACGACACAAGCGCGCCGCCCAAGGCGGGCGGCAGGCCGGATTCGATGGCATAGATCGGCAGATAGACGATATACCCCCACCAGCCACAACTGCGCAGGACCGCGAACAGCCAGCCGGCGATCAGCCGCGGTTGCGCGAAAAACCGGCTGATGAAGGCCAGCGGGTTGGGCGCCGTGCCGCGCGCCTTCTGGATGATCTTGCCATTCCCCAGCCGCAGCCACCAGAACACCGCCAGCTGCACCAGCGCCCCGACCGCGCCGACCAGAAATGGCGCAGGTGCCCAGATATTCAGCAGCGCGACACCGGTAACCGGCCCTGCGGTCCACGACAGGGCGCTATAGAACATGCGCAGTGTCTCGGTGCGGCCAAGGTCATGTTTCGACACATAATCCAGCACATAGGCGTTGAGGCAGATGAAGCAGGTAACCGTCGCCAAGGTGCAACACATCAGCGCCGGAACGATATACATCCCGCCCAACATGCCAAACCCGCAACCGACGAAATACAGCAGCGCCCCCAGGGAATACAGCCAGCGGCGCGGCACAAAGCGGTTGATCCATGGCAGCAACAGTCCCACGTACAAGGAAATGAGCCCGATGCCGAAATAGACCCATGAGACAGTCCCCGCGTCCCCCAAGGCCCGGTACATGGCCAGCGGAAACACCGACAGCAACATCCCGCGGATCATGGCCTCGACGCCCGACAGTGTGGCAAAGGCCTTCGCACCCGGCTTGCGCGCAGCCGCCGATGGAGGGTGGCGCAGCCACTCGGGGATGGAACGTTCAAACATGGAGCCTCCACCCTCCAGTGATCCGCAGTGGCGCGCCCCTGTCTATCCTGCAACCGACCCCCTGCATGTCGGAATTGCACCTGTTAAGTGAGTCCTTGTGATTTCATCTTGCCTTAAATACTCAAAAACGCCCGACCAGCCGCGCCCGCGCCTCAGGCAAGGGTCGGGCGCCCAAGGCCGGGGCCAGAACCGCGTGCAGGAAATGCCCGGTTGTGCGTAGACCCTGCGCCATGGCCGCGCGGGTTTCGGGTGTCGTTTCATCCAGCAACAACGGCGGCAAGGGCAGCAATCGGTCAGCGAACGCCCCCGCCCCTTTCGCGGTCACCGCGCGCCCGGTGCGCGGCGAGACATAGGCCAACCCGTCAACCGCCCCCGTCACCGCACAGCAAGTCAGATCCAGCCCATAGCCGGTCTCCTCCAGCAACAACCGCTCCCAGGCCAGATAGGCGCCGAACCATGGTTCCCCTGCGGCCAGCAGGTCGAGCAGGTGGATCGTTGCGGCATAGAACCGGGGGTGCGGGTCGCGCTCGGGCAGGGCAAAGACCGTCAGCGCCGCGATGGCATTCAGCGCCGCCAGCCGTTCGGCATCAACCATGATCGCCGCCGCACGCCCCCGGATGGGTTCCACCGTAAACGCGCCCAGATGCTCATCCAATCGCGCGCGCCACACCAGATGCAGTTGCGCGCCGGGTTGCAGGATCGGGGCCATGCGCCGCCCGGCACCACCCCGCACCACGCCTTTGTGCAGCCCATGCTCGGGCGACAAGACCTCGATGATTGCAGCACTTTCGCCATGGGGACGCGCGGTCAGCAGAACGCCCTCGCCCGTCCATTCCATCGCTTACAGCGCCCGCCAGCCGATATCGCGGCGACAGAACCCGCCCGGCCAGTCGATCTGATCGACCATCGCATAGGCCCGCGCTTGCGCCTCGGCCAGCGTTTCGCCGCGCGCCGTGACCCCCAGCACACGCCCGCCATGCGCAACCACCGCCCCAGCCTCGCGCTTGGTGCCTGCATGGAACACCATGTTGAAACTGTCCTCGGGCATACCGTCCAGGCCCTTGATTTCCGTGCCTTTCACATAATCACCCGGATATCCCTTGGCGGCCATCACCACGGTCAGGGCATGGTCATCGGCCCAATTGACCCGCGCGCCCTCCAGCCGCCCCTGCGCACAAGCCAGCATCAGATCCATCGCCTGCGCGCCCAGCCGCATCATCAAGACCTGACACTCCGGGTCGCCAAACCGCGCGTTGTATTCGACCAGCTTCGCGCGCCCGTCCTCGATCATCAACCCCGCGTACAGCACGCCTTGATACGGCGTCCCGCGCCGCACCATCTCGGCCATGCAGGGCCGGATGATCTCATCCATGGCCTGTTGCGCGATGGCCTCGGTCAGCACCGGCGCAGGCGAATACGCCCCCATGCCGCCGGTGTTGGGGCCGGTGTCGCCCTCACCCACCCGCTTGTGATCCTGCGCCGAGCCAATCGGCAAACAGGTCTCGCCATCGACCAGCACGAAGTAACTCGCCTCCTCGCCGGTCATGAAATCCTCGATCACCACCTCGGCCCCTGCTGCGCCAAAACTGCCGCCGAACATGTCGTCCACCGCATCGAGCGCCTCGGACAGCGCCATCGCGACGATCACGCCCTTGCCCGCCGCCAGACCGTCCGCCTTGACGACAATCGGTGCGCCTTTTTGGTGCAGATACGCTTTGGCCGCTTCCGCATCGGTAAACCGCGCCCAGCCCGCCGTGGGGGCCTTGGCCGCGTCGCAAATCTGCTTGGTGAAGGTTTTCGAGCTTTCCAGCCGTGATGCCGCCGCCGACGGCCCAAAGCACAAGATCCCCGCCGCGCGCAGCGTATCCGCCACACCGGCCGCCAAGGGTGCCTCCGGCCCGATCACCACGAAATCTACCGCGTTTTCCTCGCAAAATCCCACGACCTCAGCCCCGTCCTCGGCGTTCAAACTCGCACATTCGGCGATGTCCGCGATCCCCGCATTGCCCGGCGCCACAATCAACCGGTCGCATTTCGGGTTCTGCTTGATCGCCCAAGCCAGCGCATGTTCACGCCCGCCCCCTCCGAGAACCAAAATGTTCATACACTCACCCCTTGGCCGCTGTTGGCGAGCGTTCTAAGGTCTGCGCGAAAGTGATACAAGCGAGCACCATGGATCTGATTGACGACGACCCCGGCGGCGCGGGCGAAAATTCCGGCGACAACGCCCATGACTTCACCGTGTCCGAGCTGTCAGGCGCGGTCAAACGCACGCTCGAGGGCGAGTTTGGCCGGGTCCGCGTGCGTGGCGAGGTCGGACGCGTGATGATCGCGCGCACCGGGCATATGTATTTCGACCTCAAGGACGACCGCGCGGTGATTGCCTCGGTCAGCTGGAAGGGTCAGGTGGCGCGCATGGCCATCAAGCCCGAGGAAGGCATGGAGGTCATCGCCACCGGGCGCCTGACCACCTTCGCGCCGCAGTCGAAATACCAGTTGCAGGTGGAAAACATCGAACCGGCAGGGGCGGGCGCGCTGATGGCGATGCTGGACGCACGCCGCAAGAAACTGGCCGCCGAGGGGTTGTTCGATGCGGGGCGCAAACGCGCGATTCCCTTTCTGCCGCAGGTGATTGGCGTGATCACCTCGCCCTCGGGGGCGGTGATTCGCGACATCCTGCACCGCCTGGCGGATCGCTTCCCGCGCCGGGTGATCGTCTGGCCGGTCGCCGTGCAAGGCGAGCGTTGCCCGGCCGACGTGGTCCGCGCCATCGAGGGCTTCAACGCGCTGCAACCCGGCGGCCCGGTGCCGCGCCCCGATGTGCTGATCGTCGCCCGCGGCGGCGGCTCGATCGAGGATCTGTGGGGCTTCAACGACGAAGCCGTGGTGCGCGCCGCCGCCGCCAGTGACATCCCGCTGATCTCCGCGGTGGGCCATGAAACCGACACCACGCTGATCGACTACGCGTCAGACCTGCGCGCGCCAACGCCGACGGCGGCGGCGGAATTGGCGGTGCCGGTGCGCGCCGACCTGTTGGCACAGACCGCCAGCCTTGGCGCGCGCCTGCACCGCGCCGGAACCAGCGGCGTACAACAACGCACCCAACGGCTGCGCGACCTCGCCCGCGCCCTGCCCCGGCCTGACACGCTTCTGGCAACCCCGGCGCAACAGCTTGACCGCACATCCGACCGTTTCGCCGGCTCGCTGCGCGCCATGGCCGACCGCAAGACGCTGGAGCTGAACCGCGCCGCCGCCGGCCTCAGACCCGGCACCCTGCGCGGCAAACTCGACGCGCGCCGCGACCGCCTGTCCCAGATCGCCAACCGCCTGACACCGGCGCTGCAAACCGGCCTCCGGCGCAAATCCGAGGCCCTGAGCGCGCAACACCTCGCCGCCCGCGCCGCCCGCGCCATGGCCAACCGGCTGGAGCGCGCCAAAACCCGGCTCGACGGCGTCATCCGCCTCCACACGACGCTGGGCTACAAGGAAACCCTCAAACGCGGCTATGCCGTGCTGCGCTCGCCCGAAGATGCCGTGCTGACCACCGCCAAAGCCGCACAGAAATCGCCATATTTCACCATCGAACTGCACGACGACAGCTTCGATGCGGCACCCCTCGTCACCCCGCCCAAACCACGCAAGAAACCCGCAGCCCCCGAACCCGACCAGGGCACCCTCTTTTGACCCACCGGTCTTTGTTCCGCAAATATCCTGGGGTGGGTCCGGGAGGGGCAACGCCCCGCCCGGTCGGCCGCGGTCCGAAAACCGCCGGCGCGAGCGGCCCCTCGATGGGGCCCGAGCGCCGTCCCCCCCCGCGTCCCCGGTTGCAACGGCCTTGCAGGATGGGCATATAGGGCCAAGTCCATGAGGTGTTGCCGATGAATTATCTGGAATTCGAAAAACCGCTGGCCGAAATCGACGGCAAGGCGACCGAATTGCGCGCCATGGCGCGCAACAATCCGGCGATGGACATTGAAAAAGAGGCCGAGGCGCTTGACAAGAAAAGCGCGCAGATGCTGACGGACCTCTACAAGTCCTTGACACCGTGGCAGAAATGCCTTGTTGCGCGGCACCCGAACCGGCCCCATTGCCAGGATTACATCGACGCCCTGTTCACCGACTTCACCCCCCTCGCCGGCGACCGCAATTTTGCCGATGATCAGGCGATCATGGGCGGGCTGGCGCGGCTCAATGACCGCCCGGTGGTGGTGATCGGCCAGGAAAAGGGCTCCGACACCAAATCCCGGATCGAGCGCAATTTCGGCATGGCCCGCCCCGAAGGCTACCGCAAGGCGATTCGCCTGATGGATCTGGCGCATCGCTTTCATCTGCCGGTGGTGACGCTGGTCGATACCCCCGGCGCCTATCCCGGCAAGGGCGCCGAAGAACGCGGCCAGGCCGAGGCCATCGCCCGCTCGACCGAGAAATGCCTGACCATCGGCGTGCCGCTGGTGTCGATGATCATCGGCGAGGGTGGCTCTGGGGGCGCGGTGGCTTTGGCGACCGCCGACCGCATCCTGATGCTGGAGCATTCGATCTATTCGGTGATCACCCCCGAGGGCTGCGCCTCGATCCTGTGGAAGGACTCCGAGAAAATGCGCGAGGCGGCCGAGGCCATGCGCTTGACCGCGCAGGACCTGTTGAAACTGGGCGTGATCGACAAGATCATCACCGAGCCCAAAGGCGGCGCACAACGCGACGCGGCGGCGGCAATCGCGGCCGTTGGCAAAGCCATCGACGAACAACTCACCGCCTTGGTCAAGAAATCCCCGGCCGAGTTGATCGCCGGGCGTCGCCAAAAATTCCTCGACATGGGCCGCAAGGGTCTGGCGGCCTAAGCGCGCCGGGGTAGGAAATCACTCGATGCCGTTCGCGCGCTGCACTTCGCGAACATAGGCGATCACCATCGCCACATCGCCGCGCGTCAGATCGGGCACCGGGGGCATGTTGCCGAACCGCCAGTGATGCGCCCGCACGCCCTGCGCCGCGGCGATCTGGAACGATTCGTCGCCGTGGTGCGAGGGTTCGTAAATGCGATGTATCAGCGGCGGCGCAAGCCCGTCGCGCCCGACGGCATTGTCACCGTGACACGAGGCGCAGGCCGTCCGGAAAATGTTGCGCCCGGTCTGCGCCCGCTCGCTCAGGGTCGCAGGCACGGTGATCTCCACCAGCGCATCCGAGCCGTCGGTGACCAGAGGTGGCGTTTGCGACTCTGCGGGCCATTGAAAGGCAACGACAGCGCCAAGGGCAACGGCGGCAGGAACGACGCCAAGCAGGACAGGTTTCATGGGGTCTCCTTGTTTCCAGCGGGCAGTTTCGGGCTTCCAGCCCCCGGAAGGTCAAGACCGTTCACATGACAAGCCTGTGAGCCATGCGCTCAGGGTTTCTGGCGCGGTTTCTTCGGCTTTGGCGCGGGCAGGTCATCGGCAATCGCCCGGACCACAGCCTGCAACGTCTCTGGATCGTTGAGCAGCGCGTCCGCGAGGATATGCGGTTTTGCGCCGGGATACGGCGGCCCCAGATCCGGGGCCTCGACCACCGCGCGCACCACCGGGCGATCCTTGAGAAACAACGTCTCGTCGCAGATCAGCCCCACCACCTTGCCGTCGCAATAGAGCGCATATTCCCCGAACATCGCCCGCGCCGATACCGGGCGGCCACCCCCCGCAAGCGTTTCGACGATATGCGCGACCGTGCTGCGCTCTGTGGCCATCGCTCAGGCCTCGACGTGAAATCCGGCTTCGGCCATCAGTTTGGTCGAGTGATGCTCGACCACGTCTTCGACCTGCGCCAGAAACGCGCGTTTCTCAAGGCCACGGTCGATGCGCGGCAGGAACTCGATCACCGCCAGGCCGGGCTCGCGGTAGATGCGCTGCCGGGGCCAGAACACGCCCACATTCACCGCGACCGGCACAACCGGGGCGTCAAGCTCTTGATAGAGAACGGAAACGCCGACCTTGTATTCCTTCTTTACGCCGGGTGCGACGCGCGTGCCCTGCGGAAAGATGATCAACTGACCGGGATCCCGCGTGCCAGAACGCACCTGCTGGACCATCGCCTTGATCGCCTGCCCGCGCTTGCCGCGATCCACCGCCACGCAGCCAATCCGCTTGCCGTACCACCCCACCAAAGGCGCATAGGTCAGCGATTTTTTCATGATGAACTTGGGGCTGGGCAGCACGCTGCACAGAATGATGATGTCGAAAAAGCTCTGGTGTTTCGAGGCCACCATCACCTCGTCGGTGGGGACTTCGCCGCGCACTTCGGATTTCAAGCCGATCATCCAGCTTGCCGACCAGCGCACATAGCGGCACCAGGCATGCACCGCAGCAATCGCGCCGCGGCGGTCGAACGCGGCCCAGGGCGCGTAGAAAATCGCCATGATCAACATCACCAGATAGGATTGGAACGCGAACACAAGCGAGCGCACCCATTGGATTCCGTAGGCCATCATCTTTCCTTTTGCAGGACGCGGGTCGCCGCGGCTTTGGTCGCGACAAGGGCAATCAGCGCGGCCAGGGGTGGAATCGCCAAGGGCGTGGCCCAGCCCCAACCGTGAAAGCCAAGCCCGGTCAGAAAGCCAGTATCCCCGGAAACCGGCAGCAACGCAAAGGCCAAAACCCCCACCGCCGTGCCGGCCAGCGCGCCGATCAGCGCGCCCAGCGTGAAACGTTGCACAAAGGCGCGGGCGATCACCCGATCACGCGCGCCGACCAGCCGCAGCACGCGGATCACCTGCGCGTTTGCCGCCAGCGAGAACCCGGCGGCCAGCGTGATCATGGCGGCCATTGCGGCGGCGATCAGCAGCACCGACACCCAGGCCAGACCGCGCAGGCTGGCGGCGGCTTGCACCAGGGGGCGACGCCAGCGCGTGTGATCGTCCAGGATCGCGCCCGGCGCCTCGGAGGCCAGCCGCAACCGCAGCCCGCTGGCGTCAAACCCCTGCGGGGCCTCGATGATTTCGATCAACCGCGGCAAGGCCAGTTGTTCCACCGGCAGATCGGGGCCGAACCACGGCTCCAGCAACGCGCGCTGCTCGTCGATATCCAGTACCCGTGTCGAGACAACGCCCGGCGTGGTGCGCAGGATTTCCACCGCCACCGCCGTTTGCGCCGCGATTTCCGAGGGCGGAGCCGACACGCGCAACGTGGCACTTTGCGCCAGCGTGTCGGACCACCGCTGCGCCAACTGCCCCGAGGACAGCGACAAGGCCAGCGCGAACACCGCCAGAAACGCCATCGCGCCCGCCGTCACCATGGTCAGCGTCGTGGTATAGCCCGACGCCGGAACAATCTGGCCCGAGTCGCGCAGGAACGAGGGGAGACGGACCATCACAACTCGCTCCCCGCCGCTTGCAGCGTGCGATCGGCGATCCGCAGATTGCGCGCCGACACTTGCGTTTTGGCGGTGCGGATCAGGTTCAGGTCATGCGTGGCGATCATCACGGCGGTGCCCATGCGGTTCAACTCGACCAGCAAGGACAGCAACCGCTGCGACATCTCCCAATCGACGTTGCCGGTCGGCTCATCGGCCAGCACAACCTCGGGCGACATGATCACGGCGCGCGCCAAGGCGGCGCGCTGGCGTTCGCCGCCCGACAGGGTTGGTGGCCGCGAATCGGCTTGATGCTCCAGCCCGACCCAAGACAGCAACTCCCGCAGATCGTCCTGCGGCACCGGGCGACCGGTGGCGACAAACGGCAGCGCCACATTTTCCGCCAGTGTCAGGTGATCGAGAAACTGGCAATCCTGATGAATGACTCCAATCCGGCGGCGCGTATCGGCCAGCGCATCCCGCGACAGGGTTCGCGTGTCCTGCCCAAAAATCTGGATATCGCCCGAGCGCGGCTGCAAATCGCCGTAGCACAGCTTGAGCAGCGTGCTCTTTCCCGCCCCCGAAGGTCCGGTCAGGAAGTAAAACGCACCCGGTGCGATATGCAGGTCAACACCCATCAGCAGGCCGCGCCCGCCATAATCGTGTGACACATTCGCCAGCCTGATCACTGATAACCCCTTTGCGCCCATTCAAGGAACAGGCTGCGCTCTTGGAAGTTGACTTGGTGCTTGCTACAACAGCCTTGCACCTTAGCCAATGGCCGAGGCGGGCAACGGGCCAAAAACCCCCGTTGGGCCGGAAATTCCGAGCGTGATCGTCCGATGAAGAGGTACCAATGCGACTGACCTGTCCGAACTGCAACGCGCAGTACGAAGTGGATGAAAGGGTCATTCCCCAGAATGGGCGTGATGTGCAATGTTCGGCCTGTGGCAATACTTGGTATCAGTATCCGATGGAGGTGGCGTTGCGCATGCGCGCCGCCGAGTTGGACGAGGATGACGACGACGACGATTTGCCACCCCCGACCTCGGATGGAACCAGTCGCCCGCAAGCACCGCGCATCGACAAGACCGTTCTGGATGTGCTGCGCGAGGAGGCCGAGTTGGAGATGTCCGCGCGCAACCGGCCCAAATCCGCGCTGGAAACCCAGGGCGATCTGGGCCTGACCCGGCCGACGCGCTCCAAGGCCGCCCCGCCGAAGGTCTATGGCGAGGATGACGAAACCCCGCCGCCGCTGCCCAACGTGCCGCCGCCGCTGCCACCCTCCGAGACCACCGACACCGCAGAGCCGATGCGTCGGCGGAACCTGTTGCCCGATATCGAGGAACTGACATCGACGCTGGAACCGGGCACCGATGCCCGGCGCAGCACCGAGGATCACGAGGATCACGAGGCCAGCAGCAGCCAGAACAGCTTTCGCAACGGGTTGTCGCTGGTGGTCTTGATCGCGATGTTCCTGATTGCGATCTACTTGCTGTCGCCGCTGATCGCCACCTATGTACCCGCCCTCGACGGTGTGCTGACCACCTATGTCGGCCTTGTCGACTCATTGCGGGCAACGGTGTCAGGCCAACTGCGGGGCCTCATCGGCGGTTAACCCGCCCAAAGCCCCCAAAGCACCACGGCCCAGGCAACCCCGGCTGCCAGCGCCGTCAGCGCAACCGCCGCGCTGCCGCAGTCCTTGGCTTTGCCCGCCATCGGGTGTTGCTCCATCGAGATATAATCCACCACCACCTCGATCGCCGTGTTCGCCAGCTCGACCGCCAGAATCAAGATCCCCAGCGCCAGGATCAAGGCGCGTTCCGCGGGGCTGAGGGGCAACCAGAACACAAACCCGGCCGAGATCACATTGGCCAGCGTCCATTGTCGCAGGGTTTTCTCGCTTGCCCATGCCGCCGCGAACCCCTGCCACGACCACACGCATGTCTTTCCGAATCGCCGCGCTTCCGCCGTGAGCCAAGACAGCATCCCTTCCTCCTCACCCTGTCGGACAAGATTAGGACGAGTCCGGGCAAAGGGAAAGCACGGCGCTGAACCGTTGCGCTTAACTGTTGTGTTTGGCTTCCAGCGCCTCGATGCGGGCCTTGAGCGCCGCGTTTTCTTCGCGCGCCTTTTGCGCCATGCCGCGCACCGCGTCGAATTCCTCGCGGGTCACAAAATCGCGATCCGCCAGCCAGCGATCCATCAGGCTTTTCAGCGCCGTTTCCGCCTCGGTCCGCGCCCCTTGGGCCACGCCCATGGCGTTGGTCATCAATTTGGACAGATCATCAAAGATTTTATTGCCGGGCTGCATCGGGCGCTCCTGTGCTGGGTTGGGGCACTATATGGGACTGACAGCCGCCAATCGCAAGGTTGACTTCGTCGCCCGTGCGCAGGAAGACCTGAGCGACCAGCCCAAAGGTATCCCATGCACGCCCTCATCGAGTTTCCGTCTTTCCTGCGCCCAGAGATTTTCGCCGTCGATATCGGCGACTTCACACTGGCGCTGCGCTGGTATGCACTGGCCTATATCGCCGGCTTCGTGATCGGCTGGCGATTGATCGTTCTGGCGATGCGGCGGCCGCAATGGTGGCCCGGCGGCGTGGCCCCGATGAGCGCCGAGCAGGTCGAGCAACTGCTGACCTGGATCATCGTCGGCGTGATCCTGGGCGGGCGGCTGGGGTTCGTGCTGTTCTATCAGCCGGGCTACTATCTGGCGCACCCGCTGCAAATCCTGCGGGTGTGGGAGGGCGGCATGTCCTTCCACGGCGGCCTGGGCGGCGCGACGCTGGCCGGGTTCCTGTTCGCGCGGCGCAACGGCATTGCGCCCTCGGCCCTCGGGGATTCCATGGCGCTGGTGATCCCGGTCGGCCTGTTTCTGGGCCGCATCGCCAATTTCATCAACGCCGAGCTTTGGGGCCATCCGACAACCCAGCCCTGGGGCGTGCTGTTCCCCGGCTCTGGTGGCCTGTGCCCCAGCGATTGGCCTCATGAATGCGCGCGCCACCCGACGCAGCTTTATGAGGCCGGGTTGGAGGGGCTGCTGCTGGGCGTGATCATGTGGTTCCTCGCCACCCGCACCAGCGCCCTGCGGCGCCCGTGGCTGGTCACCGGCGTGTTTCTGACGGTCTACGGGCTGGCGCGGATGCTGGTCGAGATCTGGCGGATGCCCGACGATCAGTTTCTGGCCACCGACCCGGCTGGCTATGTGATCCGGCTGGGCGATTTCGGCCTGACGATGGGCCAGACCCTCAGCCTGCCGATGGTGGTGATCGGCGTGGCGCTGGCGCTGATTGCGGGGCGCAAACCGGCATGACGGCGCTGGCGAAACTCTTGATGCAGCGCATCGCGCTGGCCGGACCGATGAGCCTGGCGGAATACATGACCGACTGCCTGCTGCATTCCGAGCACGGCTATTACGCCACGCGCGACCCTTTGGGCACGGCGGGCGATTTCACCACCGCGCCGGAAATCAGCCAGATGTTCGGCGAAATGCTGGGCCTGTGTCTGGCGCAGGCCTGGCTGGATCAAGGCGCGCCCGCACGTTTCGCGCTGGCAGAACCCGGACCGGGGCGCGGCACGCTGATGGCCGATATCTGGCGGGCGACGCGCGGCGTTCCCGGTTTTCACGCCGCCGCGACCCTCCATCTGATCGAGGGCTCGCCGGTTCTGCGCGATCTTCAGGCCAAAACGCTGGCCGGGTTGCCGGTGTCCTGGTGCGACGGGTTTGACGCCCTGCCCGATGACCGGCCGCTGTTCCTGATCGCCAACGAATTCTTTGACGCGCTGCCCATTCGCCAATTCCAGCGCGCCCCGCATGGCTGGCGCGAGATGGTCGTGGGCCTCAAGGACGGGGCGCTGAGGCCGGGGTTGACCGAAGCCGTGCCGCTGGCCGATCTCGATCACCGGCTCGACGATACGCAAGACGGCGACGTTGTGGAAACCAGCGCCGCTGCCGCCGCCGCGATGCAGCCGATCGCCGAGCGGATCGCCGCGCAGGGCGGCGTGGCGCTTGTCATCGACTATGGCCATTGGCGCAGCCGGGGCGATACGTTTCAGGCGCTGGAAAACCACGCCTACGCCGACCCTTTCGCGCATCCCGGCCTTGCCGATCTCACCGCGCATGTCGATTTCGAGGCCCTCGCCCGCGCCGCGCCGCAACTGGTACACAGCGCGCTGACGCCGCAAGGCGACTTGCTGAAAGCCCTCGGAATCGAGGCCCGCGCCGCCCGTCTGGCCCAAAGCCTGACCGGATCGGCACTGGATTCGCATCTGGCCGCATATCACCGCTTGACCGATGCCACAGAAATGGGAACGCTGTTCAAGGCGCTGGCATTCGTCGCGCCCGACACACCGTTGCCGCCCGGGTTCGCGCCTTGGTCCGCTCCGCCCAACGAGGCCTGGAATGACGCTTGAGATCCTGACCGCCGACGCGCTGGCCCCTGTGCACCACGGGTTCTTCACCCGGCGCGGCGGGGCCTCGTCGGGGATTTTCGCGGGTCTCAACTGCGGCACGGGGTCGTCGGACCAAAGCGATATCGTCGCAATCAATCGCGCCCGCGTTGCCCATGCGATGGCGGTCGACCCCGGCGCCTTGGTCAGCGTTCACCAGATCCATTCCGCGCAGGTCGCCACCGTCACTGAACCCGGCCCCCAGGGGCGCGCCGATGCGATGGTCTGCAACACGCCGGGTCTGGGGCTGGCGATCCTGACCGCCGATTGCATGCCGGTCTTGCTGGCAGACCCAGAGGCCGGCGTGATCGGTGCCGCCCATGCCGGCTGGCGCGGTGCCCTGGATGGCGTGCTAGAGGCAACAGTTGACGCAATGGTCGCGCTTGGCGCAGAACGGCAGTCCATCACCGCTGTGATCGGCCCCTGCATCAGCCAGGCCGCCTATGAGGTCGGTCCTGAATTTCTGGAGGAATTTCAAGCCGAAGACCCGGAATTCATGCGGTTTTTCGCCAACGGCCAGGGCGACCGCTATCAGTTTGATCTGCCCGGTTTCGGCCTCATGCGGCTGCGCGAGGCCGGGATCGCACAGGCCGACTGGACCCGCCATTGCACCTATGCCGACCCGCGCCTGTTCTATTCCTACCGCCGTTCCGTGCATGGGTCCGAGGCGGATTACGGGCGGCTGATCTCGGTGATCCGCCTGTAACCGTCGTGGTTAAGATTTTCCCATTAAGCGTGCGATTTTCGCGGCCAGCGCCCCTTTCTGGCCGCATTTTCCCGTCATTCTGATCGCAAGTGAGGGGCAAACCCGTGCCTCTGTTCAGAAAGGACGAATCAATGGCAAAATCATCCCGCTGGAGCCAATGGGTCATCTCGGAAAGCGCGGATCCCGGCATTCCACTGCCGTGGACCTTGGTTGAACGCGTTCGCGAAAAGGCGCGTGACACGGTGCATTCTGCCATCTCGATCAACAATTCCTCGCCGCAATCGCAGGCGTTGCGCTGATCTACAGACGCCGCCGCGCCGCCAACGCGGCCGAGATCGTGCCGTCGTCCAGATAATCCAGCTCACCCCCCATCGGCACGCCCTGCGCCAGCGCCGACAGTTGCACGCCCGTGGGCGCCAATGCCTCGGCGATATAATGCGCGGTGGTCTGCCCTTCGACGGTGGCATTCAGCGCCAGGATCACCTCGCGCACGCCCTCTTGGCCAACGCGCGCCACCAGATGCGGGATGCGCAATGCCTCGGGGCCAATCGACTCAAGCGCTGACAATGTGCCGCCCAGCACATGATAACGCCCGGTAAAACCACCCGCGCGCTCCATCGCCCACAGGTCCGACACATCCTCGACGACGCACAACACGCCGGTTTCCCGCTTGGCACTGGCGCAAATCGGGCAGGTGTCATGGTCCGAGATATTGCCGCAAATCCGGCAATCGCGCGCCGAGGCCGAAACCTTGGCCAGCGCCAGCGCCAAAGGCTCCATCACCCCCGACCGCTTGCGCAACAGGTGCAACACCGCCCGACGCGCCGACCGCGGCCCAAGCCCCGGCAACCGCGCCATCAGCGCGATCAAAGCCTCGATATCGCCGGGCGCATCGGCCATCGGTTACATCCCCGGCAGGTTCATATCCGCCGGCAGCCCCATGCTTTGCGCCAGCTTGCCCATCTCGGCCTTGCTGCGCGCCTGCGCGCGGCTCTGCACATCCTTGATCGCCGCCAGAATCAGATCCTCGACGATTTCTTTATCCTCGGCAGAGAAAATCGACGGATCAATCGTCAGCGCCGTCAGCACGCCCTTGGCATTCGCCTTGGCCTTGACCAGACCCGCGCCGCTTTCCCCCTCGACAATGATGCTGTCCAGCTCGCTTTGCAGCGCCTCCATCTTGCCCTGCATCTCTTGCGCGGCCTTCATCATCTTGCCCATGTCGCCCAGTCCACCAAGACCCTTCAGCATTGCATCATCTCCTGTATTCATGCGTTGTTCGTCAAATAAGGGTGCCGAGCGAAGGCTGCAAGGCACACTGCCGGGACATCAGTCCTCGAACGGGTCCCATTCATCCTCGACCTCGGGCAGGGCGGCCTCGGCAATGTCGATGGCGGTCTCGACCGGGTCATGGAACCGCAGCTCTGATTTCGGAAACGCCGCAAGGATCGCCTGCACCAACGGCAGTTCTCGCGCCTTGGCCTTGCGCGCTTCCAGATCGGCGTCCTGCACCTCGGCGATGGTCTTGCCGCCGCCCTGCGCAATCGTCACGCCCCAGCGCGCGCCGGTCCAGCTTTGCAACCGCGCCGACAGCCGCGAGGCCAGATCGACGGGGGCCTGTTCTGTCGGCTCGAACTCGATGCGGCCGGGCGAATAGCGCACCAACCTGAGGCAGGTTTCCACCTCGGTGCGCAGCACCATGTCGCGGCGCTCGCGGATCAGGTCCAGCACATGCTCGAACGTGGCATAGTGCGCCAGCGGCGACAGGTCGCCCGCCAGCGCCGCCTGCGCACCGCCGCCGCCCGAGGGCCCCATGCCGCGCCCCATCGCATTGGTCGCCCCGCCGCCCTGCCCCGGCTGCGGCATCGGCGCCCCACCCCCACCACCACCCGAAGGCGGCGGCGGCGGCGGGCTGTCTTGCAACCGGCGGATCAAGTCATCTGGCGTCGGCAGGTCGGCCACATGCGTCATGCGGATCACCGCCATTTCCGCGGCCATCATCGCATTCGGTGCGTTCGACACTTCCTCCAGCGATTTCAGCAACATCTGCCACATCCGCGCGAGAATGCGCAGATCCAACCGCCCGGCCAGATCCGCGCCCCGCGCGCGTTCCTCGGGGCCAACCGTCGGGTCCTCCGCCGAGGCCGGCGTGATCTTGATCACCGACACCCAATGCGTGATCTCCGCCAGATCGCGCAGCACCGCCACCGGGTCCGCACCATCGGCGTATTGCGAGGCCAGTTCCTCCAAAGCACCTGCCGCATCACCGCGCATGATCGCCTCGAACAGGTCCATCACCCGGCCACGATCCGCCAACCCCAGCATGGCGCGCACCTGATCGGCCCCGGTTTCCCCGGCTCCATGGCTGATCGCCTGATCCAACAGGCTCATTGCATCACGCACGGACCCTTCCGCCGCCCGCGTGATCAACGCCAAAGCCTCAAGAGTGATCTGCGCGCCCTCCTTACCCGCAATCATCTCCAGATGCGCGATCATCACCTCGGGCTCGATGCGCCGCAGATCGAACCGCTGACAGCGCGACAGAACCGTCACCGGAACCTTGCGAATCTCGGTCGTGGCAAAGATGAATTTCACATGCGGCGGCGGCTCTTCCAGCGTCTTCAACAGCGCGTTGAACGCGTTGTTCGACAACATGTGCACTTCGTCGATGATGTAAATCTTGTAGCGCGCACTGGCCGCCCGATACGCCACCGAGTCAATGATCTCGCGAATGTCGCCCACACCAGTGCGGCTGGCGGCGTCCATCTCCATCACATCGACATGCCGCCCACCGGTGATCGCCACGCAATGCTCGCAGACGCCACACGGCTCGGTGGTCGGTCCGCCCTGCCCGTCCACGCCAATACAGTTCAACCCCTTGGCAATGATCCGCGCGGTGGTGGTTTTCCCCGTCCCGCGAATGCCGGTCATGATGAAGCCGTGATGAATCCGATCCGCCGCAAACGCGTTTTTCAGCGTGCGCACCATCGCCTCTTGCCCGATCAGATCGGCAAAAGTCTCGGGCCGGTATTTCCGGGCCAGAACCTGATAAACGTCGCTCATCTGCATCCTCTCGGCTCAGACACTAGGCACCCGCGCCCGCACCGTCCAGCGCCTCAATTTCATCTTGCCCCAAATACTCACGGGGTTCCCCAAGGGGCGCGTGCGTCCCTTGGGTCGGGTGCGGGTGGACACCCGCGCGGGCCGAGGGGGCTCGATGCCCCCGAGGCACGCCCCCCCTCACCCCGCAACCGTCAACACGATCTTGCCGATATGCTGCGAGGTTTCCAGATAGGCATGGGCCGCCGCCGCCTCACCCAGAGCGAACTCGCGATCCATCACCGGGGCGATGCGCCCGGCCTCCAGCAACGGCCAGACCTCGCGCTCCAGCGCCGCGGCGATCCGCGCCTTGGCCTCGAGGGATTGCGGGCGCAGGGTTGATCCGGTGATCGTCAGCCGCCGCATCATCACCTGCGCCAGGTTCAATTCCACCTTCGCCCCGGTCATCAGCGCGATCTGCACCAACCGCCCCTCCAACGCCAGGGCGCTGAGGTTGCGCGCCACATAGGACCCGCCAACCATATCGAGGATCAGATTGGCCCCACCCTCGGCCTTGAGGATCTCGACAAAATCCTCGTCCCGATAATTGATCGCCCGCGCGGCACCCAACCGCGTGCAGGCGTCACATTTTTCTGCCGATCCCGCCGTGGCGAACACCCGCGCGCCGCGCGCATTGGCCAGTTGAATCGCCGTCGTGCCGATCCCGGAACTGCCGCCATGCACCAGAAACCGCTCGCCGGCCTGCAAGCCGCCGCGCTCGAACACATTGGTCCAGACGGTGAAATAGGTCTCCGGCAAGCAAGCCGCCGCGCGCAGATCCATCCCCTTGGGCACCGGCAAGGCATGAACCGCCGGGGTCGCCACATATTCGGCATAGCCACCACCCGGCAGCAGCGCGCAGACCTGATCGCCGACCTTCCAGCGGGTCACACCCGGCCCGACCTCGGCCACCGTGCCGGACGCCTCAAGCCCCGGCAGGTCCGAGGCATCCGGCGGCGGCGCATAGGTGCCAGCGCGCTGCGCCGCGTCGGGGCGGTTGACCCCGGCATAGGCCACGCGGATCACGATCTCGCCATGACCGGCGACCGGAACCGCCCGGCTGGCGGGTTTCAGCACCTCTGGCCCGCCCGGTTTGCTGATTTCGACAACGCGCATTGTGTGGCTCATGGGGCTCTCCGCTGGTTTCGCCGCAGCATATCCATCGCAGCCCCCTGCGCAACCGTCCCTTACCGGGAAAGCGCCCAATCCCAATAGAGGTCGCGCGCGCGGGTGGCGATCGTGCCCTGCCCCAGATCGCGATCCTCGAACCGCGCAACCGGCATCACCTTGGCGATATTGCCGGTGACGAAAATCTCCTCGGCGCGGTGGAAATCTTCAACCGCCAGCGTGCATTCGACCACCTCGATCCCGTCGTCGCGCATCAGCCCCATGATGCGCTGACGGGTCAAGCCGTTCAGGAAGGTGCCGTTGGGCACCGGGGTGAACACCACGCCATCGCGCACCATGAACACGTTGGTCGAGGCGGTTTCGGCGATATTGCCTTCGAAATCCTTGGACAGCGCGTTCGAGAAGCCGCGTTTGCGCGCCTCGGCCATGATGCGCCCATTGTTGGCATAAAGCGACGCGGCCTTGGCCTCGGTCAGCGCCATGTCGGGGCGTGGCCGGCAATAGGGCGAGACGGTCAGCGAAAACGCGCCCGGCTGCGGCATCGGCAGCGTCTCGATGCTCAGGGCGAATTGGGTCGACTCGGGCACCAGATCAATCAGACCCGGCGTCGAATCCGCCGCCCACATCATCGGCCGCAGATACAGCTCGGCACCCGGCGCAAACATCTTGCAGCCTTCCTCCAGCAAGCCCTGCACGGTCTCGCCGTCCACCGGCGCAATCATGCCCATCGCCTCGGCGGATTTGACGATCCGCGCCGAATGCAGATCGAGGTCCGGGCGCACGCCGTCAAACTGCCGCGCGCCGTCAAACACACCCGAGCCAAGCCACGCGCCATGATCGGCGGCCTTGATCACCGCCACATCGCCGCGATGCCATTTGCCCTCAAACCAGGTTGCGATTTCCTTGCCGACTGCCATGTTGCGCCCTCCAATGCTGGGGGCGGATGTATCTGGCCCCCTGCAAGGCGTCAACGGTTGGCGCGGTCAGGACTGCTTGCGATCCCAGACACCCGGCAACGGCCCGGTTCCCTCGGGTTTGCGCATCGACTCCAGCAGCTTGAACGGCAGACCGAACACAGGGCCCAGCACCGGCGAGGCTTTGACCTTGGCCTTGGTTTTCTCGAAATTCATCACCCCGGCGATGCGACGATCCAGAAAAGCCCAGGTATCCGCGTGACCGGCGCTCTCATCGCCCAGCCAATACAGCACCGTCGAGGAATACACCGCCGACAGGATCGCGCGTTTCGAATACCAGTTGCCATCCTCCGAGGTATCGCCCAGCGCGTTCCAGATCGCATCCGCCGTGTTCCACATCGCGCGCGCGGCCTCGGGGGCGTTTTGCGGCAGCGCCATCAGCGTTGCGGCGCGGCGCACCACCTCGCGATCCGCCGCCTCCAGCCGCAGGCGCAGGGCCAGAGTCACGCGTTCAGAATAGCGCAGCGCCGCAAGGTCGGTCGACGCCAGTCCCGCCAGCATCGCCGCATCGCCGCGCCGATGATAGGCCAGCGCCAGATCCAGCCCGCCGCGTGGATAGATCACCCGCGCCAGCGCCAGATCCAGCCCGGTCTCTTGCGCCGCGGCGGCCAGCGTCGCCTCGGACCAGCCGTCAAACGGCACATGGTCCAGCGCGGCGTCCAGCAGGCGGTCGGCGGCGGTCTTTTGGTCGGTGGTCATGGCAGCCCCCTCTGGTGTTCCCTTTGATTTAGGCCGATGCGCACCAAAGGCCAAGGCCCGGATTTTGACAGCACCCGATCCTCTTGCGCGGATTCAAACGTAGACAAAGCCGCCAAGGCTTGCTAAGGGGGCGCTTCCTGCACTTTATGAAACTCTAACTTAGGAAGGTGGTGAAAACCACATGCAGGTAAGTGTTCGTGATAACAACGTTGAGCAAGCTCTTCGTGCTCTGAAGAAGAAACTTCAGCGTGAGGGTGTCTTTCGCGAGATGAAGCTCAAGCAGCATTTCGAAAAGCCCTCGGTCAAGAAAGCTCGGGAGCAAGCCGAAGCCGTCCGTCGTGCGCGTAAATTGGCGCGCAAGAAGGCACAACGCGAAGGCATGGTCTGAGTTACGTTGGCCTTTATGGCAAACGCAGACAGAACCCCCGGACCTTTGGGCCCGGGGGTTCTTTTTTGTCGTGCAGGTCGCTTACATCTCGTGGATTTCCGCGACTTCCACGGAGCCGGAGCCGTCAATCACCATCGGGCAGCCCGAGGCCATGAGCTTGGCCGCCTCGATATCGGTGGCGCTGACCACCGTGTAGCCAGACACCGGGTTGGCCCCGCCATGCGCCACAGAACCGCTGGCAGACACGGTGTGCGATTGCGAGACCGGGTTGCCCGGATCAACCACCGCGTCGCCCATCTCGGAATACCAGGTATTCCACGCGGCCATCATCCGCTCGCCTTCTTCTTGCGTCGCAGGCATGCCGCCGCCGTGATAAATATACAGATATTTTGCCATCGGTCTCTCTCCCTTGTTGAATCTGGTGCGCCCACCACAACCCGATCCGGCGCGCGCAGGCTCAAGGTCCAACCCTCGGCGTGGCGCAGAACCTGATCGTCGTCGGGCAAGTCTGCATGGCTCGGGACAAACTCGGTCCCGCCGTCGTTTTCGCGGCGCGTCAATGCCACATGCCTTTCAAAACCGCGCCTGTCGCTCCGATCTTGCCAGCCGCAAGTGAAACCCATGACATGCAGCGGGTCAACCTCGGTGCCGGAACCCTTGAAACGCCCCCCCGCGGCATCGGTCCACGTTTTGCGTCATGGGTCATGACTGGCGACCAAGGGCACGCCAACCATCGGTTTTTCGAAATACCCAGAATTCCGGTCAATCAACCGAAAGCTGAAAACGCACGCGCGCCGGCGTTCCGGGCGCCAAGCCATTGACGCATCAGCCAAGATCATCGACAAAGATCGCCTTGTAGCGTGAGAGTCCATGTCTGGAAATCCTGCCCCTTCAGCCCCGAGAATTCTCATTGTTGCAGACAATGCCTCGGCGCTTTTCGGCGGTGAGGCGATCTTGCCGCTCAAGTATTTCACCTTGTTGGCCCGCCGTGGGCGCGATGTGCACCTGATCACCCATGCGCGCAATCGCGACGCGCTGAACGCCGCACTCCCCGACCTGACCGACCGCATCACCTATTCCCCCGACACCAAGATCCATCGCGTCTTGTGGCGCATCGGCGCGCGCTTTCCCGGCGTGATCCGCGACCATTTGTTCGGCAATCTCATGGGGTTTGTGACCGGCTGGCAGCAGCGCAAGCTGGCGCGCGCCATGGTGCGCGCGGGCCGCGTCGATCTGGTGCATCAACCGATCCCCGTATCGCCCGCCGCGCCGTCGATGCTGTATGATCTTGGCGTGCCGGTGGTGATTGGCCCGATGAATGGCGGCATGAATTATCCCCCGGACTATCAGGATTTCGAGGGCCGCGCCGCGCACTGGTTCGTCAGCCTGGCGCGGCCGTTGGCAGGCCTGGTCAACCGTCTGATCCCCGGCAAACGCCGCGCCGCGATGCTTTTGGTCGCCAATGCCCGCACTGCCGCCGCCCTGCCCCTGCGGCACCCGCAGGTGATAGAACTGGTTGAAAATGCGGTTGATTTCGACCTCTGGGGCAACACGCCCGCCGCGGCATCGTCGGGCAATACCTTTCGGCTGGTGTTCATGGGGCGGCTGCAGGCCCTCAAGGGCCTTGCGCAAACCATTGATGCGCTGGCCCTCGCCCGCGAACGCCTGCCCGACATCACCCTGTCGCTGGATATCCTTGGCGATGGGCCGGAAATGCAGGCGTTGCAGGCGCAGGTTGCGCGTTTGGGCCTTGACGATGCGGTGCGCTTTCCCGGCTTTCTGCCGCAAAAGGACTGCGCCCGGTATCTTGCCAATGCCGATGCGCTGATCCTCGCCAGCCTGCGCGAATGCGGCGGTGCCGTGGTGCTCGAGGCGATGGCGATGGGGCTGGCGGTGATCGCCAGCGATTGGGGCGGCCCGGCGGATTATATCGACCAGAGCTGCGGCCTCCTCGTGCCGCCCTCGCCACGCGCGGGGTTTGTCGATCGCCTGGCGCAGGCAATCGCAACACTGGCCACGAACCCGGAGCTGACTCGCGCCCTGGGTCAGGCGGGTGCTGTGCGGGCGCGCGACCATTTTGACTGGAACGGCAAGATCGACCGGATCGAAGCGCTCTATCGGCAAGCGCTGCCCCCCCGCGGCACGCCGCTATAAATCCAGCGCCGTCGTCTTGACCACCGTGCGCAAGGCGAAAGAGCTTTGCATCTGCGCGACACCCGGCAAACGCGCCAGATATTGCCGGTGAATCCGCGCGAAGTCCTCGGTATGCTCGACGATCAGCTTGAGCAGATAATCGGCGCTCCCCGCCATCAGATGACACTCCAGCACATCCGGAATCCGCGCCACGCCCTTTTCAAACGCCTCCAACACCTCGTCGGACTGGCTGCTCAGCTTGATCTCGACATAAACCGTCGTCGGCTTGCCCAGCTTGCGCGGGTCCAGAATCGCGACATAGCCGGCAATGAACCCGTCGCTTTCCAGCCGGTGCACACGCCGATGACAGGCCGAGGGAGACAGGGCGACCTGCTCTGCCAGATCGGCATTCGAGATCCGGCCGTCGCGTTGCAGAACCCGCAAGATCCGGCGGTCTGTGGCGTCTAGCTGCATCGCAGCGCAATCATCATCGAAGAATTCCCGTTTTCGTCGTCATTTCTTGCCAAGTTCTGCGGAAATTCGGGCAAAAAATCAACCATTCGCGCCGCGCTTGCCGTACTCTTTTCAAAAAACACCCAACCCAACAGGAGACCCATGATGCTCATCGGATGCCCAAAGGAAATCAAGCCGCAAGAATTCCGCGTCGGCATGACCCCCGCCGCCGCGCAAGAGGCCATTGCCGCGGGGCATACGGTGATCATCGAGACGAACGCGGGTTTGGGGTCGGGGTTTACCGATGATGACTACACCGCTGCCGGGGCCGGGATCGTGGACACCGCCGCCGAAATCTTTGCCACCGCCGAGATGGTGGTCAAGGTGAAAGAGCCTCAGCCCTCGGAGCGCAAGCAATTGCGGGAAAATCAGGTGTTGTTCACCTATCTCCACCTCGCCCCGGACCCCGACCAGACCCGCGATCTGCTGGACAGCGGCTGCACCGCCATCGCCTATGAAACCGTCACCGACGCCAATGGGGGCTTGCCGCTGCTGGCGCCCATGTCCGAGGTTGCCGGGCGTCTTGCGCCACAGGTCGGCGCCTGGACGCTGCAAAAGGCGAATGGTGGGCTGGGCGTGCTGATGGGCGGCGTTCCGGGCGTGCGCCCCGCCAATGTGGTGATCATCGGCGGCGGGGTGGTCGGCACGGCGGCAGCGCGGGTTGCCGTGGGGATGGGCGCGAATGTCACGGTGATGGATCGCTCGATTCCGCGCATGTCCTATCTGGATGACATCTTTCAGGGTCGCTTGACCACGCAATATTCCAACGCCGCGGGCCTCGCCTCGCGGCTGCCCACGGCGGATATGGTGATCGGCGCGGTGCTGATCCACGGGGCCGCCGCGCCCAAGCTGGTGACCCGCGCGCAGCTGTCGATCATGCAGCCCGGCGCGGTGATCGTCGATGTCGCCATTGACCAGGGCGGCTGCTTTGAAACCTCCCGCGCCACGACCCATCAAGACCCGATCTACGCGGTCGATGGAGTGATGCACTACTGCGTTGCCAACATGCCCGGCGCGGTGGCCCGGACATCGACAATCGCGCTCGGCAATGCCACGTTGCCGTTCCTGATGCGGCTGGCGAACAAGGGTTGGCGACAGGCCTGTGACGAGGATGAACATTTGCTGCATGGCCTGAATGTCCACGCCGGCAATCTGACCTATGAGGCGGTCGGCACCGCCCTGAACCTGCCCGTCATTTCTGCGCGCGAGGCCCTGCGACTCTGATCAACGCCAAGCCCGGTTTTCACCCGAAAAATCGCATCTCGAACCGGCGGAAGGATCAAGCCTTTCCGCCGGTTTTTCCGACACGGGGCTTTGATGCGCATATCACGCGTCGCGGGTATAGCGTTCTTCCAGAACGTCGAACGGCACGCCCGGCTCGTCCTTGGCGCAGCGGATCACCAGCGAGGTTTTCACGCTGTCCACATTGTCGGCCGCCAACAGGCTCTCGGTCAGGAACGACTGGAAGGTGGACAGATCCGGGGCCACGCATTTCAGGATAAAGTCGATCTCGCCATTCAGCATGTGGCACTCGCGCACCAGCGACCACGCGCGGCAGCGATCCTCGAAGGCGCGCAGGTCGGCCTCGTTCTGACGATGCAGCCCGACCATGGCAAAGACCTGCACCTCAAAGCCCAATTCGCGCACATCAACGCGCGCATGATAGCCTTGGATATAGCCCGCCTCCTCCAGCGTGCGCACACGGCGCAAACAGGGCGGCGCCGAAATCCCCACGCGCTTGGCCAGTTCCACATTGGTCATGCGTCCATCGGCCTGCAGTTCGGCCAGAATCTTGCGGTCGATAGGATCGAGTTTCGCGCCGGGCATGTCGGCAGTTCTCCGTTCAGGTTTGCGCTTATGTAGGCCCGATAACCTCTGTGCGCAATATTGTTTCGCCGCCAAGCAACAATTGTTCTCGAAGGTTTTGCGCTCACGTCCGATCCGGCACAGGCCAGCTTGCCTTGGGGTGGCGCAAAGCGTTAGGACGCTTTCAACCCCTTGCACGGCCCGCAAAGCCTATTACATGCAGGATATCGAATATATATGGAGCGACCCGATGTCTGACGCCACCCACACCCGCCTGTTGATTATCGGCTCTGGTCCCGCCGGCTATACCGCCGGGATCTATGCGGCCCGCGCGATGTTGGAGCCCATTCTGGTGCAAGGCATCCAGCCCGGCGGCCAGTTGACCATCACCACCGATGTCGAAAACTGGCCCGGCGACACCTCGGTCATGGGCCCGGACCTGATGCTGCGCATGGAGGCGCACGCCAAAGAGATGGGCACAACCATCATCACCGATGTGATCACCGCGCTGGACCTGTCCAAACGCCCCTTCACCGCGCAAAGCGACAGCGGCACGGTCTATACCGCCGACGCGGTGGTCCTGGCGACCGGCGCACAAGCCCGCTGGTTGGGCCTGCCGTCCGAGGAAAAATTCAAGGGCTTCGGCGTCTCGGCCTGCGCCACCTGCGACGGGTTCTTTTATCGCGGCAAGGAAATCGTCGTGGTCGGTGGCGGCAACACCGCCGTCGAGGAGGCGCTGTTCCTGACCAATTTCGCCAGCAAGGTGACACTGGTGCACCGCCGCGACAGTCTGCGCGCCGAAAAGATCATGCAAGACCGCCTGTTCAAACACCCCAAGATCGAGGTCATCTGGGATCACGAGGTCGCCGAGATCCAGGGCACCGAAATGCCGCTGGGCGTCACCGGCGTGACACTCCGCCATGTCACCACCGGCACAGAGCAGACCGTGCCCTGCGACGGGTTCTTCGTCGCCATCGGCCACGCGCCCGCCTCGGAACTGGTCCGGGATCAGTTGAAACTGCATTCGGGCAACTACGTCTGGGTCGAACCAGGCAGCACACGCACCTCGATCGAGGGCGTCTTCGCGGCGGGCGATCTCACCGATGACAAATATCGCCAAGCCGTCACCTCGGCCGGCATGGGCTGCATGGCGGCGCTGGACGCCGAACACTGGCTGGCCGCACAGGGTTAACGCGACGCGCGGTCACCGCAAACGCCGGCGGCAAGACCTCGCGCCCGCCCCTCTGTCTGACCACATCATCTTGCCAAAAAATACTCTGGGGGTGAGGGCCGCAGGCCCGAGGGGGCAACGCCCCCTTCTCCGCGCGCCGATCATCATGCGCCACCGACACCCCAGGATCGCACGACACATCGGCGTCAACTCGCCTAACACGCGACTATGGGCTGGAAAAACAGGCGGCAATGGCCCATAATCCGGCTGCTTTAAATCGGAACCCTTTGCGACACGGTCATTTGCCGGACAAGCGTCCGTCACGATGCATCGATACCTGTCGAATGTATTTCAAATAGGCCATTATGCTGTCGTCTCTCACGACTCTTTCGCGCCCGGTCAAGAAAGCGATCCTGTTGGCGCTGGACGTCCTTCTGGTTCCGCTTTCCTTTGTGCTGTCCATCACCATCGCGTCGGGCAGCGTGCCAACGATGGCGTTTTTGCAAGCGGATTGGCCGGTCTTGCTCTTGCTCACCACAACTGCGGCAATCTTGTCGGTCGCATTGGGCCTGCCGCGTGTGCAACTCAAGTCCTATGAGCTTTCGGCCTTGGGGCGCAGCGCCGCCCTGGGCTCTGTTCTGGCCGGGGTTCTGGCAAGTATGGTGCTGCTTGGCCAGACCGATGTCGAGGTCGGTGTGCCCGTCATTTTCGCATTGATCTACCTCGCGTTATCCGCTGCTTCACGGTTGATCTTGCTGCAGATTCTGATTTCCATTTATCGCCATGGAACGCGCGAAACCCGCATTCTGATTTATGGTGCGGGCAAAACCGGCGTGCAGTTGGCGATGGCCTTCAAGGCAACCGAGGCGATCCGCATTGTCGGCTTCGTCGATGACAGCACGGTTTTGCAAGGCATGACGGTTGCCGGCCTCACCGTTCACCCCGCCAAGCGCATCGAGGCGCTGATTACCGCACACGCCATCGACAAGGTGCTGCTGGCGATGCCGTCGCTCAGCCTGCCACGCCAAGCCCAGATTGCGCGCCGTGTCGCCGCGATGAACGTCGAGGTGCAGACGCTCCCCTCCTTCGCGCAGCTCATCGGCGAAGAGCGCATCGTCGACAAACTGGCCGCGGTGCTGCCGACATCGGTTCTGGGTCGGGCACAGATGAAGGACAAACTGAGGGATGGCTGCACCGCCTATGCGGGCCGCGTCGTGATGATCACCGGTGCGGGTGGATCGATCGGGTCAGAGCTGTGTCGGCAGATTCTGAATTGCGAGCCCGCAAAGCTGGTGTTGCTGGAGTTGACAGAATTCGCGCTGTTCCAGATCGAACGGGAATTGCGCGCGCTGACCGAAGGGACCCGTTGTGTCATCGTCCCGATCCTGGGCTCGATCCTGGACCAGCGCCTTGTCAAGGGTGCAATCCAAAAACAGGGTGTTCAGGTGATCTTGCACGCCGCCGCCTACAAACATGTGCCGATGGTCGAACTCAACCCGGTAGCGGGCGTTCAAAACAACATATTCGGCACCCAGCAATTGGCACAAGCCGCACTCGAGGCGAATATCGAGCGTTTCGTGCTGGTCTCGACCGACAAGGCAGTGCGACCGCTGGGCGTCATGGGGGCGACCAAGCGGATGGCGGAAACCGTGATCGGCGACATGGCACGACGTTCGAAAACCACGGTATTTTCCATGGTGCGGTTCGGCAATGTCCTTGGGTCTTCGGGGTCGGTCGTGCCGATCTTCGAAGAACAAATCGCCCGCGGTGGCCCGATCACCGTGACCGATGCCGAGGTCACGCGCTATTTCATGACCGTGCAAGAGGCATGCCGCCTGGTGCTTTGGGCCGGAACCCTGTCCGAGGGCGGCGAAATCTTCGTGCTGGATATGGGCAAGCCGATCCGCATCATCGACCTTGCCCGCCAAATCGTTGCGTACGCCGGATATACGGTGCGCAACGCCGACAACCCGGATGGCGATATCGAGATCATCACCACCGGCCTGCGCGTTGGCGAGAAGCTGCACGAAGAACTGACCATCAGCCCAAGGCTGGAGGCCACGAGCCATCCGAAACTGTCCTGCGCGCGTGAAGTCTACCTGTCGGAATTCGAGTTGGCCCGCGCGTTGCAGGCGCTCGCCACCGCGGCAGAACAAGGGGACGAGGTTCGGCTGGTCGAAGAACTGATGCGGTGGGTTCAGCGTGATCTTGAAGCCAACCTGCTCCAGGTAAACGCGCGCCTTGATCCATAAGGTTGGCGCGCGCCGCAGTATTTACATGAATTCAAGGCTGTTGACCAACCCGTCCAGATCGTTGAATCCGTCCAGCACGATTACCGCACCGCCGACGTCGGTGAAGTCCAGCACGATATTGCCATCGCTATCCACGGATCCGAACCGTTCGACCACCTGCGCCGATGTCAGCGTGCCATATGACGCCCACATCGCGTCATCAAGCCGCAGACGGTCGCCTTCGGCCGGGTCAAAATCCATGATCCAGCCGGTGTCGTGATCGCCAAAGAATTCAAACACGTCTGCGCCACTCCCACCCCATAGCGCGTCGGTCCCTTGCCCGCCGCGCAACGTGTCATTCCCCGCACCACCATAGATGAAATCATCACCGCTTTCGCCGCTCAGCCAGTCATCCCCGGCGCCGCCGTTGATCAGATCATTGCCACCGCCGCCCCAGATGGCATCGGCACCCGCGTCGCCATAGATCGTATCATCGCCTACCGAGGCGCGCAGGACATCATCGCCGTCGCCGCCATAGATGACGTCATCGCCGTCGCCGCCCCAGATGGTGTCGTCGCCCGAGCCTCCGTCCAGCCAGTCATTGCCAGAGCCGCCAAACATGAGGTCGTTGCCCCCGCCCCCTTCGACATAGTCGTCACCTTTGCCTGCGCCCAACGTGTCATTGCTGACCCCGCCAAATATTGTGTCGTTGCCAGAGCCGCCGAAGATATGATCACTGCCAGAGCCGCCCATGGCCCAGTCGTCGCCGTCCGCCAGGCCGATCCGGTTGGTGCCGCCGCCTCCGTAGACAACATCGTCACCCGCGCCGGCCCAAAGCTGATCGTTGCCGGCGCCCCCGAAGATGGTGTCATTCCCGTTGCCACCCATGATCAGGTCGTTGCCGCCCTCGCCATAGATGTAGTCATTGCCACCGCCACCGTATATGACGTCTTTTCCACCGCCCCCGTAAACGGTGTCGGCGCCGTCTCCGGCCATGATCTTGTCACTGCCGGCGCCGCCTTCGATCCAATCATGCCCGTCGCCGCCATAGATCTCGTCGTTGCCACGAAACCCCTTGAGCGTATCGTCGCCGTCCGAGCCACGCAGAATGTTGCGGTACTGGTTTCCGCTATAGGTCTGCCCCGGCGTCAAATTGGTTGGTCCCGCGCCCTCACGAGGGTTCAGGTCCAACCCGTGGGGGCCGGGCTCTGGTGGCCTCGGCCCCGGTCTGTCATAGCCGTCCGGATCGGGGTCTGGGCCCGGATCTGGATCGGGGTCTGGGTCTGGGTCTGGGTCTGGGTCTGGGTCTGGTGCCACATCATCGGGCGGATAAAAATCAAAGTGATCCCCCCCTGCAAGACCATCTGGAAACACGTCGGATGGGCGCAGCGGCTGTCCGTCGGCCGAGTTAATGGTGATCGTATGTCCCCGATACTCAAGGCGCGCGCCCGTTGCCGTTGTCGTGAAGGTCAGTTGCGCCAGGTCCCGCAACATGGGCAAATCCGACAGGTCCAACCGGTCGCCGCCGCGTTCAAAATCGGTGATTGTGCTGGTGCCGCTGCCGTCGCCAATGACAAAGGTATCCGCGCCGGAACCACCGGTCAGTGTGGTGCGGTCATCCCCCGCCACCAGCACATCATCTCCGGCACCCCCGGTCAGGCGGTCGCCTTGCCCGACGGCGATCAGGATGTCGTCACCGCTGCCGCCGACCAAGGTTTCCTGAGCTGTGGTGCCAAGTTGCAAATCCCCCAACCGCGAGAGGTCCAGCGTGAAATGCGTGAGGCCCGCATCGTTTTGCGAGCCGACAAAGACGTGCAGTTGATCGCCATCGACCACAACCTCGATCGCGGTCACGGTGTGCATTGACGTCGATCCGGTATCCGCGATGGTCTGCAGATGGATCAGCGATCCATCGGGCAGCAGCAGAAACAACGACACACCATTATCCGCGCCTCCGGCCACGACGAATGTATGGTCGCCCGATTGCGCAATGGCCACATCCTGCACGCCTTCGAACCGCGTTGTACCGTTGTCGAGAACATGATCCGTTGGCACGAACCGACCGTCCTCTGTGACCCGCAACACCGAGAGCGACGAGGTTCCCGCCGAGGCCACGACAACAAAGTTCTGGCCGTTGATCTCGACCACATCCATCGCCGTTGGCGCGTCGATCCCCAGCCCTTGCAGCGCCCCCATCACGCCGGTTTCGGTCATTTCCCCGGTCTGTTGATTGACCCGGAACGCGGTGATTTCATTGTCAAGTTCACTGGCGGTCAGGACATAGACCTGCCCATTGATCGTGACACTGACCAGATCGACAACTTGCGAGCAATCAAAGCCGGTCGGGAACAGGCTTGGCGCCTGATCGGCCAGCAGGACCATGGCTTCGGTCATGGTCAGGTTGCCACCATCGACCATCGCCTGCACTTGTGCCCAATTGATTTGCGAACCGTCGGTCAACCCCTGTGCGTTCACACCATAGCCGAACAGCCCCTGCGCCGTGTCCCCGACATACAAGACAACGCCCGAGTCGGTCTCGGCGAACACCAGCCGATCACTGGCCGACAGGGTCAGGTTGGGCGGAAAGATCACGGTCGTTGTCATCGTGGCATTGCCATTTGCATCCAACTGATAGGCCGCCAACCCACCGTTGCGACCCGTGCTGGAAAACACATGCACCACACCATCGATAACCGTGACAGCGATATCCTTGATGCCCCGGTCCAAGAGCGACTCGCCAGTGTCAATTGTTTCACGCAGTTGCAAACGCATACCAGCCTCCTGTTCGCCTGCGTTTACACTCGCTGTCGGTGGTGGCCGATCGGGGGGTCAAAACATGGCGAAAACGCGGCTTTCACCTTGCATTTGATCTGCATTTTCACGGCCCACACGGCCCGACCCGCCACCAGACGCAGGGTCTCAGGGTTTGACAGCGCCGCAAGAACATGGCCTAGCAAGGCAGATCGAACGAGGCGCGACATGACCCTGACCGACACACAGATCACCCGGGAACGTCTGGTTGCCGCGGTGGTGACACATCAACGGCTGCCACAGTTGCAGACCACGGTGCGCGCGCTGCTGGCCCAGCCCGGTGCCGATCTGGCCGCGGTGCTGGTGGTCGACAACGCCTCGACCGATGGCACCGCCGATTGGCTGGCGCAACAGCAAGACCCGCGGCTGGTGGTTGTGCACAGTGCCGACAACCTTGGCGGGGCGGGCGGTTTTGCGCTGGGGATGCGGCACGCGATGGAAACCCTGTCGCCCGATTGGATCGTCGTCATGGATGACGATGCGCGCCCGGAACCGGGGGCCTTTGCCGCGTTTCACGCCTTGGATATGACCGGCTATGACGGATTTGCCGCCGCGGTGCGCCACCCGGACGGCACGATCTGCGAGATGAACCGGCCAACCTACAATCCATTCTGGCACAAGAAAGTGCTGGCCCGGACCCTGTTGGGCGGCGGCCGGGGGGCGTTCCATCTTGGCCCCAAGGAGTTCGCGACACCCGGCTTGCGCGCGGTCGACGGGGCGTCCTTCGTCGGCTTTTTCGTGCGCGCCCGCACCATCAACCAGCGCGGCTATCCAGACCCGCGGTTGTTTCTCTATGGCGACGACGCGATCTATACCATGAGCCTGACCCGCGCCGGGCACCGCATCGGGTTTGATCCCTCGGTCCGCTTCGAGCATGACAGCTCAACCTATTCCGTCGCCGACCCGCGCATCCGTCCGCTGTGGAAGGTCTATTATTACCACCGCAACCTGCTGATCCTGTACCGCATCGCCACCGGGATCTTCTTTGTCCCGGTGCTGTTGCTGTATGTGCCCAGATGGCTGCTGAAGCTGCGCCACTACCCCGGCGAGCGTCGCCGTTTCCTGCGTCTGTTCGCACTGGCACTGCGCGACGGATTGCTCGGGCGGACAACAACGCCGCACGCCGCCGTGCTGGCCATCGTGCAGGACGCCACCGTTAGCGAATAAGCAGCTCTCGGTTGTGACGCCGCAACAGAACAAGCCCCAAGACCATTGGCACCATGCTGCAGATCAGCACGAAGGTCACGGACACATATTGCGGTTCATACACGGAATAAAACCCGGCGCGCATCATCCCGACGGTGTGCACCAGCGGGTTGTACCACAGGATATCTTGCGCAAATTGCGGCATGTCATCGAACAAAATGAGGATGCCCGACACCAACATCAGCGGTCCGGTCAGGATTTGCCACAGGTTTCCGTAGACGTCGAACCGTTCCATCATGAAGGCGTTGAAAACACCGAATCCAAAAGCCATCAAGGCGGTCAACGCAACCGCGCTCAGGATCATGTTCCAATCCAGGATCAAACTGACCCCTTCGATCCAGATATCGCCGGCCAGAATGATGATCGTCACGATGATCGTGACCAGAAGATTCAAGAGGAATCGCGCCAGCACCGCGTCGATCCAGGTCACGCCCGGATAGGAAAGCAGCGCGCGCGAATAGCTCAGTGAGCTTCCAACCATGCGCGCCGGCACAACGAACAACTGAAGAATCATCATGCCGGTGGCCTTGAACAGGATAAAGCTGACCCCCAGCGAGGGCACCCGCGCCAGCACCGCGAACGCCATCGCCATCAACACGATCATGGCCAGGGGTTGCAGGATTGCCCAGATATAGCCGCCGGGCTGGCGGCCAAACCGGGTGCTCATCTCACGCAGCATGAGCGCCGCAATCGTCCGAGAGGCCGGAAAACTGCGCGTCATGGCATAAGGCCGCGCACCATTCGGCGCAAAAGCGTCGGCGTCCATCAGCGATGATTCCTTTTTCTGGTCTTTGCAGCGGCGAATATGTAGAAAACCACCTGATCACGCAAATAATCCTTTGGAGAGCCGTGTGGATGATGCCCAACTAGACGCCGCTCAAAAGAAAAAGCGACGCGCCGCACGATTGAAGGCGGAAGCAGAACTGCAATCGCTGCAGGCCAGGGGACAGGACCAAATGCAACCAGTGGCGCGACCGGCGCAACAAAAGCAGCCCAATCGGCCGGCCCCGTCGCCTGTCCGCCCGCCGGCACGGCCCGCACGGATCAAACCCCGGCATCGCCGCCTGCGGCTGGGTTTTGTCGTGTTCGTGATGCTGCCGATACTGGTCGTCACGATCTATCTTTATGCTTTTGCCAGCGATCGCTATGCGTCGAATACCGGCTTCACGGTCCGCAGTGAGGAAACCAGCTCTGCGACAGAGCTTGCGGGGGGGCTTTCCGCGTTGGTGGGCGGCAGCAGCTCGTCAAATGCGAATGTGCTTTACGCCTATATTCAAAGTCAGGATATGGTCGAGCGCGTGCAAGCCCAACTGGATATCCGCGCCCATTTCTCGGAAAACTGGGCGACTGACCCGGTCTATTCGATTTGGCCCGACGCCACGATCGAGGACCTGTTGTGGTTCTGGGGTCGGATCATGCGCATTTCCTTCGATTCCGGGACCGGGTTGATGGACGTGCAAATCCGGGCGAATTCGGCGCAATTCGCCCAGGATATCGCCCGCACCGTCGTCCGCGAGAGCGAACGCATGATCAACGACTTGAACGCTCAGGCGCGCACGGACAGCATGGCGATGGCCAATGCCGATCTGGACGCCGCCCTCGAGCGTCTGCGCAGCGCCCGCGAGGAACTGGCAGCCTTTCGGGCACGCACCCAGATTGTTGACCCGCAGGCCGATATTCAAGGGCGGATGGGCGTGATCAACAACCTGCAACAGCAGTTGGCGCAGGCCCTCGTGGACCATGACCTGCTGTTGCAAACCACCGCCGAGACCGACCCGCGCGTGCGGCAAGCGGAACGCCGGATCGAGGTGATCCAGGAACGCATCAGTTCGGAGCGTCTGAATTTTGCCACGCAGGATGTCACGGTGTTCGACACCGATTATCCGCGCCTGATCGCCCAGTTCGAAAGCCTGATGGTCAACCAGGAATTTGCCGAACGCACCTATACGGCGTCGCTGACCGCGCTTGACGCCGCGCGCTCCAATATCCAGCGCCAAAGCCTCTATGTCGCAACCTATATCCGCCCGACTCTGGCACAGAGCGCCGAATTTCCGCAGCGGAAATTGACCATAATATTATGTGCCATCTTCTTGATCCTGATCTGGGCCGCCATCACGTTGATATACTACAGCCTACGCGATAGAGGCTGACCCAAGCGCATCAGGATCGGGGCCGGGATCAGGCGATGATACAGTTCGACCAACTCAGCAAAGGGTTTTGGCTGCGCAATCATTTTGCGCCCGTCATCGACAACCTGACGCTGACCTTGCCCACCGGCAAATCCCTGGCCTTGTTGGGGGGCAATGGTGCGGGCAAATCGACGCTGCTCGAACTGATTGCCGGCACCATGCGCCCCGATTCCGGCAGCGTCTGGAGCGATGGCAGCATTTCTTGGCCGATCGGCTTCGGCGGCAGCTTCAACCGCGATCTCACCGGGGCGCAGAACACCCGGTTCCTGGCCCGCGTCTACGGCGTCGATACCGACGAACTGGCGGATTATGTTCAGGATTTCGCCGAAATCGGCCGCCATTTTCATATGCCCATCCGGACCTATTCCGCGGGTATGAAATCCCGCCTGACATTTGGCATTTCGATGGGCATCCCGTTCGACACCTATCTCGTCGATGAGGTGACTGCGGTCGGTGACCGACGCTTTCGCCGCAAGAGCAGCCAGGTCTTTGCGGATCGGATGAAGACATCCAGCGCCATTCTTGTTAGCCACAATCTGAACGAACTGCGCGAGTTCTGCGATGCGGCGATTTTGCTGCACCAAGGGCATTTGACCTATTTCACGGACCTGGCCGAAGCCGTCGCACGGCATGAGGAACTCATGGCATGATCCGTGAGTCATTTGGAAAAGTTTGAATTTATGACGACCCCACCGACGCTTATCCTTCACATCGGCCATTTCAAGACCGGCACCACGGCGCTGCAGGAATTCTGCATGGACAATCTGAAAGATATGGAGCGTCAGGGCGTGGTGTATTCGCCCTTTCCGCAACATCTCAACAAGCACTCGATGCTGGCGTACGCCTTGCTCTCCGAGGCCGGGGTCAAAAGCGTCGACCGGATGTTCCAATCGGAAAACAGCGCCGAGGAAGTCTGGACGCAGTTGTTCGAGGTCGTGCGCGCGCTTGACGACGGGCAATCCCTGCTTGTCAGCACCGAGGAATTCATGCGCATCGGCGAACACCCCGCCGCCGTGACCCGCCTGCGCGAGATTTTCGCCACGGCGCCCGACATCCCGGTCAAGATTGTGGCCTATCTGCGATCCCCCAACAGCCACCTGCACGCCTGGTACAACCAACTGGTCAAGCTGGGCAGCAAACATGGCAACTTCGACACCTGTGTGCAGTCGGGCATGGAACGCATCCATTGGGATTATGCCCGCGCCTTGCAGCCGTGGATCGAAATTTTTGGCGCGGAACAGGTGACGATCCGGCATTTCCACCGTGATTTGCGCCAAGACAACGCCCTGTTCATTGATTTCCTCTCGGCGATCGGATGCGAGTTCCTGCCGACCATGACCATTCCGCCGCGCGATCCGAACCCGCGGCTCGATGATCGGGTCGTGGACCTGAAGCGCGCCTATCTGCATGCCAATCTTCCCGACCCGATGATTGATTGGGCCGTCACCCGCGCCACGAAAAACCTCGAGGCCGAGACCGCGCCCAAACCCAACCGGCCGGAAACGGATTTTGACACCATCCGCGACGCCTCGAAAGCGGGGATCGCGGCTTTGGCGGACTTGCCGCACGCAAACCTGGATACCGCGCAACTCATTCAGGACCTGCCGCGCCCGCTGGCGGATGACGCCCGCAGGATGAGCGATCTGGTCGCCTTGCTGGGCGGCGAACTGGCGTCGGTGCGGTTACAGATGCGCGAGATGGGCCGGCGTCTCCATGCCTTGGAAAATCCAGCGACCCACGATGAGCCATCGGGGGAAACGCCTTGAGGATCCTGTATTACAACTGGGCCGATTATCGCGATGCGGAAAATCGCGGCGGCGGCGTCAGTGTCTACCAGCGCAACGTGATCGACGGGCTCGCCCAGCGTGGCGGCTTTGAAACGGCGTTTCTGTCGGCCGGGCTTGCGCATGATTTGCATCGTCGAAAGCCCCATGTCGTGACCCTGGAGGCTGGCGCAAGCCCGCGATATTGCATGGTCAACTCCGGCATCCTGGCCCCGTCACATGCAGAATTCGGCGGCGCGGCACAGCTGGATCACCCGGAAACCGAAGCCGCCTTTGCCGCTTTCGTGGACAAGACCGGCCCCTGGGATGTGATCCATTTCAACAATCTCGAAGGCCTGCCCGCGCATGTCCTGGCCCTCAAACCGCGCTGGCCGAACACGAAATTCATCCTGTCGCTGCACAATTATTACCCGATTTGCCCGCAGGTGAACCTGTGGCAGAGCGAATTGCGCCATTGCAGCGATTTCGACGGCGGCGCGCGCTGCACCACCTGCCTGCCCGCCAAGCCAGAGCCGCGCTCGGTGCGGGTTGCCTATGCCATGGGCTGGACCCTGTCGCGCATCGGTGCCGGGCCGGGCACTGCGTTTTATGAAAAGCTGTTCCGCCCCTCGGTTGGCTTTGCCTGGCGCCAACTGCGCGCCGTCTTGCACGCGCGACACACGCGCCGCGCCGCGGCGGCCCCGGTGCCGCCAAACCAAACCGTCACGCCATCAACCGCCGCGGCGCCGCACGCCATCACATCCGACACCATCGCGCCGCAGCCCGCCTCGCGCAGACCCGCCCCCAAAGCCCCGCTCTCCGAGGCTGCCGCCGCGTTTGGCGCCCGCCGCCGTCGCATGGTGGCGCTGATCAACACCCATTGCGACGCCGTGGTCTGCGTCTCGGACCGGGTGCGCCAGATCGCCGTGCATTACGGCATTGATCACAGCATCGCGTTGACCCGCTACATCGGCACCCGCGAGGCGGAGCAGTGGCACCATACCCACCCGCGCGACAGCTTTCTGCGCCCCGACGGCACCATTCATCTGGCGTTTCTGGGCTATATGCGCCGCGACAAGGGGTTCTATTTCCTGATGCGCGCGCTCAATGCCTTGCCGCCAAAGATCGCCAGCCGTGTGCGGCTGACCGTCGCCGCCCGGACCGGTGACGCCGAAGCCATTCGCCTGATGGCCGAGGTCGCCCCCCGTTTGGCCTCGTTGCGGCACAGGAACGGCTATACCCACGACGACCTGCGTGAACTTCTCAGTGACGTGGATGTCGGTCTGGTGCCCGTGCAATGGGAAGACAACCTGCCCCAGGTCGCCATCGAGATGCATTCCCGGCATATCCCGCTTCTGACCTCGGATCGCGGCGGCGCGCAAGAGCTGGGCGCGTGTCCGGATCTGGTGTTCAAAGCCGGCGACACGGCGGATTTCGCGCATGTGCTCACACGGATCCTGGACGGCACCACCACCACGGCGATGTATTGGTCGCGCGCCAATCCACCCGTTGAAATGCCCGAACATCTGGACGCCCTGATCGCGCTCTACAAAGCCGCCGCATGAAGGCGATCATCCATATCGGAACCCAGAAAACCGGGACCACGACGATCCAGTCGTTTCTGATGCAGAACCGCGCCGCGCTGATCCGCCAGGGGATTCGCTATCAGCCCTTGTCACCGCGCCGCACCGCGCAGATGGAGCTGGGGCTGGCCGGTATCGTCCGCGCGGGCGGCGTGCTGGCGGTGCCCAACAAGCAGCGCGCGCTGGGGGTGCGCGGGCAAGCCAGTCAGGCGGCGTTCGTCGACCGCTTCGACGACAGCCTGCGCGAGGGTGTCAAGACATGGCCCGAGCAGACCTATCTCGCCTCCAGCGAACAAATCCACGCGTGGCTCCACACCGCCGAGCGGATGCAAGCGATGCATCAGATGCTCGCCAAGCATTTCACGCAGGTGCGCTATGTCGTCTATTATCGCGCGCAGGAGGAGTTCATGCTCTCCACCTATTCCGAGGCCATACGGCGCGGCGAGATGAGCACGCTTGATCAGCATATCGACGCCTATCTGCCGCACATGAACTACCACCACCGCGCCATGCTCTGGGCCTCGGTGGTCGGGCGCGAAAACCTGACGGTGCGCCTGTTCGCCAAAGACGCGCTGCGCAACGGCGATTTGCTGGATGATTTTTGCGACGTGACCGGCATTGACCGTGGCCCGCTGTCAACGCCGACGCGCAAGAACCCCTCGCTCAGTGTCGAGGAAATCGCGCTTGCACGGCGCTTGGCGCAACGCTTGCCCGCCTATCTGCCAACCGGCCATCCAAACCCGGTGTTCCGGCTGGCCAACGCGATCCTGCGGCGCAAGCTGCCAAAACCGGGCACCCCGGTCACGCTGACACAGGCGCAAGCGCTCCGCATCCGCGAGGCCAACGCCGACGCCAACGAAAAGCTGCGCGCCGAGTTCTTTCCTGACCGTGAAACCCTGTTTTAATCCGTCAACCGCGCCCGCACGAACGCGCAGCGATCCCAGCGCACCGAGATCTCGGGATCAAACACCACATCGCGCCCCTCGGAAATCAGCGCCAGATATTTGCGGTATTCCTCGGCGTCGTTGAAATGCTGCTGGCGGGCGACTTCGGTTTCGGCCTTGGCGCGGAAGGCCGCGTTGTATTTGAAATGCGCAAACAGCAACTCGCGGTGCGACGGTTTGATATCCGCCACGAAATGCAACCCGGCCGACAGACGCATCCACGGCTGGTATTTCAACAGCGCATATTTCTGCGCCACAAACAGCTCGGCCCGCGAACCGGGGATCAGCCGGTGGCGCAGTGCGCTGGTCCAGATCCTTGAGTTGGAAAAAGGCCCGCGCGCGCCCGAAGTCGTCAGGAACGGATCGCGGTCCACGAACCCGGCTTGCGCGAACGGGTCCGCGGTCTTGAAATCGGCACCCGCCAGCGAGCCTTGCGGATACATGTCCAGCATGAAGATCCGCGCAGCATCGGCCCCCTCGGCGTCCAGGTCCTTGACCAGATCGGGCAGCGACCCCGTGTGCGCGGCGTTCCAGAACAGGAACTCATCGGCATCCGCCGCCAGCGACCAGCGCCCGACGCGGAAATTGCTGATCAGCGCCTGTTGCCAGGCCACGCCATAATGCGACAGCCGGTATTCGGTATCGACCGCGAACAAGGCCACATCGGGTTGCGCGTCGAGATATTCGAAACTGCCATCATCCGAGCCATTGTCGGCAATCAGGAACCCCTGCACGCCAAGCGTTCGATAATGCGCCAGAAACTGCGGCAGCATGAACATCTCGTTGCGCAGACAGGCAACCACCGCGACCGGCGCGGTATTCACCGCCGCCAGCTTTTCGGGCGTCGAGATCAGGTCCAGGGTGTTGCTGTTCCACCCCAGTTGGACCGGCTGAAAACTGGGCCACACCTTGTAGGCTTGCGGCCAGGGCGTGCGACTGCCAGCCAGAACTTCGTCCTGCTTTTCATGGCCGTCCAGATGCGCCAGCTTCACGCCAGAGCCCGCAAACGGCAAGAACCCGTTCTGCCACGCCGGAACCAGCGGCCCGCCCGGTTTCGTGCGGCGCAGCACCGCAATGCGGTAATCTTCGCCCGACACCGGGATGCCACCCATCTTGAGCAAATCCCCGGTCAGCTTGTCTTCCATGAACGAGGTATGGATCAGCTCTTGGCCCAGCGGCGTCTCGGCGATTTTGCAAAGCACTTCCATTGCCCGCCGCGACAGCGTGTACCCCGATCCGCCATCGGCATAGACCGAGGGTTCGGGCGATTTGTCCAGTTCCAACCGCCCGCGCGGATGGGACGATTTCGCCATATGCCAGGTGCGATCCATGTTCCCGCGATGTCGGATCAGCGGGCGGCCATAATAGTTGTGTTTCTGATAGGCGAGATCGCTGAAATAGGCCTGCGGGTCCAGAAAACAGTCGTCATCCACCTTGACCATGTAGGAATAGCGCGTGTTTTCAAACACCCAGCGCACCATCGCCAGGGTTTTCTGCGGCAGACCCTCATAATCGTCGGGCGCATCGAGGCTCACGATATCGCCGTTGCGCTCACCCTCGCCGCCGCCGACAAAAATCAGACAGGGCACCCCGATATCAGCCAACAGCCGCATCCAGCCCGCGCGGATCACCGCCACCCGTGTGTGCAGATTGGCGCGACAGGTGTACAGGCACACCACCGTGTCCAGCATCGGGTTTGTGTCCGGCTTTCGCGGCTGTGCCTTGGGGTGCAACAATTCCGCATGGGTCGAGCGGCCCAGCGCCTCCTGCGCCAGCCCGGTCAGCGGGTGATCCGGGTGCGCCTCTCGCAGCCTGAGCATCGCCAAATCGGGGGCGGGCGCAACAATCAATTCCTGCCGCATCCAATCCTCGGGCAAGGCCGCCACCAGATCCACCACCCGCCGCACCAGCGTTTCAGCCTCCGCCTCGCGGTTCTGCGACAACAGGAGGTTGGCCAGGATCAGCCCGATACCGATGCCCAAATAGCGGGCGGGCGCGCTTGCCGTGGTCTCCATCGCGCTGATGACATCTTGCAAGACCACCTTATCCGGGCGCTCCAGCAACACGGGCGCCTGTTTGAACAGCAAGACCTGCGCCGCATACTGAGGCGAATGCTCCACGACTTGATGCGCCGCAATCAGCCCCTGTGCCGCCGCCGCCGAGATCGCGGCAGTCGGTGGTCCGTCGGGGCGCGTGATCGACGGGTGCGCCAGATACCGCAAGGCGGCTTCGTTGGCGTCGATGCCGGTCTGGCGGCAGGCCTCGAAACCGGGCAGCGCGCCGGGTTCATGGCTCTCGCCCGCTGGCCCCAGCAACTCGCGCCCATAGTGCTGGCGACCCTTCACACGCCACTTGTGAAACCGATGCAACAGCGTCTCGATCTCGCGGCGGGCTTCCGGCGTGGTGGTCGCGCCGCTTTCGAGCCGCGCCCGGAGTTCGTCGAACGCCGCCCGCGCGTGCTGCAATTCCAACGGCAAGGTCCAGCGATGCGCGTCGAGCGATTGATCCACGGCCTCCCAAAACGACGGCGTCAACGCATAGGTCCGCAACAGCGCTCCTTGCAACGCATCCGCGCGGTGCGGCGACAAGATCTCTGCGCGGGACAGCAACGCGACCATCCCCGCGATCACGCAACGACACGGCGTGCGCTCCCAATATTGACCGGCGCGCGCCTTGAGCCAGATCACGGCATTCAAGACAATCGCCTCCTTCTGCGCGCTGGAGGCAAGGCGACCGTCGATATCCGGCGCGTTTCGCGCGGTTTCTTGCAGCACCCAGCCGATATTCGGCGTCAAGACCCAGCCTGTGCTCACAAGGGCCAACTGCCGCAGCGCAAGGGCAACGGCATCGAATTGACCCTGCGCATAGTAAAACGGCAGCAAAGCCGAGGTTGTCCATGCATCCTGTTCGGCCTCGGGCGCGGTCAATCCCGGCAGGTTCAGGTCGCGCCAAAGCCGCGCCAGATCCGACATTCCGCCATTGAGGCAGAACCACTCGGTCATCGCCGTCAGCAAGGTGACGATCGCCTCGGGGCGCAGCGCATTTTCCGCGATCCCCGATCGCAGCAGCGCGATGGCGTCGGTCTGTGGGGCGTCGCGCAGGGTCTGCATGACATGGTTGCGCAACGCCTCCACCCGCTGCCCCTGATCGTCAACCGTCAGCGACGGCAGATCACGCGTCAAGACCTCGGGCTCGGGGGCGGCGTCCAGCAGGTATCGCGCCAGCCGGAACCGATCAGCGACCGCAAGCAGTACCCGCATCTGGTCCTGCGTCAGCAAAGGCAGAAGACCCGCGTGGCGCGCGTGTTCGATGGCCAGCAAGGCCGCGCGATCATTCAAGTCCAGCCCGCCCGAGTCCGCCAGCCCGCCGATCCGGGCCGCAAGGTCTTCACGCGACACGGTAATCTGCGCCAGCACCCCGCCAGCCCCATCGGTGAACGTCATCGCCAGCCGGTCCAGACCGGCATCCCATACCCGACCGGGCACAATCGCGGCCAACTCGTGCGCGCGCCGCCGTTGCGGATCCTGCGGCAACAGATACACCAGCGGCAGCAGAACCGCGGGGATATCGCTCTCGAAGCCCTCGATCTGCAACACAGGCTTGCAACCCTTGGGCAAGGAGTCCTCGGTCATGCCTTGCAGCACCACCTCAAGCGAGTCGTTCAGCCGGGGAATGCCGGTATAGGCGATGGCAAACGCCGGGCTTTCGATCTCGAGGCTTTCATGGACCATAGGCCCTTCGATATCGACAAAGGCAATCTTGCGTAAATCCTTGAATCCCCGACGCAAAAAGAATCGCCCAGCACGATCGAATCGCGGCATTCCATCGAATCGCCCGACTTTCTCGCCGCCGACCGACACAATCACACGGCCGCGGGCAAAGGTGATCTCGACAGAAACCGGGCGGCGCTGAAACACTCGTGGAAATCTGATTTCCCGGTGCCATCCCGCCGCACTGCGTCGATTGATGACGATCAGGTTCTCATCACGGCGCACGGAAACATGGAACAAAATCGACTTGCCCGCGCTGTCGTAGAAGTCGAGATTCAGCGCCCACCAACTCGAAAAGTCGGCCTCGCATCGGAAGATCGCGCCAAGGCTCGTGCGAAACGGGATCATGGGAACAGCCTTGGAAGCCCGAGGAAATCTAGGCGCTTTTATGGCGGGTTCAGCGCCGCGATGCAACCGCACCGCGCGCTAGCGGTGCCGCAAGGCCCGGTACACCCAGCGCGGGTACTCATGGTCAGGGTCCACGCCGCGCTCGGCACGACCAAAGCCCATCAGCCACGCCACGCACACCACCCAAAGCCACGCCAAACGCCCGGCCTTGCCACCCAGTTGCGCCCGCACCATCCGCAAAAACAGCGTGCCGCGCCAACCCGCAGGCAGGTCTGCGTCGTGACGTGCCGGAAGCGCGCGCGCCCAGATCGCGCAGGTCAACGGCGTCGCCGTCCCGGTTGGCGCTTGCGCCAGCGTGGCAACCGGCAAGCGCGTATAGCCCACGCGATCCGTGGCCAGGGCACTGAACAGCACCGCGCCCTGAACCGCGCAAAGGTCCATGTTTTTGCCGGCTAAAGCGGGGATACTCCGCAACAGGTCCGGCCGCATGATCCGATTGCCCAGCATTGGATACAGCCGCAGCGCCTGCTGCGCGCCCATCGGGATCAATGCGCCCAGAAACGGCAACTCGGCCAGGTCGCATCCTGCCACGCGGTTATCGACCCATCCGTCATGGAACCCGCCCCGGTCACGATCAAGGGCCGCAAAAGCCAGTGCCGCGCCGCTGTCCTCCAAGGTGTTCACAAGCCACATCAATCCATCCGGCACGGGCTGCTCGCCCGGCGCATAGATCACCACCGCCGCCCCCATGAGGCGGCCCTGCAGCGCGTCGATCTGCGCCAGATCGACCCGCTCGACAGGCTGCCCGCAGGCCAGATGCGCCGGAACCGCAACGTCAGGCGGGGCCAGCACCAACAGTTGGAAATCGGCCATGCTTTGCTGCTCCAGGGCCTGCAATCCGCGCGCCAGCGCGTCGGGCTGCGCCGGGTCCGCCACCACAATCACCGACACCGGCGTTTTCCCCGCCAGCGCAAGCCCCAGCCCGCGGCTGATCGTCAGGTCGCCATGCGGCGTATAGGCAATGCCCCAAGCCTTGAAATGCGTGGTGATCGCCGCCAGGAACCGGCGCCGCCGCGCCCGATCCTTGACGACCAGCGCGCGCTCATGCACCAACCGCGTTGCCAGACGGGCAAACCCCGTCGCCGCATTGTCAAACCCGCCCCCCAGAACGAGGGGCCGCAGCCGCTCCAACACCGCGAATTGCTCGAACACGCGGTCGCTGTCGGTGCCGGTAATCTGCCCGTCACGGTCGCGCCGGTGGCGATAGAGCGGCCGCGCCACATAGGCAAGCCGCGGATGGGCCGCCGCAAAGGCCCAATAGACCTCGTGATCCTCGTACCAACTGCCCTCGGGAAACCGCAGCGCCCCCCAGGCCGCGCGCCGAAAGAGCTTGTTCCAGGCCGAGGGAAAAACCTGCACCGCAGCGCAGGCATCCGACAGATCGAGGCTGCGATCCGCGCCCCAGGCCTCTGCCCCGTGCAGGGCGGTATGCGGCACCACCGCGCCGTCAGGATAGGTCAGATCAACGCCGCACGCCGCCCATGCCGTGCCCTCGCGCTCGATCGCGGCATGCAGCGCGCCCAGGAACGCCGGCGCAAGGGTATCATCGCCGTCCAGAAAGGTCAGAAACTGCCCGCGCGCCAGCGCCAGCCCGGTGTTGCGCGCGCCCGACAGCCCCATGTTACGCTGCTGGATCAGCCGGAATCGCGGGTCATCGCCCCAGGCCTGCGCCGCGATCTCGCCCGAGCCATCGCGTGAGCCATCGTCGATCACCAGGGCCTCGAAATCGGCAAAGCTCTGGGATTGCAGGCTCGCGATAGCCTCGGCGATGTGGTCCCGGACGTTATAGACTGCGACAATAACCGACACAGCAGGAGGAGGAGAAATCACGGTCATGCCGCAGGTTTCGCACTCCCATGCATCGCCGTAAAGGCCCGTTTCGCGGCGCTGCATTTTGGGTTGGCAGGGGTCCGGGATGCGTATATCGGTAAAGGCCACGCTGACAATTGTAGCGACCCAAAATGGTGCCGAAAATTTCTGATAAAACTCAGCAAATTGAAAAGTTCGTGTTTGTCGTCACTTACGGTCGCTCTGGCTCGACGCTGATGCAAAACCTCCTGAACTCGCTGGATGGGGCCTGCGTGCGGGGCGAAAATGCCCACGCGCTGGAACCCCTTGCGCTGGCTTGGAATACTGTTCTGAATAACCCAAATTTGCGCAGGATGCAGCGGCGCGATAGCCCCTCGCCGCCGACAATCCCTTGGTATGGTGGCGAAAGAATAAACCCGGACCTTTATGGCCGCGCCTTGGCTGAGGTGTTTACCAATCAGATCCTGTCGCCGCCCGAGGGCACCCGGATCAGCGGTTTCAAAGAGATTCGCTGGGCCCAAAACCCCAAGAATTTCAACATCACACTCGATTTCGCCCGTACATTCTTCCCCAATGCGCGGTTCATTTTCAACACCCGCGATCATGGCGAGGTCACAAGGTCTGGCTGGTGGGTCACGACCCCGGAAGACACGGTACGCAGCCAATTGGTCAGCGCCGAGGCCCTCTTTGACGCCTATCTGTCCAAGCATCCGGACAGCGGAATTCGCATGCATTATAACGATTACGTCCGAGACCATGACGCTCTGCGGCCGTTGTTTACCTTTCTGGACGAACCCTTCGATCCAGACTCAGTCGCCCGTGTCATGAGCCAGAAATTGGCTCACCTCAAAACAGAAGAATAGCCCGAATGCTGATAGGTGTAAGAAAACGGTTCGTCTTTGTCGCGAACACCAAAACCGCATCGACGTCGATTGACTCCGTGTTGTGCCTGCATGCCGAAATCATGCGGGCGGGATCGCCAGAACGCAAACACATGAAGCTGGGGGCCATCGCGGCCGAGTATGGGTTTTTGTTCCGAAATCCCAAATTCAATTTCGACACGTTCTTCAAATTCGGCGTGATGCGCGAGCCGCTGTCCTGGATCAATTCCTGGTATCGGTATCGCCGGGGAAACAACGTCGATAGCCCGCTGCGCGCCGATATGACATTCGAAGAATTCTGGCACGCCCGCGACTGGAATACGCAGCGCGAAGGCGGCAAGAAATACCTGCAGAGCAATTTTTTTGTCGATGCCGAAGGCAAAAATCTGGCAGATGTGATCATCCCCTATGAGCGGATGAACGACTATATCCCCGAGATTTTCGCGGCCCTGAAAGTGTCAGGCACTTTGCCCCGTCAGAACGTCAGCGAGGTCCGCGAGACCCCGTTGCACTTGTCGCCCGAGCTGCGCGCCGAGATGCTGGATTTCTATGCGCCGGACTATGAGATCTACAATCAACTGGATCAAATAAACGCGGTCGGCATGGAGAAACTGCGGGAAATGACCCAAAAGTAGGGCCAAAACGAAAACGGGCCGCCGTCGCAGGCAGCCCGTTTCCCTTTGCCTTTGGTTGGCGCTTAGCCCTTTTTCAGGCAGCGCTGCCCCAGAACTTCGGCGATCTGCACCGCATTCAGCGCAGCACCCTTGCGCAGGTTGTCCGACACGCACCACAGGTTGATGCCGTTCTCGATGGTCGAATCCTGACGGATACGGCTGATATAGGTGGCATAATCGCCGACGCATTCGATCGGCGTGATGTAACCGCCGGCCTCGCGCTTGTCGACAACCATGATGCCGGGGGCCTCGCGCAGGATCTCGCGGGCCTCATCCTCGGCCAGGAAATCCTCGAACTCGATGTTGATCGACTCCGAGTGCCCCACGAACACCGGCACCCGCACGCAGGTCGCGGTGACCTTGATCGCCGGGTCCAGGATTTTCTTGGTCTCGGCAACCATTTTCCATTCTTCCTTGGTATCGCCGGAATCCAGGAACACGTCGATATGCGGGATCACGTTGAAGGCGATCTGCTTGGGGTAGACCGAGGGCGCAACCTCTTGACCCGGCACGAAAATGCCCTTGGTCTGGTTCCACAGCTCGTCAATCGCCTCCTTGCCGGTGCCGGACACGGATTGATAGGTGCTCACCACCACGCGCTTGATGCGCGCCCGGTCATGCAATGGCTTGAGTGCCACAACCATCTGCGCGGTCGAGCAATTCGGGTTGGCGATGATCATCTTCTTTTGATAGCCCAGCACCGCATCCGCGTTCACCTCGGGCACGATCAGCGGCACATCGGGGTCATAGCGATACAGCGACGAGTTATCGATCACCACGCAGCCCGACGCGGCCGCTTTGGGCGCGTAAATCTTGGTCGCCTCAGAGCCAACCGCGAACAAGGCAATATCCCAGCCGGTGAAATCGAACTGCTCCAGATCCTTGCATTTCAGTGTTTTATCACCAAAGCTGATTTCAGTCCCAAGGCTGCGACGTGACGCCAAAGCGGCGATCTCGTCGACAGGGAACTCCCGTTCAGCAAGAATGTTCAGAATTTCGCGACCCACGTTGCCCGTGGCGCCCACTACGACAATCCGATAACCCATGAGGATATCTCCAAACAACCGCCCCATCTCATCAGGGACGCCGCCGTATATCGTGCGCACAGCGCAAGGAAAAGCACGAAACGACCGCCCCCGGGCAATCGGCGAACGCCTAGGGATTCGCGGCACCAATCCGGTCCAGAAACGCCAGAACCGTGCGATCCTCGACGGTGTCGGCCTCGATGGCGTCGACGATGCGCATCACCCGGCGCGCGTGTTTTTCGGCCTCGACGTCCGAAATCGCGCCGCCCTTGATCTTGGCCTGCAATTCGGCATCCGAGCGCGTGTAATAATGGTTCAGTTGCAGCCGCTCGCGCGAGGCAAAATCGGGGTTCTTGCGGTCCTTGTGTGCCGCAGGTCGGCCGGCATCATTGACGCCCTCATTCTTGCCATCCACACCAAAGCCATGCACGCCGATTTCCGTCAACCGCGCCGGATCAACGAGACATTTGAAATTCAGCCCGTGGCGCAGCGCGAACGGGTCTGCCGCCCGCTGCAGATAATTGCGCAAGACCGCACCATCGGTCGGCTGGGTATTGCCGCAGCGCCCGAACATCTGCCACGGCAACGAGACATGCGCGTGCGCGTCCAACCCCTCCAGCGCCTCGGGGATCGAGCGGGCGGTCACCGGAACCAGAAACTCATCGACATCAATGAACGCCAACCAGCGGAAATCGGCGCCGAAATTCACCGCCGCATGGGCATAGGCCAACACCTGATTGTGAATCTCGCGGCCTCGTTGCGTGCGAAACCGCTTCTGCGCCCAGGGCACGACCGTCACGGCATCCGCGGGCAGCGCGGCGCGCAGGACCTCGGCGGTGCCATCGGTGCTGGCGTTGTCATACACAAAGACATGGCGCACCCCGGCACGGTGATGAAACTGCGCCCATTCGGTGATGTGGCGCGCCTCGTTCTTGGCGATCAGGACAATCGCCACGCCCGATCGCCCCGGCGCGGGGATCGGTGGCGTGATGCGCAACCGGCTGATTGCGCGCAAGAAAAACGAAAGTGCCATGCGATCTCATGTGCCACAGGGTTTCAGATGATGTCGCGAACAGGCACGCTTGGCAACGCCTATCCGGGCAGGCCACGCGCCTGTGCCAATTTTGCGGCAAAGGCGGCCTTGTCGAACCTCGGTGGCTGGCCCTTGGACCATTCGAACACCGGGTAATAGACCTGATCCAGCCAGTTCATGACCTGCGCCCGAAACCGTGCGTCAAAGCGCAGTTCCTGCGGCGCGGCAAACAAATCCTCCAACTCGGCTTGCCCGGCCGCCGGGGTCACCAATCCGGGCAGCGCCCAGAACGCGCGCCCCAAGGACACCACCGGCTTGTCGTGGAAAAACGCCTGCAATCCCATTGAGGAATTCAGCGTGACGACCCCACGGCTGGCGGCGATCTGCGCGAAACTGTCGCTGGCATTGTCCAGCACAACGCGCCCTGCCCGCAGCAGCGGCTCAATCAGCGGCTGCAACGAGTGTCGCGCGCTGGGGTGCTCCTTGAGGCGCAGGTGCCACCCGTCGGGCAGGTGGTTTGCTGCATGGCCAAGCGCGGCGACAAAGCCCACCATATCGCCGCACCAGCCCGAGAACAGCGTCACCTGGCTGTCATCGGGCACCTGCAACGGGCAAAACAGGAATGGCGTGTCAGGGAGCGCGTCCGAGCCCTGCCCAACATCGCTGCGACGGCTGGGCCGCGCGGTCATGCCCTGCCCGACCGCGCGCCAACCGTCGCCGTTGCGCTGCGCGTCCTGTCCCGCCCAGGCGGCATAGAACGCGGGGTCCTGTGGCACGCTGCTTTGTGCGTTCACGCCGTTCGGGTCCAGCGTGACGCGGCCCGGAAAAGGGGCCAGCTCGGCATAAAGCACCCCCGCCCCGGCATCGCGCGCGCCTTGCAAGAACGCGCCACGCGACCCGCCCAGCCCGTTCCACGCGACGGCCAGTCGATCCGGGTGCCGCGCAAAGTATCGCCGCGCGCCATTGTATTGACCGCGCACCAGCCAGTGTTTCAGCGCCTTCGCCACCCGGCCCGCCGGCTGTTTCTTGGCGCGACTCAAGGCGGCGGTGACCCGGCCCTCGGTCTCGGGGAAATCGCGATAGGACACCATCGGCAGGCGCAGCCGGTGCCCGCCGCCGTCCATCTGCGCCAAGGCGGCAAAAAGCGCCTCCTTGCGGGCGTTGAATTCGGCGGGATAGGTGATCATGCGCAATGGTCCCTCAGTCGGTGCGGTCCTGACTGAACAGGTAAATGGCACAACCGATCAGCATAAGCACGCCGAACATCAGGAAAATCGCCTGATAGGGGGCCTCGGGCGGGATCGGCGCCACGCTGCCATGCACCCGCGCCGAAACCGACTGCATGACGCCCACACCGCCGATGCCGAACAGGTTCATCAAGGTCACGCCACGGCCCAGCGTCTTGGGCGGCATGAAGCTGCGGCCATGCGCCATCAGCAGCGGGAACGACGCCCCGAACAGGCCCACCGCCGCCAACAGCAGCGTCGAGGTCCAATAGCCCGACGCCGGCGCGGCCCAGAGCGCCAACATCGCAGAGGCACACATCAGGTTGCCGCCCAGCACCACCCATTTGCGCGTCCTGAACAGCCGATCCAGCGGGCCATAGGTGAACGACCCCACCACCATCGCCATCGCCATGACCAGCGTCACCCAGCCGATGCTGATCGCATTCGCGCCGTAGACATCCGCGAAATACGGCCCCGCCCACAACCCGCGCATACCGGCGGCGGGCACATAGTTGACCGCCATCAGCGGGAAAATCAGCCACAGCGCCCGTATTTTCAGAATATCCAGCAACGAGCCCTTGCCGGTGCCGGTATCCTCGACGGCGGGCGGGTCCTGCACGAAGCGAAACAGCGCCAGGGCGACGATCACGGTGACCAGCGCCAGCGCGCCGACGGTTTGCCGCCAGCCGAATGTCTCGGCGGCCCAGGCCAGCGGAAAGGCTCCGGCCAGGTTGCCCAGCGTGCCGAAGCCGATGATCGCCCCGGCCAGTGTGGCAAACACCGCCGCCGGGTACATGCGGCCAAAGATGTAATAGGCGGCCATCAACACCGGCGAACAGCCGATGCCGATCAGGATCATCGCCAGATGAATATGCATCGGGCCTTGCGCCAGGGCGAACAGCAGCGCGCCGCCCCCCCCCCGCCACGCCCAGCAGCCACGCCGCCGTGCGCCGCGGGCCCAGCGTATCCAGCGCCCAGCCAACCGGGATCTGCATGGCTGCAAAGGTCAGGAACCAAAGCCCCGAGGACACCGCCAGATTCTCGGGCAGCGCGCCGATTTCGGCCCCCAGCACCGGGCTGAGGACCGCCAGGAACGCGCGGTAAAACTGGCTGAGCACATAGGCGATCACCAGAAAGAAGATCCCGAGTTTCATGGGCTGTCGTTCCTGCATCTGTTAAGTGTTGCGCGACTTTCGCCCAAAATCGCCGCCACGTCCAGCGGCTTCCAACGACGCGCGCACCGGCAATTGGTCTTGCAATCCGGGGCCCGATGCCATGTCATCACGCCATGACACAAAACATCCGCGCGGTTCTGTCTTCGGTGAAATCCCTGCTTGGCGGCACCGCTGCCTTCATGCTGGGCAACAGTCTGCTGGGCGTCGTTTTGCCGCTGCGCATGGAGGCGGCGAATTACCCCGTGGCGCTGACCGGGGCTGTCATGGCCGCCTATTATCTGGGGTTGGCGCTTGGCGGGTTGCGCGCCAAACATGTGTTTTTCCGCATCGGCCATATCCGCGCCTTTGCCGTGTTCGCCGCGCTCACCGCGGCAACCACCCTCGCCTATGCGGCGTTCTTCCATCCCGTCGCGTGGATACTCTTTCGCGTTATCAACGGGTTCTGCATCGCTGGCATGACCGCCGGCATCGAGAGTTGGCTCAACACCCGCGCCAGCAATGAGACACGCGGTCGGGTGCTCAGTTTCTACATGCTGACCTTCTACATCGCCATCGCGACCGGACAAACCATGGTCAATCTGGCCGATGTCGCCGGGCCCGACCTGTTCATGCTCGCCGCCGCCATGATCGGCCTGTCGCTGATCCCCATCGCCATGACCAGCCTTGGCGAGCCGAACCTCAGCAACAGTGGGGTGCTGCGCGTGCGCGATCTTTTTGCCGCCTCCAAGGTCGGCGTTGTCGGGGCCGCCGTCGCCGGTCTGATGGTTGGCTCGTTCTATGCGCTGGGCATCGTTTTCGCGCGCCGCATCGGGCTTGGCGTCTCCGAGGCCGCCCTGTTCATGAGCGTCGTGGTGCTGGGCGGGTTGATCGCCCAGCTTCCGATCGGCGTGCTGGCGGATCGCTATGATCGCCGCCTTGTCATGGCGGGGACGCTTCTGGCCGTCGGGGCGGCGTGGGGCACACTCGCCAGCTTTGTCGCGTCCGGCTTGCCATTTTTCGCCTTGCTGATTGTCGCCGGGGCGTTTGGCGGCGCGATGAGCAGCGTTTATCCGCTTTGCGTCGCACAAACCTTTGACCGGCTGGAACGGCGGTTTTACATCGCCGCCTCGGGGCGCTTGCTGATGGTCTATTCCGTCGGCGCGACACTGGGCCCGCTGCTGGCCTCGGCGCTCATGTCGGCCTTTGGCCCCTCCAGCTTTTTCCTGTTCGAATCCGGCGTGGCAATCCTCTATGCACTCTTTGTCTTGTACCGCGTGCGCACCGCGCCCTGCGTGCCCGAAGATCAGCGCGAGAAATATGTGCCTCTGCCGGACGTGACACCGGTGGCAATGGCGCTCGATCCGCGCACCGACCCCAAAGAGCAGCACGAGGCAGCCACTGCCTGACAGGGCACGCCGCTTGAAAACCGCGTCCGGGCCTTTTACGATGCCCGGGTCAAACCGAGGGGGGAAATGACAATGGACAAGCGCCACCGGTAATCCGGCAAACCGCTTTTCACAGGCACCGCGCGTCACCGACGACCGGTGTTTGCTCTGCATTTTCCAACCCCAAGGACGACACATGCCAAGACTCAGCGGAAAAACCGCCCTCGTGACCGGGGCCGCGCGCGGCATCGGTGCGGCCATTGCCCGGGCCTTTCAGGCGGAGGGCGCGCAGGTCATTGTCACCGATATTGACGGTGCAACCGGCCAGGCAACCGCCGACGCCATCGGCGCGCGTTTCGCACGGCTCGACGTCGCATCCGAGGCCGATTGGGCCGCGCTTGCCAAGGAGTTTCCCACCCTCGATGTGCTGGTGAACAACGCCGGCATCACCGGATTCGAGGGGCCGCACACTGGCGCGCCGCCGTCCCACGACCCCGAAAACGCGCAACTGGCCGATTGGCGCGCGGTCCATGCCGTGAACCTTGACGGCACGTTTCTGGGCTGTCGCTATGCCATTCGCGCGATGCGGCCAAAGGGGGCAGGTTCCATCGTGAATATCTCGTCGCGCTCCGGGATGGTGGGAATTCCCATGGCCGCCGCCTATGCCGCGTCAAAGGCCGCGATCCGCAATCATACCAAGAGTGTCGCGCTCTATTGCGCAAGTCAGGGGCTGAATATCCGCTGCAACTCGATCCACCCCGCCGCCATCCTGACCCCGATGTGGGAGCCGATGTTGGGCAATGGTCCCGACCGCGCCGACCGTGCCGCCGCGATGGTTGCCGACACGCCGATGCGGCGTTTCGGCACCCCACAAGAGGTCGCGGCAATCGCCGTGCTGCTGGCCTCGGACGAGGCGGCCTATATGACCGGGGCGGAACTCACCGTTGACGGCGGCATCCTTGCAGGATCAGCGGCGACACCGGGTTAGGGCGCGGTTTTGTCCGTGACGGGGTGAAAGGCGTTAAAATGCGGTAAACGCTGCATGGTAAGCCCTTGATTTTACAAGTCTCACGATCTGTCCCACGGGGGGACAGCAGGCGTCTCTCAGTCCAGATAAGGCCGGAACTGCGCCACCACCTGCCGATAGATATCGCGTTTGAAAGGCACGATCTTCTCGACGATTTCCCCCGACGGAATCCAGCGCCATTCGCTGAATTCCGGGTGCGGCTGGGCCAGATTTATCTGATCATCGCGGCCCAGATAGCGCAGCAGATACCATTTCTGTTTCTGCCCCCGATAACGCCCCTTCCAGATCCGCGGCACGATTTCCAGCGGCAGATCATAGGTCAGCCAATCGGGCGTTTCCGCGACCACCTGAACCAGCGCGGGCGGCACACCGATTTCTTCCTCCAACTCCCGCAGCGCGGCCTTTTGCGGGTCCTCCCCCTCATCAATGCCACCCTGCGGCATCTGCCACGCCGGCACTTCGGAATCGAAGCGCTGCGCGGCAAAGATCAGCCGGTTGTCATTGATCAGCATCACGCCGACATTCGGACGATACGGCAGGCCCTTGACCGCGTCAGAGTTCATCCGCGCCCCCCTCAGCGACCGCGTATCGCCGCCAGCCCGCGCAGGATATCCAAAGCATAGGCCAGTTGATAATCCTCGGTGCGAAGCTGGGCGACTTCTTCGGCGGCGCGCTCCTCTTCTTCGATCTGGCGGCGCTCATCGTCGGTGATGGTGCCGTTTCGCAACGATCCGCGCAGCGAGGATTCGGTGCGCTCCGGGCGCGCCTCCTCTTCGGGAGCAACCGGATCATCCAGGCGGCGCGGCTGATGCACGACGATATCGGGGGCCACGCCCAGCGCCTGAATCGAGCGACCCGACGGCGTGTAATACAGCGCCGTCGTCAGCCGCATCGCACCATTGCCGCGCAACGGGATCAGTGATTGCACCGACCCTTTGCCAAAGCTGCGCTCGCCGACAACAACCGCCCGGTTGTGATCTTGCAGCGCACCCGCCACGATTTCCGACGCCGACGCCGAACCGCCGTTGATCAGCACCACCATCGGCCGCCCCTCGATCAGGTCGCCGGGGGTCGCGTTGTGGCGCTCGCCTTCGGTCTCATCGCGGCCACGGGTGGAGACGATCTCGCCGCGCTCCAGGAACGCATCCGATACACTGATCGCTTGCAGCAACAGACCCCCCGGATTGTTGCGCAGGTCCAGAACCACGCCTTGCAGGTTCTCGATCCCGCCAAGCTCGGCAATGGCCTCTTCCAGCTGCTGGGCCAGATTGTCATAGGTCTGTTCGTTGAACGTGGTCACCCGCATCACGGCGATACTGCCCTCGATCCGGCTGCGCACCGCGCGAATCTGAATCGTGTCGCGGATGATTGACAGGTCGAACGGCTCGGCCACGCCTTCGCGCAGCAGGGTGACGATGATCTCGGAGCCAACCGGGCCGCGCATCAGATCCACCGCTTCGGGCAAGGTCAGCCCCAGCAGCGAGACCCCATCAACCGCCGTGATCAGATCACCGGGCTGCACGCCGGCATGAAACGCAGGTGTGTCGTCGATCGGTGTGATGACGCGGACATAGCCCTCTTGCTGGGTGATCTCGATGCCCAGCCCGCCAAACGCGCCGCGGGTCTGGACGCGCATGTCTTCATAGTCTTCGGGCGGCAGGTAGCTGGAATGCGGATCGAGCGAATTCAGCATCCCGTTGATCGCCGCGTTGATCAGCGCACCCGAATCCGCCTCGGTCACATATTGCGAGCGGATGCGTTCGAACACGTCGCCGAACAGATCGAGCTGCTCATAGATCGTCGTCTCGCTTTCCTGCTCTTGCGCAAGCAGCGGGCCAACCCACTGCGTCGTGATCAATGCGCCGCTCAGAACACCGGCGCAGACGGCCACAAGATATTTCTTCATCATTCTTTCCCGTCTCGCTGGACCCATCCCGCGCCCAGAGAGGCGGCGGTGGTGCCGTGTCAGATCATCTCTCACTCAAATCGAACCACTCGCCGGGGTCAATGGCCAGCCCGTTCTCTCTGAGTTCCAGATACAAGGTTTCACTGCGTCCCGCTACCGGGTCTCTTTGCACAAACTCGTCACCGGACTGCTCGCCGCCGGGCATCAGACCCAGCGCATCGCCTTGCGCCAGAACTTCGCCCATGCGGGGATAGACCACATCCAGCCCGGCCAGAATGATCAACCACCCTTCGCCGGGTTCGATCAAGATCACGTTGCCATAATCCAGCAAGGGGCCGCGATAGCGTACCGAGCCGTGCCACGGCGACACCACCAGGGCCCCCGGTTCGGTCGCCAGCACAAGACCGGGGCGGATGATCCCGGCGGCGTCGGCCCCTCCGGCGCGGTGCAGGACCGTGCCGACCACCGGCAAGGGCAGCCGCCCGCGCGAAGCTTCGAACACCGGCAAATTGGCGGAGACGCCGGCGGGGCGCATCGCCAGCCCGGTGGCCAGTTCCTCCAGGGTGCGCACCGATTCCAGCAAGACCATCATGCGGGTTTCATCCTCGGCCACGCGCGGCGGCAGGTTCCGGCGATCCGCCATCGCCTGCGACAACTCGGTGCGCGCGCCTTGCAGACTGGCCAGACCCAGATCGAGCGTTTCGATCGCGACCTGTTGCAGCCCGCGCAATTCCGCCAACTCGCGCGCCAATTGGCCGATGGTCTGCGCGCGGGCCTGCATCGCGGGGGCCAGGTCGGCCATCATCATGCCCGCGCGCGCCGTCGCCAGCGGGCCTTGCGGATGCACCAGCATCACCGGGCCTTCGATGCGCTCGACCGCCATCATTGCGCCCAACAGCCGCGACACGTCGGCCTGTTGGCGCTCCAGAACCCGGTTGATCGTCGCCTCGCGCAGCGTCGCATCGCGCAGCCCGGCCCGCAGCGCCGACAACCCGGCTTCATGCGCCTGAATCGCGCTGGTCAGGGCAATCACCTGATCGGGCGCGTCGTGGGCATCGGCCAGCCCATCAATCGCCGAGAGCAGGGACAAAGCCGCCGCGCGCGCGGTTTCCACCGGGTCGCCGGTTTCGGCCAAAGCCGGAGCCCCAGCCAGACAAGCCGCAATCGCCAAGGCCCGTGCAAACCGCATCCTCAGCCCCGCGCCATCAGGCTATGGCCGGTCATTTCAGGCGGTTGTTCCAGCCCCATCATCTCCAGCAGCGTTGGCGCGACATCGGCCAGTCGGCCCCTGTTCAGCGTCACAGCCTCTGGCCAGCCGATCAGCGCCACGGGCACCGGGTTGACGGTGTGCGCGGTGTGCGGGCCGCCGGTTTCCGGGTCGATCATCATCTCGCAATTGCCGTGGTCGGCGGTCAGCAGCATCGCGCCGCCCGCCGCCTCGAGCGCCGCCATGACCCGGCCAAGCCCCGCGTCAACCGCCTCGACGGCCTTGATCCCCGCCGCGACAATGCCGGTGTGCCCGACCATATCGGGGTTGGCGTAATTGACGACAATCAGGTCATAGCCATGCTCGATTGCCGCGACAAACCGATCCGTCACCTCGGCCGAGGACATCTCGGGCTGCAAATCATACGTCGCAACCTTGGGGCTGGCGGGCATGAAACGATCCTCGCCCTCCTCGGGCAACTCGCGGCCACCGTTCAGGAAAAACGTGACATGCGGGTATTTCTCGGTCTCGGCCAGCCGGAATTGCGTGCGCCCTTGCGCCGCAACCCAATGGCCCAGCGTGTTGACAATGGTCTTTTTGGGATACGCCGTATGCATGAAGGCAATATGCGCCACCGAGTAATCGACCATGCCCAGCATCATCGCCCATTTCACCCGGTGCCCCACATGAAACCCGTTGAACGAGGGCGCACCGACGGCGGCGAGGATCTCGCGGGCGCGGTCGGCGCGGAAATTGAGGCAAAAGAACCCGTCTCCGCCGCGTGCGCCGGCAAAGCCGTCGATCACGGTGGGCGGGATGAACTCGTCGGTTTCGCCCGCGTCATAGGCCTGATCAATGGCCGTCAGCGGATCGGCGGCCAGTTGCCCCTCGCCGCGCACAATTGCCTTGTAGGCGCGCTGCACGCGCTCCCACCGCGAATCGCGGTCCATCGCCCAATAGCGCCCGACCACGGTGCCGACCCGCGCGCCTTCGGGCAGATCTGCCAACAGGTCCTGCATATAGCCCGCCGCTGATTTTGGCGCGACGTCGCGGCCATCGGTGATCGCGTGGATCACCACCGGTACGCCCGCCTCGGTGATCGCGCGCACGGCGGCTTTCAGGTGGTTGATATGCCCATGCACGCCGCCATCCGACACCACGCCCATCAGATGCGCGGTGCCGCCAGAGCCTTGCAGCGTCGTGATGAATTCCTGCAAGGCGGGGTTCTTGGCGAACGAGCCATCCTCGACCGCCAGATCAATCTGGCCAAGGTCCATCGCCACCACCCGGCCCGCGCCAATGTTGGTGTGCCCGACCTCGGAATTGCCCATTTGCCCGGTCGGCAGCCCGACATCGGGGCCAAAGGTGGTCAACGTGGCATGCGGACAGGTCGCCATCACCCGGTCAAAATTCGGCGTATTCGCCAGGGCAACCGCGTTTCCCTCGGTGTTCGGGTTGATCCCCCAGCCATCGAGAATGCACAGTACGACGGGTTTCACTTGGCGTTTCGTCTGGGTCATCGGGTGTCTCCGCTTCTTGGCACTGTCTAAGCACTGCATGGCCAAGGGGCAATGCCCAGATCAAGCGGGAGAGCGGCCTCAAGCCCGGTGATACGGGCTTCCGGCCAGGATCGTTGCGGCGCGGTAAAGCTGTTCCGCCAGCATCACCCGCGCCAAAGCATGGGGCCAGACCATCGCCCCCAGTGACAGCGCAGCATCGGCACCCGCGCGCAGATCGGGGGCCAAGCCATCCGCCCCGCCAATCAGCAACGCCAGATCCTGCGCGCCTTGATCACGCCAGCGGGCCAGACGCGCGGCAAAGTCGGGCGAGGTCATCATCTCGCCGCGCTCATCCAGCACCACCCGCACCGCCCCCGAAGGACAGGCCCGGTCCAGCAAGGCCGCTTCGGCCTCCATGCCGCCGCCGCGTTTGTCCTCGACCTCATGCTCGCGCACCGGACCAAGGCCCAGCGCCCGCCCGGTGCGGTCAAACCGTTTGAGATAATCGTCGATCAAGGCGCGTTCGGGGCCGGACCGTATCCGCCCCACGGCACACAGATGCAGCCGCATCTATGCGGCGTCCGGCGCCACCTGCCACATGCTTTCGAGTTGATAGAACTCGCGCACTTCGGGGCGGAAGATATGAACAACCACGTCGCCCGTATCCAGCAGCACCCAATCGCCGGTTTCCTTGCCTTCCGAACGCGCGGTCAGGCGGAACTCATCTTTCAGCCGAACCAGCAACTTTTCGGAAATGGCAGCCACCTGACGAGACGAGCGGCCGGAACAGATCACCATGTAATCAGCCATGGCAGTGCGGCCGCGCAGATCAATCTGCACGACGTCTTCTGCCTTGTCGTCGTCAAGGGATTGCAGGACCAGTGCCAGAACGTCATCGGCCGTATAGGTCGGGGCCGTGGGTTTCGGGGCGGGGGCCGCAGAGGCGGCCGGGTCGATGTAAGACAGAGAACTGCCCTCCTGCATTTGATGTTGATCCCAATGTAACAATTGACGCCGGGAATCTCAATGCTTCGCAGGTGCAGCACGGCAAACTTACGCCGGAGGGGTGCGCAACCGGGAATTGCTGTTTTCCCGCAGGACGTTTTCTGCCACTCTGCGGCCAACGCCAGCCAAGGACCCCGCCATGTTTCGCCTTCGCCGCAAACCGCCCGCCGCGCCTACGCCCCCGACGCCCCAAGCGGCCACGCCGGGCAAATCCAGCCATTGGATCGACGGCCCGTCGGAAATGGTCAAGGCGTCGATGCAGTATTTCGATACGCCCGACCGCAGCCAGGAGATGCTGCTGGATGCGGTGCGCGCGCTTGTACCCTTTGCCTCGGTGGCGGATTTCGGCACCGGGCGCGGCACCTGGCTCAAGGCGGCGCTGGCCATGGGCGTGAGCGATGTGCGCGGCTATGACATCCCCGAAATCCCCGTCGAACAGCGCCAATTCCCGGCCACTGCTTTTTTGCCGCCGATCTGGGGCAGCCGATCACCATCGAGCGCCAGTTCGACCTCGCGATCTCCACCGAAGTCGCCGAGCATCTGCCCAAGGAACACGCCGCCACCTTCATCGCCAATATCGCCAGCGCCTCGGATATCGTGTTGTTTTCAGCGGCAATTCCCTATCAGGGCGGGGCCGGACACTGCAATGAGAACTGGGTGGAATACTGGGTCAAACTGTTCGCGGATCACGGGTTCGAGTGCTTCGATCTGCTGCGCCTGCCCTATTGGAACGAGGCCGCGATCCGCTCCTATTACCGTCAGAACGTGCTGATCCTCGCCAAGGGGGCCGCCGCCAAAACGCTGCGCGACAAGGGTCACGCGCCCAGCCCGAACGCGCCCAGCCTCATCCACCCCGAGCAATATCTGAAGTCCATCGGCCGCGCCCTGCCGCCCGAGATGGCCCAGGTCGGTGCCGATGTGCGTCACTACTACGACTGCGTGACCAAATCCCCGGCCGAGGTCGATGCCAACCCGGATCGGCGCAGCTATGGCGTCGAGGGCGTGGGCTTTGGTGCGATCCGCAAGTTTCTGGCCAAGCCCTGATTTTGGCGCTCAGTCGGCGCTGATCGGCGGCGCGGCGGGTTTCGCCGACGCCTCGCCCAGCATCCGCACCTCGCGCTGCGGGAAGGGGATCGAAATGCCGTTTTCCTGGAACGCATCCCACAGCGCCAGATACACATTTCCGCGAATATTCGTCAGACCCGCCGCCGGGTCGCTGATCCAGAAGCGCAAGACATAGTCCACCGACGAATCGCCAAAGCCGGTGATATGGCACACGGCAGCGGGCTCTTGCAAAACGCGCGCCGAGCCATAGGCCGCCTCGATCGCGATCTTGCGCACCTTGTGCGGGTCGTCGCCGTAAGACGTGCCGAAATGCAGGTCCAGCCGCACCAGATTGCTGGAGTGCGACCAGTTCACCACCTGCCCGGTGATCAGGTCCTCGTTGGGGATCAGGTATTCCTTGCCGTCCCGAGTCACCACCGACACATACCGCGCGCCCAGCGTGTTGATCCAGCCGAAGGTCTCGCCAAGGCTGATCACGTCGCCGGGTTTCACGGATTTATCCATCAGGATGATGATGCCCGACACCAGATTCGACACCACTTTTTGCAAGCCAAACCCAAGGCCCACGCCAATCGCACCCGACAGCACCGCAAGCCCGGTCAGGTCAAAGCCCACCGCCTTGAGGCCCATGAAGAACGCCGCGCCAAACAGGAACACCTGAAGCGCCTTGATCGACAGTTCCTGCACCGAGGGGCTGATGTCCTCGTTGCCGCGAATCCGCCGCGACAGCGTGTGGCTGAGGAATCGCGCCCCGGCGAACAACAGCCCCGTGACCACCAGCGCCTTGAGGATGGTCAGCGCCGACAGCCGGAAATCGCCGAACTCGACCGAGAAACTGTCGAGCAAATTGCTCGCCTCATCGCTCAGGCCGAGATAATGCAGCGTCGCATAGATCGTCATGCCCCAGACCACGAAGCGCCGCAGCACACGATTGCGCACCAGACGCCCGGCCAGGCCGATCACCAGCCAGGCGGCCGCAATCGTTCCCGCCAGCACCAGCAAATAGCGCCGCGACGGGAACGCATAGAGCGACGCGAACACGGCCACGGCGATCCAGATCAGCACAACATAGGCCACCAGCGGCAGTCGGCGGCGCAGCTGGATCAGCCAGCGCAATTGCCATGTTGCCCAGCCTTCGCGCGCGCGGATCCACGCCTCGAGTCGTCGATCAATAAACCGCCCCAGCACCCAGGCAATGGGCATCAACGCCAGCACCACCCCGATTTGCATCAGGCGATAGGGCAGCAGCAGGCTTTGGGCAAAGGTCACAACCTCGCCGGAAAACCCCTCGGCGCCTTGCAGCCATGCGTTGATCCAGGTTTGAAATTCACTATCCATTGCGGCAGTCTAACGGGCGGCTCGGGCAGTTTCCAGCGCCGCTTTTGCGGCGGCATCGCGATAGAACCGCCCGCAACCGTGCCCCGCGACGCCCCGCGCGCGCGCCTTGGCCCGGAACGCGCCATCTGTATTGCCTGCGCCGGGATTCACAGGTAAGACCTGCGGCCATGATCCGCTACTTTGACATGACCGACCACGCACGCCTTCCGCAGCGTTTCAGCCGGGTGACCCGGTCGGTGCGGGCGCGACTGGGTTGACCAGGGGCCAGCGCCCAAACCAGTCCGCCGTATCACAGCCATTTCGACACAAGTGAGACAGAGCCATGACCGCTCCAAAAACGCTCTATGACAAAATCTGGGACGCGCATGTCGCGCATGAGGCCGAGGACGGCACCTGCCTGCTGTATATCGACCGCCATCTGGTCCATGAAGTGACCAGCCCGCAGGCCTTTGAAGGTCTGCGCATGAGCTGGCCGCACGGTGCGCGCGCCGGAAAAAACCATTGCCGTGCCGGATCACAACGTGCCGACCACGCTGGACCGCGCCAATGCCAAAACCATGACCGAGGACAGCCGCATTCAGGTTGAGGCGCTGGACACCAACGCCAAGGAATTCGGCCTGCATTATTACCCGGTGTCCGACGTGCGCCAGGGCATCGTGCATATCGTCGGCCCCGAACAGGGCTGGACCCTGCCGGGCATGACCGTGGTTTGCGGCGACAGCCACACTGCCACGCATGGCGCGTTCGGCTCGCTGGCGCATGGCATCGGCACCTCCGAGGTCGAGCATGTGCTGGCCACCCAGACGCTGATCCAGCGCAAGGGCAAGAACATGAAGGTGGAAATCACCGGCAAACTGCGCCCCGGTGTGACCGCCAAAGACATCACCATGGCGGTGATCGGCAAGACCGGCACCGCGGGCGGCACCGGCCATGTGATTGAGTATTGTGGCGAAGCGATCCGCGATCTGTCGATGGAAGGCCGCATGACGGTCTGCAACATGGCGATCGAGGGCGGCGCGCGCGCGGGCCTGATCGCGCCCGACGAGACCACGTTCGAGTATGTCAAAGGCCGCCCGCACGCCCCCAAGGGCGCGGCATGGGAGGCGGCGCTGGCCTATTGGAAAACGCTGTATACCGATGAAGGCGCGCATTTCGACAAGGTCGTGACGATCAAGGGCGAAGAGATCGAGCCCGTCGTCACCTGGGGCACCAGCCCCGAGGACGTGCTGCCCATCGGGGCCACGGTGCCCGCGCCCGAGGATTTCACCGGTGGCAAGGTCGAGGCCGTGCGCCGCGCGCTGGAATACATGGACCTGACGCCGGGCCAGAAACTGACTGATATCAAGATCGACACGGTGTTCATCGGCTCGTGCACCAACGGCCGCATCGAGGACCTGCGCGCCGCCGCCGCCATCCTCAAAGGTCGCAAGATCGCCGAGGGGATGCGCCTGATGATCGTGCCCGGCTCGGGCCTTGTGCGCGCACAGGCCGAGGAAGAGGGTCTGGCGGATATCTTCATCGCGGCGGGGGCCGATTGGCGTCTGGCCGGGTGCTCGATGTGTCTGGCGATGAACCCCGACCAACTGGCACCGGGTGAACGCGCCGCCTCCACCTCGAACCGCAACTTCGAGGGGCGTCAGGGCTACAAGGGCCGCACCCATCTGGTCAGCCCCGGCATGGCCGCAGCCGCCGCGATCACCGGTCACCTGACAGACGTGCGCGATTTCATGTAAGGTTGCGTCCTGCAGCCATGAAGGAAGACTGACGATGAAAAACTCTACCAAGCTGATGTTGCTGGGGGCCGTGACGATCCTGTTCGGGGTCATCATTCTGGGCAATGCCGCGCTGGCCTCGCTGGCCGTGGTCACGCTGACCGGCGGCGTCTTGCTGGTGGGTGGCGGCATCCAGATCGTCGCCGGCTTTTCCATGAGCAGCCCCGGCGGCAAGCTGTTTGCCTGGCTGATGGGCGCGCTGATGGTGTTCCTCGGCTGGTCGTTCCTGTCAAACCCGCTGGAGGGCGTGGTGTCGCTGTCGATGCTGATCCTGATCCTGCTGGCCGCGGGCGGCGTCGTGCGGATCTTCTTTGCCTGGCGGGCGCGCACCACCTCGTTTTTCTGGCCGATGCTGATCTCGGGCGTGCTGTCGGTCCTGTTGGCCGCCTATGTCCTCAGCATCCCCGAGGCGACGATGATCCTGCTGGGCACCTTGCTGGGCGTTGAAATGCTGCTCAACGGTCTGGGCGCGGTGCTGTTCGGCCTGTTCCTGCGCCGCACCAACATCTGATCCCGACGCCACGCACACAGACTGAACCCGCCCGGCACATCCCTGCCGGGCGGGTTTTTCCATGGCTTAAAAGAACACCCGCTCGATGGTCCACCAGGCGCCGATCACACTGATCAGGATCGACCCCACCACCGACACCGCGCGGTACATCACCTGCACGTCGCGCACCGGCTGCTCATCCTCGGGCAAGGGCGCAATCCGCGCCAGTCGCGCCGCCAGCAAGACCAGAAGGAACGCCACAAGGATCAGCGCCAGTTGCGCGATCTCCACGCCCAGGTTGAACCCCAGCAACGCGCCGACAAAACTGCTGGCGGAAATCCCGAAATCGCCCAACACGCTGGCAAACCCCAGCCCGTGCAGCAGGCCGAACACGAACACCAGCGCCGTGCGGGCTTTGACATTGCCGCGCCCGCGCAGGTTCTCGACACCGACATAAACAATCGACGCCGCGATCAACGGCTCGACGATACTGGCCGAGAGGGTCACAATGCCAAGGCTCGCCAGCGCCAGCGTGATGGTGTGCGCCGCCGTGAAGGCCGTCACCTGAAACAGGATCGGCCGCAGGTGCAGCGAGAAGAAGAACAGCCCCAGCACGAACAGGATATGATCGAGGCCCAGCGGCACGATATGTTCAAACCCTACGCCGATATAGCGGGCAAACACCGACCAGCCGCTTTCGGTCCTGATCTCGAGGCGCGGCAAGGGCTCGGTCATCTCGCCGCCCGACAGGAACGCGGTATAGGCGTCATCGCCGCCGCCCACCTGCCGCACCACCAGCTCGCCATAAGGTTCCGCCCAGCCAAACCGCAGCGGCGCATCGCCCGCTGGCAACTCCGCCGCGATGGTGAGGGTCGAGGTCCGCGCCACCTCGAAATCGCCAACCTCGGGGATCTGCGCCGCAACCAGGTCCGGCAACAGCCGCGCGCCCGCCACCTCGATGAAAATCTGCGATGCAATGCGCGACCACTCCGCATCCAGCGCCGCGCGGAGTTCCGCAGGCGGCAGCGCGCGGAAACGGTCATAGACCTCGGCCTCGGGGGCCTGCGCCGTATCCACCTGCACCGACAGATCCACCTGCGCCAGGATCGGTTCCAGCGACACCTGCATGTCGATGCTCACCCGGTCCTGCGTCACCTGAATATCGGAAATCGCCGGGTCGATCTCGTGAGCGTGAACGCTGAATGCGCCAAAACTGATGAATAAAATTGAAACGGCGGCGAAATGCACCACCTTATGCCAAACCATATTGGAAAATCTCATGCCCACTCCCATTCGCGTTCTGCTCAGCCTTTACTTGACGCTGTTTACCGCCCTGCCAAGTGCAGCGCATGAATTTTGGATCGATCCGCATGATTTTTCCATCGCGACTGACGAACCGCTGATCGCCGATCTGCGCGTCGGCCAGAATTTCGAGGGCACCGCGCTCTCTTATATCGAGCGCAATTTCACCCGGTTCGAGCTGGCCGTGGGCGACAGCCTGCAACCCGTCACCGGGCGCCTCGGCGACCGCCCCGCCGTGCAGATCGCCGCGCACCCCGAGGGGTTGGGCATCGTGCTGTATGAGACCACCGACAGCTTCGTCGATTACGATGACTGGTCGCGCTTTGTCAGCTTTGTCGAGCACAAGGCCTTTCCCGAGACCCTCGCCCGCCACGCCGAACGCGGGCTGCCCGAAACCGGATTTACCGAGGTTTACACCCGCCATGTCAAAAGCCTGATCGCGATTGGCGCCGGCGCGGGGCAGGACCACGCCTTTGGCCTGCGCACCGAGTTTGTGGCCCTCGCCAACCCCTATACCGACGACCTGAGCGCCGGGTTCCCGGTGCAGTTGCTGCTCGACGGTGCGCCGCGCGCCAATGTGCAGGTGGAACTGTGGGACCGCGCGCCCGATGATAGCGTCACCGTCACCGTGCATCACACCGACGACACCGGTCAGGCGACACTGCCGGTTCAGCCGGGGCACGTTTATATGGTCGATGCTGTCACCATGCTGGAAACCGACCCCCTGATCGCCCCGCGCAACGCCGTCTGGATGTCGCTTTGGGCCGCGCTGACTTTCGCGGTTCCGGCGCGCTGAGGGCATCTTGTGTTGACCCGGCGAAGCCGCTATGCCGCAGGTGGACGCAAGGAGACCTCGTGACATGGAAAAATTCACCAAACTCACCGGGATCGCGGCACCGATGCCGCTGGTCAACATCGACACCGACATGATCATCCCAAAGGGATTCCTGAAAACGATCAAGCGGTCGGGTCTGGGCGTGAATCTGTTCGACGAGATGCGCTATGATCGCCAGGGCAACGAGATCGCCGATTTCGTGCTGAACAAGCCCCAATACCGCGAGGCCGAGATTCTGGTCGCGGGCGACAATTTCGGCTGCGGCTCGTCGCGCGAACATGCCCCGTGGGCCTTGCTCGATTTCGGCATTCGCTGCGTGATCTCGACCAGCTTCGCCGATATTTTCTACAACAACTGCTTCAAGAACGGCATTCTGCCGGTCGTGCTGCCGCGTGAGGCGGTCGATCACCTGATGGACGACGCCACCAAAGGTGCGAACGCCCGCCTGACCGTCAATCTGGAGGATCAGGTCGTCACCGCCTCCGACGGCACCCAATTCCCGTTCGAGGTCGATGCCTTCAAGAAGCACTGCCTGCTGAACGGTCTGGACGATATCGGGCTGACTTTGGAAAAAGTCTCTGCAATTGATGCGTTTGAGTCCGCGAACAAAACACGGTTCCCCTGGCTCTGATTTCTCAAGCTTTGCAACCTATTAGGGCACTCCTTCGGGGGTGCCTTCTTTTTTCCCTAAAGTTGATGCAAAGCTGCGACAGTTCGGCCTCGAAATTGCACGCCTTGTCGCTCATGGTCGTCGTGACTCTTGCAGGGGGACGTGAAAATGGGCACAATTGTGGCAAAATTGAGGCAGACGGTCACATTCCTGGATCGTAAGAAAACCTCCACCGGCCATCAACAGCCGGCAAGGAAAGCGACAATGGGCGACGCCAAAGCAAAGTCGAATGTGCCGGGTGCCCTTGCGCGCGCCGTGCTTGTCGTTGCCTTGGCGATTTTTCCCGCCATGGCCATGCCCTCGACCGCGCCTGACACCGCGCAAAGCACCATTCTGCTGGCGCTTTTCGCGGGTGGGATCGTTTTTGCCGAATACTCCTCCGACTACCCCGGACTCATCGAATTTCGCTTTGCCGCGCCCTTTAACCGCTCACGATTTGCCCTGGTCGCGCTGATGGCCGTGCTGCTGGCCCTGTTGCAACGCAATGTCGTCGACCCCGGAACCTTGAGCAGCCTGGCCGCGACGCTCGCTGCCGCTTGTGGCGCGATGCTCGATTTTCCCGGCAGCCCGGTCAGCCTGCTGGTCGCCGCCCTGCCCGATTCCGTACCCGCCGCGCATCTGGCGCTGGTCCGCGATGGTGCGGCGCTGGCGTTTGTGTTGTCGGCCACCACCGTTCTGGCCTTCGTCACCGCGATCCGCCTGGACGCCTGGCCGATGGGCACGGGGCCGTTCAACGTCTGGATCAACCTGCCCACGTTTGATCCGACCGCGGGCAATGATGTGGTGCTGCGCCTGCAACGTCATGCCCGCATTAACGTTGTGTTAGGGCTTATCCTGCCATTCTTGCTGCCAGGCGCGGTGATTGCGTCGGCGTTGCTGATCAAGCCGCTGACGCTGTTGTCGCCAATGGGGTTTGTTTGGGGGATCTTGCTGTGGGCTTACTTGCCGGCCGGTCTGGTGATGCGTGGCGTGGCCATGGCCCGCGTGGCGCGCATGATCCGCACCAGCCGCCGCCGCTTCGCCGACTCAGAGGGCAACGCCTTCGCCACCGCCTGACCGCAGCGCTTTGCGGGTTTTGCGCCCTTGTGCTGTGCGGCCTTGCGACCCCGCTGGCCGCACAATCCAGCCTGCGGCTGGCGCTCTATCACACCGGACTTGGCCGGGATGGTCCCGGCATACTGCTGCGCGACATTCGCCGCGATGTTGCGGATGTGGTGACCGCGCGCGACGCGATCACCGCGCTCGCCCCGGATATCCTCGTCTTGCTCGATATGGATTGGGATCTGGAAGCCATCACCCTCGACGCATTCGCCGAGGGGCTGGCGGCGGCGGGCCACGCCATGCCGCACCGCTTCAACCCGCGCCCCAACGCCGGGATGGCGACGGGCCTCGACCTTGACGGCGACGGGCGGTTCGGCACGGCGGATGATGCGCAGGGATGGGCGCGGTTCGCCGGATCGGGCGGCATGGCGCTGTTGTCACGCTGGCCCATCGACACCGCGCGACTGACGGATCACACCGCGTTCCTCTGGCGCGACTTGCCGGATGCCCGATTGCCGCAGCGAAACGGGCAAGCCTTCCCCAACGCGGCCGTATTCGACGTGCAGCGCCTCGCGTCGGTCGCGGCATGGGAGGTGCCGGTGCGGGTGGGGGAACACGCGCTGACCGTCATGGCCTATCACGCGGGGCCGCCTGCCTTTGGCGGCGCGGAAAACCGGAATTTCAACCGCAACGCCGACGAAACCGCGTTCTGGCGGTACCGCCTCGATGGCCGCCTTGGCCCGCCGCCCACCGCGCCCTTTGTGCTGATGGGCGACGCAAACCTCGACCCGGACGGCGGCGACGGCAATCACGCCGAGATACGCGCCCTGCTGACTCATCCGGCATTGCAAGACCCTCGCCCCCTGGGTTCCTCGCCGGTTGATGGCGCGCAAAGCCCGGTAACCGCGCATTGGCCTGATGGTCCCGGCGCGCTGCGCGTGGAATACGCCCTGCCCTCGGCGGCGCTGCGCGTGCTGGCCTCCGGCCTGATCTGGCCCAGCGACGAGGCGCGCCATGCCATCGTCTGGCTCGACATCGCCTGGCCACCCTGACGGCCTCAGGGTTGATCGCGCGCAACGATGGCCGCGCCCTCCTCCAGCGACGAGGCCGGGAACAGAACCACGGTGTCGCCCGCCGCCAGCCCGCCCAGAACCTCGGCCTGCCCCTCGGCTTGCTGGCCGATCTGCACAGGGGTCAGATGCGCGGCCCCGTCAATCGCGCGGAATACCGCCCAGCCCCCCGCACGCCGAAACAGCGCGCTCTGCGGCACTTGCAACACGTCGTCGCTTTGCCAGGTGACCACGCGCACAAAGACGCGAAACCGGTCGCCCAACCCCTGGCCGTGTCTCGGCGCCTTGCGTGAAATCGAGGACCAACCGCACGCGCTGCTCCTCGATGCCAAGCGCGGACACGCGGGTAAACGCCGCCGGCTCGATGCGCCGCACCACGGCCTCCAGAACGTTGTCGCCGCCCCACCGTTCGACCAGCGCGGGCGCGTCGACCTCGACGCGCACGGCATCCGACGACAGCAGGTCAATCTCGATCTCAAGATCGCGCAGATCGCCGATCGACAGCAACGCCGCCCCCGCGACCACGGGCCGCGAGGACAGGTCTGCAATGTTCAAAACCGTCCCCGAATGCGGCGCAAGGATCGACAGCGCGCCGCCGGAATCCGGGAAATCCGCCGAGGTCAGCAATTGCGCCCGCGCCCGTGCCAGCGTTGCGCTTTGCAAATCCCGCTCGGATCGCGCGGCGGCCAACGCCTGCGAGGCGGCGGTGAAACCGTGTTCGGCATCCTCGCGCGCCCGTTGCGAGATGGTGCCCGCCGCCGCCAGGGCCCGCGCGCGCTCCAGCGCGATTTGCGCGTTGCTCAACCCCGATACAGCGCGCCGAAAGTTGGTTTCCGACAGCGCCAGCGCCGCTTCGGCCTCGGTCACGGCGGCTTCGGCCTGGGCGCGGCTGCGGGCGTCCATCAACCCCGGCTCTGCGGGCCGGATCACCGCCAGCACGGTCTCGCCCTCGACCACCGGGTCGCCCACATGCACCGGCGAGCGCTCGACCATCCCCGAGATCGGCGCGGCAATCGCATAGGGTTCGCGCACCCGCGTGATCCCTTCCGCGGCAATCGTCACCTGCATCGGGCCGCGGCTGACCTGCGCCAGATCGACGGCTGCGGGCTGCGGCCACAGTGCCCAGACCAACCCGCCGACCAGCACCGCGCCCGCCCCTACCATTGTCAATCGCCGTGCCCAGGCCATGTTCAACTCCTCATTCCCGCGCCTTGAGCGCCATCACCAGATCCACATGATCCAACCGTCGCCGCACCAGCAATACCGCCGCCAACGAGGCCACGAACACCGCCACCCCCGCCAAGGCATAGGTGCGTTTGGTGATGATGAACGGCATTTGCATCAGATCATTCGACATTGCCGTGACCATCGCATCGGCCAGGAAATGGCCCACCAGCCACCCCACCGGGATCGCCACGAGGGTCAGCAGCATCATCTCGCCCACCAACACAAAGCCCACTTCGCCGCGCGAAAAGCCCAGCACCCGCAGCGTCGCCAATTCGTGACGCCGTTCCGAAAGCTGGATCCGCGCCGCATTATACACCACGCCGATCGCCGTCATCAGCCCGACCAGCGTCTGCATGACCATCACCGTCGTCAGGTTTTCGCTGAGCGTCGCATCAAATTGCCGCCGCACATCGGCCCAATCAGTCAGCCCGGCAACAGCGGGTGTCGCCTTGATCGCGTCGTTGAGCGCGGGCATGGTTTCGGGGCGGACCAGCAGGTTGATGTGGTTCACCTGCGGCGCAACGCGCATCGCGGCAAAGAGCGCGGCGGCCCCCATATGCGCCTCCTGGCCCATGCTTTGCGCGATCACCTGCGACACCGGCAGATCCAGCACATCGCGCGGCGGCGACAACATCTCGATGCGCAAGGTATCCCCGACCGCGACCCCCAGATTGGCGGCCAGTCGCTCGGGCAGGACCAGCCCCTCGGCGGGCAGCTCGATCACGCGGCCCGCGTCATCCATCAACCGGGACAAGGTATTGCCCGGGAAATGACCTTGCAGCGCGGTCAGCCGCTCGTGATGCTCATGGATCAGCCGCGCGGGGATCGAAAATCCGCCCTCGGCCAGCCGCACGCCGGGCAGCGTCATCGCATCGAGTATCGCGCGTTCCGGTGCCGCCTGGTTCAGGACCAGGGTCAGGTGTTGGCGATTGGAGCTTTCAAACATCGTATCGGCCAGCACGTCGATGGCGTCGAACATGAAATAGGACGCCACCAGCATCGCCACCGACGCGACCACGCCAAACACCGTGATCGCCGCGCGCCCCGGCCACCGCAGGATCGAGCGCAGGATCATCATTGTCGTTTGCCGGAACCCCAGCCAATCAATCACCCGGTCCACCGTGCCGCGGGTAAAACTGGGGGGCGCGGGGGGCGACATGGCCGCTGCGGGCGGCAACCGGACCGAGCCCCAGACCGCGCGCAAACCGCCGGTGATCACCGTGATCGCCGCCAGGATCGCCGACAGCGCCAGCGCACCATAGCCCGGATCGCGCAGAATGAACGGGAAGCGGAAGAACTCTCCGTACATGCCGATCATCACATCACCCAGCCAGAAACCCAGCGCCCAGCCCAGCGCAATGCCGATGACACCGATCAACAGCGCCAGTTTCAGATAGTGCCACGCAATATCAACCGTGCCATAGCCGACCGCCTTGAGCAGGCCGATCTGCGTGCGCTCCATCTTGATCAGGCGGCCCAGAACCATGTTCACCAGAAACGCCGCGACGATCATGAAGATCGGCGGCAGGAAATTGGCCAGCACGCTCAGCTGCGTCATTTCGCCATCGAGAAACGCGTGCGAGGTCTGGCGGTCGCGCTCATAGGCACCGGTGCCGCCGTAGGGGTCCAACACCCGGTCTACGGCGTCGATCACCGCGCGCGGATCAGCGCCGCGCGACAGCCGCAGCGCGATGTCATTGACCGCGCCGCCCATGTCCATCGCCGCCTCGGCAGCCGCTTCGCCCATCCAGATCAGGCCGAAGCGGCGGTCATCGGGCATCATCGAGCCCGGCGCAATCGTATAGACAAACTCGGGCGACAGAACCCAGCCGGTCACCGTCAACGCGCGCCTTTGCCCGTTCAGGATGCCGTAAAACGTGCGGCCCGGCAGCAGATCGTGCTGCTCGGCAAAGGGTTCGTTCAGCGCGACTTCCTGCGCGTGATCGGGGTCCGGCAAACGCCCGCGGCGCAACAAGGGCACATTGAGCTGCGCGCCCAGCGGCGGCAACGAGACGACCTGCGCCGTCGCCGGTTCCGCCATATCCGCGATATCGAGCACCGCATGAAAGCTGATCCGCCCTTCGACCTGCGCCACGCCGTCAATCGCCGCGATCTGCGTCACAACCGCATCCGGTGCGCGGCTTGCGCCCGCGAAAACCTCGGCGAAACGGTGGCGCTCGTAATAGGCGGTGCGCGTGCCCTCCAGCGTTCGTGCGGTCATCGTCATGCCAACCAGCATCATGATGCCGCAGGCCAGCACCAGCGCGATGGCGAGTGTTTGCGCCCAGACCCGGCGCAGATCGCGCAGCATTTTCAGGTCCAGCGCCCTCACCACGTCACCTCGCTGGGTGCGACGCGATGGGTGTTTGTCGTGTCCGATTTGATCAACCCATCGGCCAGCACCACCACCCGATGCGCGATTTTCTGGATGCCCGCGTTATGCGTGATCAGGATCGTCGCGGTGCCCAGATCCTCGTTCACCTGCGTCAACGCCTCAAGCACCTGCACGCCGGTCGCGCTGTCCAGGGCCCCGGTCGGCTCGTCGCACAGCAACACATCGGGGCGTTTGGCAATGGCGCGGGCAATGGCCACGCGTTGTTGCTCGCCACCCGACAATTCCGCCGGAAAATGGTTGATCCGATGCGCCAAGCCGACGCGTTCAAGCGCTTCCTCGGGCGTCATCGGGTTTTTGGAAATCTCGGTGACCAGCGCCACATTCTCGCGCGCGCTCAGGCTGGGGACGAGGTTGTAGAACTGAAAGACAAAGCCCACATGATCGCGCCGAAACACGGTCAGCTTGGCCTCGGAGGCGCGCGTCAGCTCTTGCTGGCGGAAAAAGACATGGCCCTCGGTGGGGCGGTCCAAGCCGCCCATGATGTTCAACAAGGTCGATTTGCCCGAGCCGGACGCCCCCAGCAGCACCACCATTTCGCCCTCGGTCAGCGACAGGTCAACGCCGCGCAATGCCTGCACCTCGACCGCGCCGGTGCGATACACCCGCGTGACGCCTTCGACGCGAAAAACCGGCTCTTTGGGTGTGCTTTTGGGGCCCATTGGCAGACGATAGGACGAAAACCTGCACGCAACCATGATTTATCGCAAGGTTGCGGCCCCGCTGTCAGCGGCGCAGCCGCCCCCACAGCGCCTTCGCCGCCGATTTCGCGCCCCGCCCGGCCCGCCGCGCATTGGCGCTGACACCGGGGGTCCGGGCGGCCTCGATCCGGTGGCGGTTGCGCTGGCAGCGGCGCGCTTCGGGCAGCGCTGCGGCAATCGCATCGCGCAGCGCGTCGATGTTCCAATCGGGCGGCTCGGCGCGGGTTGGCAACACCTGCGGCGCGCGCATCGACGCGCCGATGGATTGCAAGGCCGCGTCCACACGCGCGTGATCGGCGGCGGTCAAACGGTTCTCGGGGCGCGGCCAATCCGCCAGCAGCTGATCCACCCCATTCGCCACATGCAGCACCGGCGGCACCCGTCGCTGCGGCGCGTCGGCCATGACCTGCGCGAACTGCTCTGCCAGCGCGACATCCGGGGCGCGCCCCGGACGTGTCGCGCGATGCGCCCAGATCACCAGATCGGCCTGGCTCATCTGTTTCGCGATGCGCCGCGTCGTCTTGGCCGCGCCTTCGATGCCCGGCGTATCCACCAGACGGCAGGCGATGCCATCCAGCGACCAGTCATACGCCACCTCGGAGCCGGTAACCGGGACGGCATCGGCCTCGGCGGCCTCATGCCCCAGAAGCGCGTTGATCAGCGTCGATTTCCCGGCGCTCGTTTGGCCGACAACCACGATGCGCAACGGTTGGTCCTCTGCGGGGGCCAGGGCTTGATCACGCATATCGGCGGTCGCGGCGATATGCGCCAACTCGGCGTCCGAGGTGCGCAACCGCCCGGAATAGAGGTCAATCGCCGCCTGCGCGGCCTCCTCGAGCAGGATCGCCTGCGCATCGGTGCGAAAGCGCTCGGTCAGCCGGTCTTGCAAGCCCGACGCCAGCGCCCGCTCGGCCTCGCGCAGCAGGCCGATGGCCGGGTTGATCAGCAGCCGGACGCCGCGCCAGGCCAGAAACCCGGTCTCCCAGGCGGCCAGCGCGGTGTCCTGTTTGCGCCACGCCCAGTGCATCGTGCGCACCGACAGACGGTCGGACAGCGGCACGTTTTGCAGCAGGAACGCACGATATTGCAGGGCCACGCGATCAATCAGCAGCAGCGCCTCGGGCACGGTGAAATCCAGCGCGCTGCGTTTGCCCTCGGACAGATCGGCGGCGATGCCCTCGACCACCACCAGCGCCTCGCCGGGCAGATCCGCCCAGGGGATCGGGGCTTGCAGGCGGGCACTGATCCGGGCGCGGGCGCGCTCGAAAGCGGCCGTTTCAGCGGCCGACCACTCGGGATCGGGCTTTGGCCCTTGCAACTCGCGCGGGGTCTGTGCCGACCGGGTGCGCCAGCGCGCCAGCAGCACACCGCCGCGCACCGCCGCATAGAGGCCGACACTGGCCAGCGCAAACCACAACAGCCACCCGTGATCATAGAGCCAGAGGAACCCCAGAACCGAACTGACCAGCACCGGCAAAGCCAGCACCAGCGCCATGCCGAGCCGGTTCCAACGCAGGACCGCGTGGCGCAGGCGGTCAGTCAGCCGCATCGCGCGCGCCCTTCAGGGCCTGATCATAGAGCGAGCGCAGGGTCTTGGCATCCGGGGCCGCACCCCGCGCCGTGCCATAAAGCCATGCCGAGGCCGCGCGACCCAAGGCATAGGTCGTGGCGAAGCTGGCCCCGGCCGCCGCCGCCGCACCCAGCGTTTGGCCGGCAACCGGCACCAGTTTGGCACCTTGGCGCACCATGTGAACCGCCGCCAGACGCACCAGCGCGCCGGTGCCCAGCGCCGAGGCCAGCAGGCTCAGTCGCGCCGGTGTCAGCGCCACATTGTGCCGCTTGGCGAGGGCTTGCAGCATCGCGCCCTGCGCCGCAGGAACGGCGGCGGCCCCGACAAACGGCACCATATCACTGGCCGCCGCCATCGAGGCATAGCGCAGCACAAGCGGCCGACGTTTCAGAAAGTCGCGCGCCTCATCCGCGCGGCGCAGCGCCGCCGAGGCGCGGGGCATGAAGCTGTCGAGCGCATCCAGCAGCGCCTCGAGACCCGTCACCATGCCTTCGGGCGGCAGCGACAGGGACACGAACGGCAGATCACGCCCGATCACCTTGCGGGTATGCGCCCGCATCCGCTCGCGTGCGCCGTCATCGGGCACCAGATCGGCCCCCGTGAACACCAGAAGCACCGGAATTTTCAACCCGCGCACGATTTCTGCCACGGGTTCTTGCACCGGGTCATCATAGCGCAGCACAACCAGAGCCGCATTCGCCATGCGCTGCGCCGCCGCCTGATCCTGGCTGGAGTCGTACCCGGCCTCACCCAGACCGCGCGTATCCAGAAACCGGACCACCGGGTCGATCGCCGGAAAATCATGGACCGTCGCGGCCTTGGTGCCTGGTGCGAAGCCACTGCCAACCGCGCCCGCCCCGGTAAGCGCTTTCACCAGCGAAGTCTTGCCAGCGCCGGTCTTGCCCAGCAGCCAGAGCACCGGAACGACGGCCGGATCCAGGTCTTGTGCGGTTTTGCTCACGGGCGGCACCTCATCGCTGTTTCTCAACAGGTAGGAAGTGTGCCGCCCGGATGCAATCGTTTCAGCGGTTTACAACCACATCAACGATTTCACTGCGGCGGCTGGTGTTGGTATCATCATCGGACACCATCAACATACGGATGCGGCCGGACCAGTCACGAAAGACGCTGATGCCTTCGAGATTGGCGAACTGGCCGTATTCCGAGCGCATCACCACGCGGGGTTCGCTGATTGCACGCCCCCGCACGACAAACCGACGCACCTGGCTGCGGTATCCGCGCGCGCCGGTCTCGCGCTCCAGCACATAGAGCTGGCCATCGGGGCCGAAATCAGCGCCGACCGGCAAGAACGCGCCATCCTGCGGCAGCCGGAACGATCCGGTCCATTCGCCATTTTGCAAGCGGTAGGACGGAAATCCATAAGTCGCGCGCGCCGGGCGTTCGGGGATCGCATAGACCGTGCCATCCGCGTCCACGGCCAAGGCCTCCATCCCTTGCCCGGCCCGCATCCGCGAGAAATCGACGTGCTCGCCCAAGGATTCGGCGGGAGCCCCGAGGCGCGCGTAGCGCAGCACCCGATTGTGCTGCTCGAACGACACATAAATCCGACCCTGACGATCAATCGCCAAGCCTTCGGAATCGTGCAGCGATCCGGTCAGGGGCGTGCCACGTTCATTCAGCAACGGCACCCTTTGTTGCAGCTGGAAGCTCTCGATCTGCTGACCATAGCCGCGCACCAAGCGCCCGGTCACGACAAACCCGTGATCCGACAACAGCATGACATCCACGCCGTTGCGCGTCATCAGCCCCGAGAAATTGTTGATCCCGCCCTGCACGATCGGCAGCACATAGCGGGCAACCACACTGGTCGGCGGAATATTGGTCGCCGGGTGTTGCACCACACCGGCATAATAGGTTTCGGATTGGGCCATGGCACCGGCGGGCAGCAGCGCGGCGAACAGGGCAAGAGCGAGAAATCTGGCAGTCTTTTTCATGGTCTTTGAACAACTTGTGAGCATTGGCGTGGAAGATCGGCCAGCGTGTATTCGCGCGGATGACGACGACGAGGGGCAGGCTCGCTCGGTTCCGCAGGCTGGCCGGTTGAGGCCGGTGGGTTCAGATAATCCGTCACCCACCAGGTCAGCGTCGCGTCGCATCCATTCCCCCCATTGGACAATTCAGCGACAGACGGCGTTTGCGTTTCACAATTGCTCGACCCTGCGGGGCAGCGCAGGCGAACGTGGAAATGGTAATTATGGCCCTGAAGCGGGCGAATCCGTTGCAGCCAGGGCGTGTCGGCGGGCGTCGCGGTGCGACACAGCTCGATCTTCACCGGCGGCGTGACGAAAATGCGATCAACCCGCGGGTCACTGGCCGCCGCGCGCAACAGTTGCGCGTGTTGCGGCGTCCAGGCGCTGGTCACGCTGCGCTGATCCTCGCTGCGCACAGAGACAGAGCTGAGGTTCTCGCGCTCGCTGCGCGACAGGTTCAACCGACCCGGCGGCAGCATCCAGATATCCGCGTCCAGCCCGATCTGGTGGCTGGCGTGGCCCGAGGTGTTCGGCCCGCCGCGAGGCTGCCCGATATCGCCGATATACAGGCCCGCCCAGCCAATCCGCGCCGCTTCCCGGCTCAGATCCTGCAAATAGTCGATCATCTCGGGGTGGCCCCAGTTGCGATTGCGGCTCAGGCGCATGGCTTGCCAGGTCGGCCCGGTTTCCGGCAATTCCACCAACCCATCGGCGCAACCCCGCGCATAGGTGCCATAGGATTGCGCGGCTTCGGTCGTCGCCGCGCGGAATGCGCCGAACCTCTCGGCGGCGTTTTCCTGGCTGACGGCCGGATCAATCGCGCTGACACAGGCCACCAAAACCGCCGCACCAAACACCAAAACAGAAAAATTGCGCATCATCCTCATGCCCGTCTCCGCCCTTCCGGGCTCACAAATGCCAACAAAACGAGTCCGATCATGAACAGGACGGCGACCGGCAAGATGCCCCATTGCTGGCTGCCGGTCAGGCCCGTGACAACCCCGATCGACAGCGGAGCCACGAACGCCGTGGCCTTGCCCGACAGGGCATAGAGGCCAAAGCCCTCGGTCATTTTTTCTTGATCGCCTTGGCGCACCATCATCGTGCGGCTCGCGGCCTGCAGCGACCCGCCGCCCGCGCCGACCAAAGCCCCCAGCACATAAAAGGTGATGTCGGGCAGGCTGCTGGACGCATCCACCGCGATCCCGAACACGGCCTCACGCGACACAAAGACAATCGCCAGTGATACAAGGGCCAGCACCACAACGTTGAACAGGATCACCGGCTTGGGGCCAAATCGGCTGTCGGCCTTGCCGCCCAGAAAGGCGAAAATCGCCCCGGTAAAGGCAGCCAGAATGCCGAACACGCCCACGTTGATCACCGTCCAGCCCAAGACCCCCGCCGCATAGATGCCGCCAAAGGTATACACCCCGTTCAACGCATCACGGTAGAACATCGACGAGCCAAGGAACGCAAACAGGCTTTTGTCCGACGGCAGGGCCTTCAGGGTTGTGCGCAATTCCGGCCACGCGCCACGCATGGCTTCACTGATGCTGACCGCGCCGGGTTTTCTGGGTTCACGCACCCACAAAAAGAACGGCACCATGAACACCACATACCAGATCGCGGTGAACGGCCCGACAAAACGCGTGCCCTCGCGCGTCTCGGCATCGAGGCCGAACAGCGGCGATATGCCGATCAGGGTCTTGCCGGTTGAGCCTTCGGCAAACAGGGTCAGCATGATGATCAGACCAATCAAGCCGCCGACATAGCCCCACGCCCAGCCCGAGCCTGACACCTTGCCGATATCCTCGATCGGCGCGAGGTCGGGCAGCATGGCGTTGGTGAAGATCGTGGCGAATTCCATGCCGATCAGGCCGACGCAAAAGAACAGCATCACGGTCCAGATGTTGAACCCGTCCGGCGCCGACCACCACAGCCCCGCCGCACCGATCACATAAAGCGCCGAGAAGAACCACACGAACACCATGCGCTTGCCGGATTTGTCGGCGACCGCCCCCAGCAAGGGCGCGAGCACCGCCAGCAATATTCCCGCCAGGCCGATGCCATAGCCCCAGATGGTCTGCGCGCGCGACCCATCGCCCACAATCGACACCACATAGGGACCAAAGATGAAGGTAATCAACAACGTGTTATAGGGTTGGCTGGCCCAATCGAACCACCACCAGCCCCAGATACGGCGCTTCGCACTCTTGTCAGGCATAGATCCCCGATCCCCCGTGATGCGCCAATCAAGCAGCATTGCGGGGGGTCAGGGCAAGTCACTTATCCCGATGAATCCCGACCTGTGGCCGATTCATCCCGGAATCAGCGTTTCTTCATGGCATCGAGCAGGGCGGCACCGAATCCACCGGGCCCTGACGCGGATTTTGCCGGGCTGGCCGAGGTTTTTTGCGGCGTTTTGCGCCCCGGACCGCGCGAATTCGGTCTGGCCCCGCCGGTCTGGCTGCGAATCGGTGTTGTTGTCCTTGCGCATCGTCAGGCCGATGCGTTTGCGCGCCACATCGACCTCGACCACGCGCACCGTCACCACATCGCCCGCCTTGACCACCTCATGCGGGTCTTTGACGAATTTATCCGCCAATTGGCTGACATGCACCAACCCGTCCTGATGCACCCCCACATCGACGAACGCACCAAACGCCGCGACGTTGGTGACGGTACCTTCCAATTGCATGCCCGGTTTCAGGTCGCGGATCTCGTTGACGCCCTCGGCAAAACTCGCGGTCTTGAACTCGGGCCGCGGATCACGGCCCGGCTTCTCCAGCTCGGCCAAAATGTCGCGCACGGTCGGCAGACCAAACGCGCCACCGACAAACGCCTCCGGCTCCAACCGCCGCACCGCCGCCGGGTCTTTCATCAGGCTCGCCACATCCTGCCCGGTCGCCTTCACAATGCGTCGCGCCAGATCATAGGCTTCGGGGTGAACCGAGGAGGCATCCAGCGGCTCCTTGCCGCCCTGAATGCGCAGGAAGCCAGCCGCCTGCTCATAGGCTTTCGGCCCCAGCCGCGCGACCTTCAGCAACTCCTTGCGGCTGGAAAACCGCCCGTTCGCATCGCGGTAGGCCACCACCGCCTCGGCCAACCCGGTGCTCAGGCCCGAAATCCGCGTCAGCAGCGGGGCCGAGGCCGTGTTCAGATCCACCCCGACCGCGTTCACCGCATCCTCGACCACACCATCCAGGGCCTTGCCCAAGGCGCTTTGGTTCACGTCATGCTGATACTGCCCGACGCCAATCGCCTTGGGCTCGATCTTGACCAGTTCCGCCAGCGGATCCTGCAAGCGCCGCGCGATACTGACGGCACCGCGGATCGACACGTCCAGATCGGGAAACTCCCGCGCCGCCAATTCGCTCGCCGAATAGACCGAGGCCCCCGCCTCGCTCACCACCACCTTCACCGGTCGCGGGCTGGGCAATTTCGCCAGCATCTGCGCCACCAGCGCATCGGTTTCCCGGCTCGCCGTGCCGTTGCCAATCGCGATCAGGCCCACACCATGCTTGCGCACCAGATGCTCCATCTGCGCCAGCGATCCCTGAATATCCAGACGCGGCTGGAACGGATAGATCGTCGCATGGTCCAACACCTTGCCGGTGGCATCCACAACCGCCACCTTCACACCCGTGCGAATGCCCGGATCCAACCCCATCGTCGCCTTCGCCCCGGCCGGCGCCGCCAGCAACAAGTCCTTGAGATTGCGGGCAAACACCCGGATCGCCTCGGCCTCGGCCCGCTCGCGGAGATCGGTCATCAGGTCAATGGTCAGCGCCAGCTTCAACTTGATCCGCCAGACCCAGGCGCCCACCTGCCCCAGCCACGCGTCGCCCTTGCCCGCGCGGCCCACATCCAGCGCCCGCATCACCATGCGCTCGGCCAGGCTCTCGCCGCGCGCGGCTTCCGGCTCCACCGCCAGATCCAGCGCCAAAATCCCCTCATTGCGCCCGCGCATCATCGCCAGGGCGCGGTGACTGGGCACGCCCGACCACAACTCGGAATGCACGAAATAATCCGAGAATTTCGCGCCCTCGGCCTCCTTGCCCGCCAGCACCTGCGCCTCCAACCGCGCCACCGACTGCATATGCGCGCGCAACTGCGCCTTCAGCCCCGCGTTCTCGACCAGCCGTTCGGCAATGATTTCGCGCGCCCCCTCCAGCGCCGCCTTCACATCCGCGACGCCCTCGGTGATAAACGCCGCCGCCAGACCCTCGGGGTCCGCCGCCCGATCCGCCAGAATCGCCTCGACCAAAGGCTCCAACCCATGCTCGCGGGCGATCATCGCCTTGGTGCGCCGCTTGGGCTTGTAAGGCAGATACAGATCCTCCAGCACCGCCTTGGTCTCGGCCGCCAGAATCGCCTTCTCCAGCGCCTCGGTCAGCTTGTCCTGCGATTTGATCTCGGCCAGGATCACTCCGCGCCGCGCTTCCATCTCGCGCAGATACGACAGCCGCTCGGCCAGCGTGCGCAACTGCGTATCGTCCAGCCCGCCCGTAACCTCCTTGCGGTAGCGCGCGACAAACGGCACCGTTGCGCCCTCATCCAGCAGCGCCACAGCGGCGGCCACCTGCTCGGGTTTTGCGCTGATTTCAGCGGCAATCTGACGGGCAATTCGCGGATCATGGGAAGGGGTCACTCAGGGGCCTCACAAATCTGGACGGGCCTTCTACCTACCCCCGCACGCCCCCCAATCCAAGCCCACATCATCTTGCCTTAAATACTCACTCAACGCCGCCACTGGCGTTCCCGCCTCCCGTTGCGCTAGACCTTACACCATGATCATCCGCACCCACACCAAGGGCGACGCGCCCTCCACCGCGCACTACTCGCCTTGCGAGTCCTATCGCTACGCCCTGACCCGCACCTGGGACCAGCAAGGCCGCAAGGTCCTTTTCGTCATGCTCAACCCCTCCACCGCGACCGAGGTGCAAAACGATCCCACCGTCGAGCGCTGCGAGCGCCGCGCCCGCGCGCTGGGGTACGGCAGTTTCCGCGTGTGCAATATCTTCGCCTACCGCGCCACCGACCCAAAGGACATGCGCGCCCAAGCCGACCCCAACGGCCCCGGCAACGACGCCGCGATCCTTGAAGGGGCTGCCTGGGCCGATACCGTGGTTTGCGCCTGGGGTACGCATGGCGCGCATCATCAGCGCGGCCCGCTGGTAGAAACCCTGCTGCGCGCCACCGGCAAACCGCTGTTTCATCTCGGCCTCAGCAAAGCGGGGCACCCAAAGCACCCGCTTTATATCGCCTACGCGCATCAACCCGTACCGTGGGGCTGACATGACCACCGTGACCGCCCAGCGCCAAGGCCCCGTGCTGATCCTGACCCTCAACGGCCCCGCGATCCGCAACGCCATCGGGCCCGAGGTCTACACCGCCATCACTGCCGCGCTGACCAACCCGGACCCCGCCCTCCGCGCCGTGGTCCTCACCGGCGCGGGCGGCTATTTCTGCGCCGGCGGCAATATCCAGTCGCTCAAGGCCAGCGCGCAGGGCACCATGGCACAGGCCACCGCCCGCACCGACCTGTTGAACACCATGATCCGCGCGATCACCGACTGCCCGCTGCCGGTCATCGCCGCCATCGAGGGGGGTGCTGCGGGTGTCGGCCTTGCCCTCGCTCTGGCCTGCGACCTGATGGTCAGCGCCGACACGGCCAAATTCACCCTGTCCTACGTCAAGATCGGCCTCAGCCCCGATGGCGGCGTCACCCATTTCCTGCGCGCCGCCCTGCCCCGGCAGATGGTCATGGACATGGCCCTGCGCGCGCAACCTGTGACCGCCGAAACCTTCCACCGCTTTGGCCTGATCGCCCAACTGACCGCGCCGGATATGGCCCTGCCCGTCGCCCTCCAAATCGCCCAAACCCTCGCCGCAGGCCCCCGCACCGCGCAGGCCCGCATCAAGCATCAGGTCAACAGCGCCGGGCAAAACGACCTTGCCACGCAGCAAGCGCTTGAAGCCCACGACATGAACACCGCCCGCTTCGGCCCCGAAGCCGCCGAGGGCCTCTGCGCCTTCCTCGACAAACGCGCCCCCGATTTCACCAAGCCCTGAAGGATCACACCCATGCACACCCGCATCACCCAGCTTTTCGGCATCCAGCACCCGATCATTCAGGGCGGCATGCATTTCGTGGGCCTCGCCGAACTCGCCGCCGCCGTGTCGAACGCGGGCGGCCTCGGCACCATCACCGGCCTGACGCAACGCACGCCCAAAGACCTCGCCCATGAAATCGCCCGCTGCCGCGACATGACCGACAAACCCTTTGCCGTGAACCTGACCTTTCTGCCCACCGTCACCTCACCCGACTATCCCGGCTATGTGAAGGCGATCATTCAGGGCGGCGTCACCGTCGTTGAAACCGCCGGCCGCAACCCGCAGCAGGTGCTGCCGTACCTCAAGGACGCGGGCATCAAGGTGATCCACAAATGCACCTCGGTGCGCCACGCGCTCAAGGCGCAGGAGATCGGCTGCGACGCGGTGTCGGTGGATGGGTTCGAATGCGGCGGCCACCCCGGCGAGGATGACATTCCCAACATGATCCTCCTGCCCCGCGCCGCCGATGAGCTGGAAATCCCCTTCGTCTCCTCAGGCGGCCAAGCCGACGCACGATCCCTCGTGGCCTCACTGGCGATGGGCGCCGAGGGCATGAACATGGGCACCCGCTTCATGGCCACCGTCGAGGCTCCGATCCACCAGAACGTCAAGGACGCCATCGTTGCCGCCTCGGAACTCGACACCCGCCTCATCATGCGCCCGCTGCGCAACACCGAGCGCGTGCTCAACAACGCCGCCGTCGAGCGCGTGCTGGCGCTCGAAGCCGCCAAGGGCGCGGACATCTCGTTCGAGGATATCGCCGCCGATGTCGCGGGCGTTTACCCCAAGGTGATGATCGACGGCGACATGGAGATCGGCGCCTGGTCCTGCGGCATGGTCGCCGGGCTGATCCACGACATCCCCACCTGCCAGCAACTCATCGACCGTATCATGGCAGAGGCCGACCAGATCATCCGCGGACGTCTGGCCGGAATGCTCTGACCATACCCAAAAGGAATGCCCGCCATGAAACTCGCCCTCGCCACCCTCGCCGCACTGGCCCTCGCCACCCCCGCCGCCGCCGATCTGGATTGCACCAACACCGCCGGACACTGGACCGGAACGATGGAAGGCGCACTCAACGGCGCGACCGCGATGGACATCACCGCCCAATGTCGCGTGACCTGGACATTGCCCGACGGACGGATCAACGACTGCCGCTATACCAATCGCGGGCAAAACATCGAGTACTCCTGCAGCCTCGGCTCCCGCGGCAGCGTGGCGTTTGATCGCGGCAACATCATCATGGAAAACATCTACACCGCCGCTCGGCACGGGGCGTATGTGGTGAATGTTTCGCGGGTTAGCCGCTGAGGGCATCAGGATCAAGCCCGACACAGGGCAGCGCCCGACCGCGGGCGGGCGCTGCCCCGTCAGATCACCGCAGTTTATCCCTCACCCCCGCCGAACGCCTGATCGCCGTGAAAACATCCACAAAGCGCCCGCCCATCGGGGCGGTCGGGCGCTGCCCGGCGGCGCAAAGCGCCTTTGTTCCGGGAGGGTTAGTCAACTGGCTGCTAGCTGTTTGACGATAGTTCACTTACCCTCTCTGCAATCAGTCAGCTTTATGGAACATGACATGCGCCTCTATCCCCCGGACCCAGAAGTGAAGCTCTACGAGACCTTCTTCGGCGAAGATGATCCGTTCAATAGGATCGCAACCAGCAAAGCACTTTCTGATCTTGTCGAGCGCATTGAGGATCCGCTTGTAATTGCACTTGATGGTCAATGGGGCTCCGGCAAAACATATTTCCTTAAGCGTTGGGTAGGCTCTCACACTTTTGAAAACAAGGGAACGGCGACCACGGTCTACTTTGACGCTTTCGCACACGACTTCTTGGACGATCCACTTGTTGCGATGACTGGCGCTATTGGTGAACGGATTGCACCAACAGATAATAAACTCGCGTGGAAGAAGGTCAGGGGTGCGGTTGCAAAACTCGCAAAGCCACTTGGTCGTGTTGGTTTGGCTGTTGCAACCTCGGGCATTTCAGAGGTCGCGGCCCCTATGGTGGATGCGGCCCTCAAGGCCGGTAGCGAAGAACTCGAAAGAGCGGCTGATGATTTCTGGCGCAAAGAAGATGGGAAACGCGCGGCAATGCAACAGTTGCGCGAGTCACTTATTTCCTTGACGCACCCAACGGAAGGGGAAGGGGCGCAAGCAAAGCCGCTTGTCGTTGTTATTGATGAGCTTGATCGCTGCCGCCCCGATTATGCGCTATCGCTGCTAGAGACGATCAAGCACTTCTTTTCTATTCCAAATATCCATTTTGTCCTGGGCGTTAACCTTGATGCCTTGGAACACAGCGTGCGCGCTCGATATGGTGCTAGCTTTGATGCAGAACGGTACTTGCGGCGCTTCATATCGTTACCGATGACACTTCCCACCCTTGAAGAAGGTCATCGCCCAAAGCCTCTGGCCCTAGTTTATTTGCAAAAAACCGGCCGAAAAATGGGATTGCCAAACAAGTCACTCGAATTACTTGATCAGCAAATGGCGCTAGTGGCGACTGCAAACTCTTTCACCATGCGCGATATGAACGGCCTATTGAGCGGTTTGGCACTGATGAGCGTGTCTGATTTTGAAAATAAGCTGTTTGGATGGCAGTTCATTACTATCTCCATGCTTATATTCAAACATTTACGCCCTGATTTAACCAGAAAGGTTCTCGACGGGTCATACCGCCTCGACGACATATTGGAGTTTTATGGAATTGAACCGGAAATGACCAATCAAGACGAGCGTGAAAAATACAAGCATGAAGCGATGCTAGTATCTTTGTTGTGGGAATTTATTCTCTCAAACGGCGCTCGCCCTGAAGACGACGGGCAAATTGCAAAGCTGTTTGACCGCTGGGGGGATCGAGAGGGGACGTCATGGATTCCCCGCAAAGTTCACGACGAGGTTCTCAATCGCTTTTCGTTCCCAACATCTCCCCCCTAAAACTCCACCCCCGCCTGTGCTTTGATCCCCGCCCGGAACGGATGTTTCACCACTGCCATCTCGGTCACCAGATCGGCCAGTTCGATCAGCGGTTCCTTGGCGTTCCGCCCGGTCAGCACCACATGCGTCATCGGCGGTTTCTCGTCGCGCAGGAAGGCCACGACCTCGTCGATATCCAGATACTCATAGCGCAGCGCGATGTTGATCTCGTCGAGCAGCACCATGCGGATGCTCTCGTCGCGGATCAGCTCTTTGGCCTTTCCCCAGCCCGCCCGCGCCGCCGCGATGTCGCGCGCCTTGTCCTGCGTTTCCCAGGTGAACCCCTCGCCCATCGCATAGAACTGGCACAACTCGCTGAAATTCTCGGTCAGCAAGCGCCGCTCGCCGGTGTCCCACGCGCCCTTGATGAATTGCACCACCGCACAGGGCATCCCGTGCGCGATGCAGCGCAGGATCATGCCGAATCCGGAACTGGATTTCCCCTTCCCCGGCCCGGTATGCACGATCACCAGCCCCTTTTCGCCCTGCCGCGTCTCCATCATCTTGTCGCGCGCGGCCTTGATTTTCTGCATCTTCGCTTTGTGGCGGTCGTCCTCGGTGCTCATCGGGTCGCTTCCTTGCTTGACTAAATCGCCCTCGCGGCGCATGTCCTCGGGGCTGGTGCCTGTTATGTGACAGGTGAAAAGGGAATGCGACAGGGGACAATTTCAACCCCCAAAGCGCAGCCGCCCCCGCGACCGTGACCGGAGAGGTCGCCCAACGCCACTGACCTGATGGGTCGGGAAGGCCGGGCAACCGCAGAGGACCCCCTTGGGGGCGACCTTGAAATCCGCAAGCCGGGAGACCTGCCAGCCGAGACACGATCGACCGGACGGGGTGTTCTGGTGACGGGTTTGGGCCTTGCCCGCCCCGCGCTTGCCCCGTTCCAAGCCAGAGGACGCGCATGAGCGAGACACTTGAACTGCTGATCTGCGTGACCTGCCGCCTGCTCGATGCACCGGCCGATCCCGACCGGCCGCGCCCGGGCCGCGTGTTGGCCGACGCGCTGCAAGGCCAGATGCCCGCGGGCGTCACCCTGATTGAAACCGAGTGCCTGTCGAACTGCAAACGCGGCTGCACCATCGCCCTGCGCGGCCCCGGCCGCTGGACCTATGTCTACGGCGACATCGACCCCGCGCAGGCCCCGATCATTGCCGAGGGCGCACAGAAATTTCGCGACGCGCCACAGGGCCTCGTGCCCTGGCGCGACCGCCCCGAACACTTCCGCAAACATTGCATAGCCAGAATCCCACCGCTTGTTCCGCCGCTGGAGGCCCCATGACCACGCTCAACAAAACCCCCGTCACCGTCATCACCGGCTTTCTCGGCTCTGGCAAGACCACGTTGATTTCCCACCTGATCCGCAACGCCGGTGGCCGCCGGCTTGCCGTGGTGGTCAATGAATTTGGCACTTTGGGCGTCGATGGCGAGATCCTGAAATCCTGCGCGATCCCCGATTGCCCGGCGGAAAACATCGTCGAGCTGGCCAATGGCTGCATTTGCTGCACCGTCGCCGATGACTTTGTGCCCACCGTCGAGGCGCTTCTGGCCATGCAACCGCCGCCCGATCATATCCTGATCGAGACCTCGGGCCTTGCGCTGCCGAAACCCTTGCTCAAGGCGTTCGATTGGCCCGCGATCCGCAGCCGCATCACCGTGGACGGCGTGATCGCGCTCGCCGATGCCGAGGCCGTCGCCGCGGGTCGTTTCGCCCCCGATCTGGCCGCCGTCGAGGCCCAGCGTGCCGCCGATGACAGCATCGACCACGAAACGCCCCTGTCAGAGGTGTTTGAAGATCAGATTTCCTGCGCCGATGTCATCCTCCTCACCAAATGCGACCTCGCCGGAGCCGAGGGCATCGCCAAAGCCCGCGCGGTGATCGCCGCCGAATCCCCGCGCCCGATTCCGGTCGTCGAGATCACCGAGGGCGTGATCGACGCCGCCGTGATCCTCGGCCTCAATGCCGCCGCCGAAGACGACCTTGCCGCGCGCCCCTCGCACCACGACGGGCATGACGACCACGAGCACGACGATTTCGACACGATCATCGTGCAACTGCCCGAAATCGACGACCTCGCCGCCTTGACCGCCAAAATCGAGCAAATGGCGCGCGATCTCGATATCCTGCGCGTCAAAGGTTACGTTGCGGTAAAGGGAAAACCGATGCGCGCCCTTGTGCAAGCCGTCGGCGCCCGCGTGCGGCACCAGTTTGACCGCCCGTGGAACGCCGCCGAACCACGCGTCACCCGCCTCGTGGTGATCGCCGAGCACGACCGTATCGACGCCGCCAAGATCCACGCCGCCTTGGGGGTCTGACCCCCAACAGGGAACCCGCGCCATGCATGTCATCTTCCGCGAAAGCCACGGGCTTGAGGAAACGGCAACGCCGACCGATCTGGGGCAGACGCCCGCCGATCTGGTGGTGCTGTCCTTCTCCGATTCCGATCTGGGCGCTTTCGCGGCGGGCTGGAAACGCAGCGCCGGCACCCTGCCGACCCTGCGCCTCGCCAATCTGGCGGCGCTGAAACATCCGCTTTCGGTTGATACCTACGTTGAAAACACGCTGGCGGGCGCAAAGGGCATCCTGATTCGCCTGATCGGCGGCGTGCCTTATTGGTCGTATGGCTTGCAACAGGTGCAGGCCCTCGCCCAGCGCCACGGCATTGCCTTGGCCGTTCTGCCCGCCGATGGCCGCCCCGATACGCGCCTCGATGACCTTTCAACCTTGCCGGTCTCCACCCTGCGCCGCCTCCAGCATCTGTGCGACCAAGGCGGCGCGGTGGCCGCCCAGGCCGCCCTGCAGCAAATGGCGCTGGCGGCGGGGCTTTATGCCGCCCCGGTGCGCGGCGTGCGCGCCTTGCCCGAGGTTGGCGGCTGGACCCCGCAGGGCATCACCTGCCCCGCCGCGCTGTCATTCGGCACCCGCCCGCGCATCGTTTTAACCTTCTACCGCGCCTATCTGACCGCCGCCGATACCCAGCCACTAGACGCCATATCGCAGGCGTTTGACGCGGCAGGTTATGACGTGGTCGGCCTGTTCGCGCCGTCCCTCAAGGCCCCCAACGCACGCGGCTGGTTGCGCCGCTGGGTCAAGGCGCTGGCCCCGGTCGCCGTGGTCAACGCCACCGCTTTTTCCGCGCAGGGCGAGGGCGGCACGCCACTGGACGCGGGCGGCGTGCCGGTGTTTCAGGTGGCGCTGGCCACCAATGACCGCAAATCCTGGGCCGAGGCCGAGCGCGGCCTCTCGCCCGCCGATCTTGCGATGCATGTCGTGCTGCCCGAGGTGGACGGTCGCTTGTTCGGCGGAGTCGTCAGTTTCAAGGACACTGGCGCGCGCGACCCTGACCTGCAATTCACCCGGCTTGAGCACCGCGCCGACCCCGCGCAAATCGCCGCTTTGGTCGATCAGGTTCTCGGTTGGGTGCGGCTGGCCACAACGCCGGTGGCCGTCCGTCGGCCTGCATTGGTGTTGTCCACCTACCCCGGAAAAACATGGCAAATGGCGCATGCCGTGGGGCTGGATGCTCTGGCCTCGGCCCGCGCGATTCTGGCCGATCTGGCGGCGCAGGGCTATGATGTCGAGGGCGTCGATCCGCGTGATCTGGAACATGCGAGCATCGCGTTTCCGGTTAATGATTACCTAACGCTGCAAGCCAAGCTCCCGGAATCCTTACGTTCTGTTTTGTCCCACGGTGGGACAGACTGCGGGACAGACTGCGGGACAGACTGCGGGACAGACCCCGATTTCCATGACGGGGCCTTTCATTTCAAGGCGCTGCGCGCCGGAAAAATCCTGATCGCCCTGCAACCCGAACGGGGCAATTTCAGCACCCGGGACGACGACTATCACGACCTCTCCCGCGCCCCCCGGCCCGCTTACGTCGCCTTCTATCTCTGGCTCGCCTCGCAAGCCGATTCACTGGTTCATATCGGCGCGCATGGAACGCTGGAATGGCTGCCCGGAAAATCCGTCGCCCTCTCGCCCGACTGCTGGCCCGCCGCCCTGACCCGCGGGTTGCCGGTGATCTACCCGTTCATCGTCAACGACCCCGGCGAGGCCGCGCAAGCCAAGCGCCGGATCGGAGCCGTCACGCTGGGCCACGTCCCGCCGCCGATGACCGTGGCCGACACCGGCGCGGGCATGGCAAGACTGGAAACCCTGCTCGATGAGTTCTCGAACGCCGACGGCCTCGACCCCGCCCGCCGCGACCGCCTGCAGGCCGGCATCCGCGAGGAAGCGCAATCGCTGGGCCTCGAGGACGAGCTGGGTCTGAACGCCGCGACATCCCTGGCCGAGGCGATCACCCGCATCGACCGCTTTGTCTGCGACGTCAAGGAAAGCCAGTTCGGCGACGGCTTGCATATCTTCGGCACTGGCGAGCATGGGGCGGCCGAATTGTCCGGCCTGCGCGCCGCCCTGTCCGGCCACTGGGTCGCCCCCGGCCCGTCCGGCTCGCCGTGGCGGGGCCGCCGCGATGTGCTGCCGACGGGCCGCAACCTGTTCACCACCGACCCCCGCGCCGTCCCCACCCGCGCCGCCTATGCCCAGGGCGTCGTGTTGGCCGAAGAACTCGTGCGCCGCCATTTGCAGGACCATGGCGACTACCCGCGCGGGCTGGTCGTCGATCTGTGGGGCAGCGCCACGATGCGCACGGCGGGCGAGGAATTCGCCATGGCGCTGCATCTGCTCGGCGCGCGGCCCCGATGGGATGACGGCTCGGGCCGGGTCGCGGGTGTTGAAATCCTGCCGATTGCCGAACTCAACCGCCCCCGGCTGGACGTGACCCTGCGCGTCTCCGGCCTGTTCCGCGATGTGTTCCCTGACCTCGCCGCGCTGTTCGGCACCGCCGTGCAGGCGCTGGCCGCCCGCGACGAGGCCCCGGATTGGAACCCCTACGCCGGCCGATCAGACCTTGCGCGCGTCTATGGCCCGACGCCCGGACAATACGGCATGGGCATGAACGACACCCCCGACACCTATACCGAGGACGCCCGCAAGCTGGCGGGCGAAGCGTGGCTCAAGGCCAGCAGTCACGCGCTGGACACGGATGTCAGCGACCCCCAAGGACTGGCCGCGCGGATGCAGAACGCGGATGCCTTTGTCCACCTGCAAGACCTGCCCGAAACCGATCTGCTGCTGGCCGCCGACTATGCCACGCACGAGGCCGGGTTCGCCGCAGCGCAAGCGATCACCGGCGGCAAGGCGGCGCTCTATCATCTGGATGCGCGCGATCCCCAAAACCCTCACGCCCGCACCCTGACCGAGGAAATCGCCCGTGTCGTGCGCGCCCGTGCCGCCAATCCGCGCTGGATCGACGGCATGATGCGCCACGGGTTCCGGGGTGGTGCGGAAATTGCCGCGACGCTGGATCATCTGGGGGCCTTTGCCCATCTCGCCGCGGCTGTGCCGCCGCAACTGATCGACCTCTATCATCAGGCCACGTTGGGCCGCGAGGACGTGCGCGAGTTTCTGAGCCGCGAGAACCCGCAGGCGCTTGCCGCGATGGAGGCCCGCTTTGCCGCGCTGCATGCCGCCGGGCTTTGGGTGACACGGCGGAACTCGATTCTGGCGAGCCTGACCCATGAGCTTTGAGGTCAAAGGCTGGTGCCCCGGCGCGCATCGTCCGATGATGTCGGGCGACGGCTATGTGGTGCGGGTGCGCCCCCGGTTGGGGCGGTTGACCGCCCGGCAAGCAATGGGTCTGTGCGCGGCGGCCTTGCGGCATGGCGCGGGCCTGATCGACGTGACGAACCGGGCGAATATCCAGATCCGGGGGGTGGCAGAGGGGGCCTGGCCCGCGTTGATGCGTGATCTGGGGGCACTTGATCTGCTGGACGAGGACGCCGACACCGAGACCCGCCGCAATATCATGGTCACCCCGGATTGGGCGCTGGGCGACGACACGCACCGCCTCGCCACGGAACTGCTGGCGCGGTTGGCCGAATTGCCGCCCCTGCCGCCCAAGATGGGCTTTGCGATTGACGCGGGCGCGGGGCCGGTTCTGGGCGAGATCTCGGCGGATTTTCGCATCGAACGTGGCACCGGGGGCGGGCTGATCCTGCGGGCGGATGGTCGAGAGCTTGGGATGCCGCTGGCACCGGGGGCCGAGATCGACGCGCTGATCGGCTTGGCGGCGTGGTTTGTTGCCTCGCGCGGGGTCGAGGCGGGGCGGATGGCGCGCCACGACGCTCCGCTGCCCGGTTGGGCGCAAGGAACAGAGCGCCCGGCCAACCCCGGCACGCCGCTGCACGTCGGACCGCATGCCTTGGGGGCGGCGCATGGCCTCGCATTCGGCCAGATCCGGGCGACGGATTTGGCGAACACCCTGCACGACAGCAACGCCGTGGCCCTGCGCGTGACTCCGTGGCGGATGCTGATCCTCGAAGGCGGCGAACCGGGACCACGCGACGGCCTGATCTGGACGCAAGACAGCCCGTTGATGCGCACCGATGCCTGCCCCGGCGCGCCCTTTTGCCCGCAGGCCAGCGTGGAAACCCGCGCCTTGGCGGCACGTCTTGCGCCTGTTGCAAAAGGCCGTCTGCATGTGTCGGGCTGCGCAAAAGGCTGCGCGCGCAAGACCGCCGCAGAGACGGTGGTGATCGGTAACGCCGGACGTTTCGACATCGCTTTTACCGCCCGCGCGGGCGATACACCTGCGCTGCGGGGCCTGACCCTGACTCAAATCCTTGACCATTTCGGAGCCGCCTGAATGCCTTATACCTATGAAACCGACGGCGCCGCGATCTATCGCCAGTCTTTCGCCACGATCCGCGCCGAGGCTGATCTGGCGCGCTTTGACGCCGACGAGGAACAGGTCGCCGTGCGCATGATCCACGCCGCCGGCATGGTCGGGCTGGAGGAGTTCGTGCAGTTCTCGCCCGGTTTCATGGCCGCCGCGCGCGGCGCTCTGGAGGCGGGTGCGCCGATCCTGTGCGACGCCTATATGGTGTCCGAAGGCGTCACGCGGCCACGTCTGCCCGCGAACAATGAGGTGATCTGCACCCTGCGCGACCCGGTGGTTCCGGCTATGGCCAAGGAGATGGGCAACACGCGGTCAGCGGCGGCGCTGGAGCTGTGGCGGCCGCATCTGGCGGGGGCGCTGGTGGCAATTGGCAATGCGCCGACGGCTTTGTTTCACCTGCTGAATATGCTTGAGGACCCCGATTGCCCGCGCCCGGCGGCGATCATTGGTTGCCCGGTGGGCTTTGTCGGCGCAATGGAGAGCAAGGATGCGCTCTGGGAGGCGCAGCCGGTGCCAAGCGTGATCGTCAAAGGCCGTCTGGGCGGCAGCGCGATCACCGTCGCGGCAATCAACGCCATCGCGAGCCGCAAGGAATGAGCGGCACGGTTCATGGCGTGGGTCTGGGGCCGGGGGCGGCGGATCTGATGAGCGTGCGCGCGGATCGTCTGGTGCGCGGCGCGCGGCATGTGGCGTATTTCCGCAAGGGCGGGCGGCAGGGTCAGGCGCGGCGGATTGTCGAGGGAATGCTGCGCGCGGATGCCGTGGAGTTTCCGATGGAATACCCGGTAACGACCGAGATCCCGCTGGAAGATCCGCGCTATGCGGTTGCTCTGGCCGGGTTCTATGCCAAATGCGCCGCGCATCTGCGCGGGCTGGCCGAGGGCGGCGCGGATGTTGTGGTGCTGTGCGAAGGGGATCCGTTTTTCTATGGCTCGTTCATGCATTTGTTCACGCGGCTCAAGGATGACGTGCCGGTGCAGGTGGTGCCAGCGATCACCGGCATGTCGGCGGCCTGGACGGCGACGGGCGCGCCGATCACCTGGGGCGATGACGTGTTGACAGTGGCCCCGGCCACCTTGAGCGAGGCGGAACTGACCCGCCGGATCGCCGAGACCGACGCGCTGGTGGTGATGAAAATCGGCCAGAACCTGCCCAAATTGAAACGCGCGATTGCGGCGGCGGGGCGGATGGAGGCGGCGTGGCTGGTGGAATATGCGGCGATGCCGGAACAGCGGGTGATGCCTTTGGCTGAGGCTGAAACCGCGCCGTATTTCTCGATTGCGATTCTTCATGGAGAGGGGCGCAGACCATGACCGGCTGGGTGGTGATCGCCGGGCTGGGGCCGGGCAGCGACGCGATGGTGACGCCTGAAGTGCGCGGCGCCTTGGCGCAAGCCACGGATATCGTGGGGTATATTCCCTATGTCGCCCGAGTGGCACCGCGTGAGGGCCTGACGCTGCACGCCAGCGACAACCGCGTGGAGATCGACCGTTCACGGCATGCCTTGGCGATGGCGGCGGCAGGGAAACGGGTGGTTGTGGTGTCCTCGGGCGATCCGGGGGTGTTTGCCATGGCTTCGGCGGTGTTCGAGGCGCTGGAGGCCGGGCCAGAGCATTGGCGTGCGCTGGAAATCCGCGTGTTGCCGGGAATCACGGCGATGCTGGCGGCGGCGGCAGCGGCGGGTGCGCCACTGGGCCATGACTTTTGCACCATCAATCTGAGCGACAATCTGAAACCCTGGGCGCTGATCGAGAAACGCCTGCGTTTGGCGGCAGAGGCCGATTTCGCGATGGCGTTCTACAACCCGCGCTCGAAATCCCGGCCAGAAGGCTTTGCGCGTGCGCTGGAGGTGCTGCGCGAGGCGTGTGGCGATGCGCGGCCGGTCCTGTTTGCGCGGGCGGTTTCGACACCGGACCAGGCGTTGCGGATCGTGCCGCTGACCGAGGCCACGCCCGAGATGGCGGATATGCGGACCATGGTGATCGTGGGATCCTCGACGACGCGGATCATCGACACACCGCGCGGGCCGATCCTGTATACGCCGAGGTCGGTGTGAGCGTCGCAAGGGGGCGTTGCCCCCCTCGCCGCTGCGCGGCTCACCCCCCAGAGTATTTTGGGCAAGATGATGTCAGGGTGTCACGCGGTCACAAACGCCAGCACATCGGCCAGAGTGTGGGTCTCTTGGCGCGGCGGCAGGAGAGGGCGCTCGATCATCAGGACCGGCAGGCCGAGGACGCGCGCGGCCTGAAGTTTCGAGAGAGAGCCGGTGCCGCCGGCGTTCTTGCTGACCACGAGGGCGATCTGGTGGGTCTGCATCAAGGCGCGGTCGGCCTCGGCGCTGAACGGGCCGCGATCGATGATCACGGTGTGATGCGGCAAGGGCGGGACCTCGGTCGGGGCATCGACGAGGCGCAGAAGGTAGTTGTGCTGGGGTTGCGCGGCGAACTGCGCCAAGTGCATCCGGCCAATCGCCAGCATGATGTTTTGCGGCGGGCCGGACAGGGCAGCCACGGCGGCGGCCATGTCGGGGACTTGGTGCCACCTGTCGCCGGGTCCGGGTTCCCATTTTGGGCGGGTCAGGGCAATGAGCGGCACGCCGGTTTCCTGCGTCGCGGCCACGGCGTTGGTGCTCATTTGCGCGGCGAACGGGTGTGTGGCATCCACCAGATGCGTGATCTGCTGGTCGCGCAGGTATTGGATCAGGCCGGGCACGCCGCCAAAGCCGCCGATGCGCACCGGGATGGGCTGCGGTTTGGGGCGCTCGACGCGGCCCATGTAGGACAGGGTCGCGGGAATGTTTGCCTCGGCGAGAGCGCGGCACAGGGCGCTGGCTTCGGTGGTGCCGCCAAGGACAAGGATGTTTGGCATGGGTGAGGCTCCGCGCGTGTTACCGTGGCTGGTGATTGTTGGCCTGGGCGAAGATGGACTGGATGGGCTGCCGCCTGCAAGCCAAGATGCGCTGGCCGCGGCGGACGTGGTGATGGGCGCGGCGCGGCATCTGGCGCTGCTGCCGGGGTTGACGGCGGAGCGGGTCGAGTGGCCGGTGCCCTTTGCCGAGGGCGTGCCACGCCTGCTGGCCCTGCGCGGGCGACGGGTGGTGATGCTGGCCAGTGGCGATCCGTTCTGGTTCGGGGCGGGCACGGTTCTGGCGCGGCATCTGGAGCCGGGCGAGTGGGTCGCCTATCCGGGGGCGTCGGTGTTTTCGCTGGCGGCGGCGCGGTTGGGCTGGGGGCTGGAAGGCGTGGCGTGCCTTGGCCTGCACGCGGCCCCTTTGGCACGGCTGCGGCGGATCTGGCACCGGGGTTTCGGGCGATTGTGACGCTGCGCGATGGGGCAGCGGTGGCGGATCTGGCGGGCTATCTGGTGGCCGAAGGGTTCGGCGAGACGGCGCTGACTGTGCTGGAGACTTTGGGCGGCCCGCGTGAACGGGTGCGGCGGGTGACGGCGGCGGAGTATGCGTTGGGCGATGTGCAGCATCCGGTTGCCTGTGCGCTTGAGGTTCAGGGCGCGGGGGCGGTGATGGGCCGGGCCTCGGGGCTGGCGGATGACTGGTTCGCGCATGACGGGCAGATCACCAAGCGCCCGGTGCGGGCGTTGGCGCTGTCGGCCTTGGCGCCGCATGCGGGTGAAATGTTGTGGGACATCGGCGCGGGCTCTGGGTCGATCAGCGTTGAATGGTTGTTGCGCGCGGCCAGCACGCAGGCGATCGGCTTTGAGGCGGACCCGGTGCGGGCGGCGCGCGGGCGCGAGAATGCGGCACGGCTGGGGGTCGAGCGGTTGCAGATCGTCGAGGCCCGCGCGCCCGAGGGGCTGGCGGGGCAACCTCTGCCCGATGCGGTATTCATCGGCGGGGGGCTGTCGCAGGGCTTGCTGGAGGTGTTGTTCGCGATGCTCCCCAAAGGCACGCGCTTGGTGGCCCATGCCGTGACCCTGGAATCCGAGGCCGTTCTGGCGCAATGGCACGCGGACAGGGGCGGCAGTCTGTTGCGCATCGAATTGGCCGAGGCGCAGGCTCTGGGCACGCGGCGCGGCTGGAAATCGGCCTATCCGGTGGTGCAATGGAGCGTCACGCTGTGATCGTCGCGGGGTTCGGGTTTTCCACGCGTGCTACCACCGAGTCGCTGCGCGATGCCTTGGCGATCACCGGGGTTTGCGTGGATGCGCTGGCCACTCTGGCGGATAAATCCGAAGCGCTGAAACCCTTGGCCGCAGAATTGGGCGTGCCGGTCATTGCGGTTGACGGCCCCCTGCCCGACACGCCGACGCAATCCCCCCGCAGCCTGAGCGCGCGCGGCATCGGCAGCGTCGCCGAGGCTTGCGCGCTTGCCGCCGTGGGCGCGGGCGGGTATCTGCGCGGCACCCGAGTCACCTCAGGCGACCATCTGGCCACCTGTGCCATCGCGCAAGGAGCACAAGAATGACCGTTCATTTCGTCGGTGCCGGCCCCGGCGCTCCCGATCTTCTGACCCTGCGCGGGCGCGATATCATCGCGTCCTGTCCGGTGTGCCTTTATGCCGGGTCGCTGGTGCCCGAGGCGATCCTGGGCCATTGCCCCGCGGGGGCGCGGATCGTGAACACCGCGCCTTTGTCGCTGGATCAGATCATGGAAGAGATCAGCGCGGCCCATGCCACGGGGCACGATGTGGTGCGGTTGCACTCGGGCGATCTGTCGGTGTGGTCGGCAATGGGTGAGCAATTGCGCAGGCTTCGCGCGCTGGGAATCCCCTATACCGTGACGCCGGGGGTTCCGTCTTTTGCCGCGGCGGCGGCGGCCTTGGGGACCGAGCTGACCTTGCCGGGCCTCGCGCAATCGGTGGTGCTGACCCGCACGCCGGGCCGCGCAAGTGCCATGCCCGAGGGCGAAACGCTGGCGAATTTCGCGGCGACGGGGGCAACGCTGGCGATTCATCTGTCGATCCACAATCTGGCGCGGACCGTGGCCGATCTGACCCCGGCTTACGGCGCGGAGTGCCCCGTGGCGGTGGTTTGGCGCGCGTCATGGCCCGAACAGCGCATTGTGCGCGGGACGCTGGCCAGCATCGAGGCGCTGATCGACGGCAGCATGGAACGCACGGCGTTGATCCTTGTCGGGCGGGCGCTGGGCGCTGAGGGGTTCGAGGAAAGCTGCCTCTATGCCACGGAATACGACCGAAGGTTCCGCCCACAATCGGCGGATTCGGTCTATGCGGAGAGCAAGGAATGAGCATGCCACAGACCATTCCCGGCCTGATGATATCCGCCCCCGCCAGCGGCACTGGCAAGACCACGGTGATGCTGGGCCTGTTGCGCGCGCTGTCCGAGGATGGTCTGGACGTGCAGCCGTTCAAGAGCGGGCCGGATTACATCGACCCGGCGTTTCATCGTGCGGCCTGCGGGCGGGCGTCGTTCAATCTGGATAGCTGGGCGATGGGTCCGGCTCTGCTGGACAGTATCGCCGCGCAGGCCGAGGGCGCGGATATTTGCGTCGCCGAGGGGTCGATGGGGCTGTATGACGGGGTGGCTTTTGCCGGGGCCTTGGGCCACGGCAGCAGTGCGGAAACCGCACGGCGCATGGGCTGGCCGGTGGTGCTGGTGGTTGATGTCTCGGGGCAGGCGCAATCGGCGGCGGCCACGGCGCTGGGCTTTGCGCGCTATATGCCCGATTTGCCGTTTGCCGGTGTGATCCTGAACCGTGTCGCCAGCCCCCGGCATGAACGCCTGACCCGGCTGGGCATGGAGGCGGCGGGGATCACGGTTCTGGGGTCTTTGCCCCGGCGCGGCGACTTGAAACTGCCGGAACGTCATCTGGGTTTGGTGCAGGCCGTCGAGCACCCCGATCTGGACAAAGCCATCGCCGATTACGCGACTTTCTTGCGCGAAAACGTCGACCTGGCTGCGATCAAGGCCGCCGCGCGGGGTGTGGCCTTGCCGCAGCACGGCGCTTTGCCAAACCCCCCGGCGCAGCGCATTGCCTTGGCGCAGGATGCCGCGTTTTCCTTTGTCTATCCGCATCAGGTGGCGGGTTGGCGGCGGGCGGGGGCAGAGATCCTGCCGTTTTCACCGCTGGCCGATGAAGCGCCCGATGCCAGCGCCGATCTGGTCTGGCTACCGGGCGGATACCCCGAATTGCACGCCGGAAAACTGGCCGCTGCGGCGAATTTCCGCGCGGGCTTGCGCCGCCACGCCGCATCCAAACCCATCCACGGCGAATGCGGCGGGTATATGGCGCTGGGTGAGGCGCTGATCGACAAAGAGGGTGTGCGGCACCAGATGGCGGGGCTGCTGGGTCTGGTGACCAGCTATGAGAAACGCAAGATGCATCTTGGGTATCGGCGGGCGGAATTGGTGGCGGCGATGCCGGGTTACGGCGCCGGGGCGGCGTTGCGCGGGCACGAGTTCCACTATTCGACGATTCTGGACCAACCCGACGCCCCCTTGGCGCGGGTCACGGATGCCGAGGGCGCAGCGGTCGTCGAAACCGGATCGTGGCGCGGCAACGTCACGGGGACGTTCTTTCACATGATTGCCGAGGATCTATGAGCGGGTTTGTCTCTTTTGTCGGCTCTGGCCCCGGCGACCCGGAGTTGCTGACGGTCAAGGCCGTCAACCGGCTGAAAACGGCGGATGCAGTGTTGTTCGATGACCTGTCAGCCGGGCCAATTCTGGACCATGCGCGCAGCGGGGCCGATCTGGTGGCGGTGGGCAAACGCGCGGGCCGCCCCTCGCCCAAGCAGGACCACGTCAGCCGGTTGCTGGTCGATTACGCGATGACCGGCGCGCGGGTGGTGCGGCTGAAATCGGGCGATCCGGGCGTTTTTGGACGGCTGGAAGAAGAGGTCACCGCCCTGCGCGCGGCGGGCATCGCCTTCGAGATCATCCCCGGCGTGACCTCGGCGGCGGCGGCGGCGGCGGCGGCGGGCATCCCTCTGACCCGGCGGCTAGAGGCGCGGCGCGTGCAATTTGTCACCGGCCATGACGTGACCGGCGGGTTGCCCGAGGATATGAACCTGCCCGCGCTGGCCGACCGGCACGCAACAACCGTGGTGTTCATGCCCAAACGCACATTTGCCAGCTTCGCGGCGCTGATCATCGGCGCAGGCCTGCCCGCCGACACGCCCGCGTTGCTGGCGGAAAACGTCAGCCACCCGGATCAACGACTGACCCGAACCACCGTGGCCGGTTTGGCGCAAGCCCTTGGCGCGCAAGACAGCCGCGCGCCCGCGTTGATCCTGTATGGTCCGTTGGCGGAGGGGGCATGATCGTCACCATCTGCCACAGTTGCCAGCTTGGTCGCGCAGGGTTCGCCGCAGTGCTGGAAAAGGCGCTGGGTGACGCGGGCCTGACGGCGCGGGTGCAAACCGTTGACTGCATGTCCGGCTGCACGCGCCCCTCGACGGTGGCGTTTCGCGAGACCGGAAAAACCGCTTATCTGTTTGGCGACCTGACCGACGCCGATCTGCCGGATTTGCTGACGTTTTGTGCCGCCTATGCCGCCTCGCCCGATGGGCGGTTCGCCGATGCGCGGCCGTTGGGTGGACTCAGGTTCAAGGCCATCGCCCGCATTCCCGGCTAAACCCGGACGCGACAGGCCCGCGTCGCAATCCGCCCCGTCGATGCCGCTATCAGCCTTGACCCTGTTCGGCGTTCCTGCGAGGGTAATCTTGTCAGGTGCCCCCGCTTTGGGGCTGAAACGGGAATGAGGTAAGGCACGCGCCGAAACCTCAGCCGCCCCCGCGACTGTAAGCGGTGAGTTGGTTGCCAAAGTGCCACTGTCCGGCGACGGATGGGAAGGTGGCAACCCGCAACGACCCGCGAGCCAGGAGACCGGCCTGACATCGGGACGACAACATACGCCGTCGGTGGGACGGCAAGGAGAGACGACATGAAGACGATGAATACCGCAAACACCCAGTCGATGCTGGCACCGGTTCTGGCGATGGCCGTGATCGGTCTGGCGGTGATGTTCTTTGCAGGCCACGCGCAATCCACGACGCTGCATGACGCGGCTCACGATGCGCGCCACGCAACCGGCTTCCCCTGCCACTGATCGGCGAGGGTCGCTAACACACATGTTTCAGAAATTGATGACCGGCGCGTTGATCGCCGGTGGAGCTGCTGGCGTGCTGGCAGCCTTTCTCCATTTCGCCTTTGTGCAGAATTATATCCTGCTGGGCGAGCGGTATGAATTTGGCGACGTGGTGCATTTTCAAACCACCCCCGCCGAAACCCATGCCCATGAAGCGCCTGGCGCCACGGCCCCCGTGGCCGAGGCTGGCGCCCATGATCACAGCCGCACCGCCCCCAGCGCCGAAAGCGATCTGTCGCGCGACGCGTTGACGGTGGCGTTCACGGTGGTTCTTTATGCGGCCTATGCCATGCTGTTGTTCGCCGCATTTGGCCTCGCCTCGCAATTCGGCGTCACCATTGGCACGACGCAAGGCGCGCTTTGGGGGCTTGCCGGGTTCGCCGCGTTCCAACTGGCCCCCGCGATGGGTCTGCCGCCGGAACTGCCGGGCACGGTCGCCGCTGATTTGAGCGCAAGACAGGTGTGGTGGTGGGGTACGGTATTTGCCACCGGGTTGGGCATCGCCATGATTGCCTATGGGCAATCGCTGGTGCTGGCGCTGGTTGGGGCCGCGGTGTTGGCCGCGCCGCATGTCATTGGCGCGCCGCATCTGGACGAATACTTCAGCTATGCCCCCGCTGAGGTCGGCGCGGCATTCTCGGCCCGCGTTCTGGGCGTCGGGCTGCTGGTCTGGGTGTTCATGGGGGCAGTGGCCGGGCGGCACTGGTCGCGCAGCCTCGCATCCTGAGCGGCACAATGATCGACATCGGCCTTATCGGGATCGGCACGGGCAACCCGGATCATGTGACGCTTGCCGCGATCAAGGCGATGCAAGCGGCTGACTTGGTCCTGCTACCCCGCAAAGGCGAGGACAAGGCCGAGTTGATCGACCTGCGGCGCGAGATTTGCGCCGCACATCTACCAGACCTGTCGCGGGTCGTCGAATTCGACCTGCCGGTTCGAGATGGGCGCGCCGAGTATCTCGATGGCGTGAATGACTGGCATGACGCGATCGCGGGCACATGGCTGCGCGAAATCCAGACCCATCTGCCGGGCGGCGGGCGCGTTGTGTTGCTGGTCTGGGGCGATCCGTCGCTCTATGATTCGACGCTGCGCATCACCGAGCGGCTGGCTCTTGGCGGGATGGCGGTCACAACGCGCGTGGTGCCCGGCGTGACCAGCCTGTCGGTGCTGACCGCCGCGCACGCCATCCCGCTGAACACGCTGGGCGCGCCCGTCCTGATCACCACCGGGCGGCGCTTGCGCGAAAACGGCTGGCCTGTGGATGCAGATGCGGTGGCGGTCATGCTGGATGCGGGCGGCGCGTTCAGCACGCTTGATCCATCGGGGCTTCATATCTGGTGGGGTGCCTATGTTGGAATGCCGCAAGAATCGCTGATCTCGGGGCCTTTGGCCGAGGTCGCGCAAACCATCCTGGATCGGCGTGCGGCCCTTCGTGCACAGCACGGCTGGATCATGGACATCTATCTGCTGCACCGCGCCCCACGCCAAGGCTGATCTTTTCCCGAACCCTTACCAGATTTCCCGCTGACGACGGCGATACAGCCGAACCGTCGATGTGGGACTCGATGGATTCCGAGTCGTTGAGTGGCGGGAATCGGGTCCAATCCTGACACGAACTCCTGATTCGGTCGGCGACTCATCTGCCGCTATCCGGGCAACGGCGGGTTTTCAGACGCGTCTCGCCTGACTTTGCCGCCTCATAGCCCTGCAATTCGATAACCAACGCGGCCAGAGCGGGCTTTGGGCCTGATTCACGCCCGGTTTGGTTTGCCAGACCAAACAAAACCTGTGCGACACCGCCCGGAACCGGCGGCGCGCCGAAAGTTGGCGAAAAGACAATTCATCGCTGTTTTTCAAGGTATTAACGCCGCAAATCCCCGCTTGTTATCGCATAACCAAGCCCCGGTTATCGCACTGCAAGGCGGTGTTTTTGTCTGACTGGGCGATGTTGGGCAGATTGAACTCATCGGAAGCGCAATCGCCACAACACAGACAGACACACCACGGTAAGCGCCCCCCGACACACCAAGACGACCCCTTTCAAACGGCGCTCACGCCACAACACATACGGAGAGACCCATGTTCCTCGCAAAAACCTTTAAAGCCGCCTCGATCGTCCTGATGATCACCGCAACCGCTGCCCCGGCCTTGGCTGGTGGAAGCCAGATCTGGATCGAGCAATACGGTGCAAACAACCAGATCGGTGGCGGTCAGTCGGGCTTTCGTCAGCGTCTGACGGTCATTCAGGACGGTCACGCCAACATCTCGATCAACACCCAGGACGGACGCCGCAATGAAGCCGCCGTTGGCCAGGTCGGCAGCCACAACATGGTGGACACCGACCAGCAGGGTCGCCGCAACAGCGTTGGCGTGGCGCAGTTTGGCTCTCACCACGATGCCACGGTTCGTCAGAATGGTCGCCGCAACGCCGCCGCGATTGTGCAGAACGGCTGGAACAACTCGTCCAGCGTGTCGCAGAACGGCTCGAACAACACCGTCGCCATCGTTCAAAACTGATCCCGCGATGGGTCACGGGGCCTCCCCCCCTCCCTGCCCCGTGACCCGCCTTTTCAGACCCACCCACCCCAGGAGATTATCATGCGAGCTCTTTCTTCCCGCCGCACCCCCGCCCTGATCGTGGGCTTGACCCTGGCCGGATTCACGGCCGCCGCTTGCGGCATTCCGGCCAGCAACGCCCAGACCTCGAACACCGATGCCGATGCCCCGGTGCGCTGCGAAATCTCGCTTGAAGCGCTGAGCGGCGGCACCATGATCGAAGGGCGCGTGTCCTCTCGAACCGCCGTCACGGGCACCTATGCCATGGCGATCACCAGCCGGAGTTCCGGCGGCACCTCGACCATTCGCCAATCCGGTGATTTCGAGGCCGCCCCCGGCGAAACCGCCACGCTCAGCGAAACCCGTCTGATGGGCTCCCCCGCCAGCCACAGCGTTGATCTGGAGGTCCGCGTCAACGGTCGCCGCCTGAGCTGCGATCAGACCAACCTCTGAGCCCGGTCGCGGCAGGGCAAACCCCTTGCCGCCGCCACCCTTCACAAAATCGTCTTTCACGATCCGTCGTTTTTCAAACTCAACCCTCTGCCAAGGAATTTAGCCATGAAAACCCTCGCTCTCGCCGCCGCTTTCGCCTCTGCCATCGCTTTGCCCATGGCGCCTGCTGTTGCCGGGTCCGGCGGTCAGGTCGCGATCAACGTCGCCCCCCGCAATGCCCAAGAGGCACAGGCCCTGCGCGTCGGTCTGGCGCTGTTTGCCCTGCATCAGGACATCGAGACCAACGGTCATGTCACGCAGCACGGTGTCAATAACGCGGCTGGCATTTATCAGGGCGGCCCGAACAACCGGGCGATCATTCACCAAGAGGGCCGCGGCCATGACGGGTCGATCAGCCAGACGGGTGGCAACAATGCCTACGGTCTGTTCCAGTTCGGCCAGAACACCTCGGGCCATGTTCAGCAAACCGGTGGTCAGTCGGGTCTGACCGTGCTTTTCGGCTGGTAAGCAAAACTCCTTTTTCACAAACGGGCGGGCCGCAGGGCTCGCCCATTTTCATGTGTTCAGGCGGTGATCAGAATGGCGCGAAAGTCGTTCACATTGGTCAGGGTTGGCCCGGTGATGATCTGGCCGTCGATTTGCGCAAAGAACCGATGCGCGTCGTTGATCGCCAGGGCCTGCGCCGGATCAATCCCTTTGGCGCGCGCCTGGGCCAGGGTTTCGGGGGAGATCACCGCGCCCGCCACCTCGGCCGCGCCGTCGACGCCGTCGGTATCGCAGGCCAGCGCATGAATGCCGGGCGCGCCGTTCAGGGCCAGGGCCAAGGCCAGGCAGTATTCGGCATTCGGCCCGCCAATCCCATTGCCGCGCCGCGTCACGGTGACTTCGCCGCCGGACAACAAGACAATCGGTGGATCGCCGGGCTTCATTGCCGCGCGGGCCGTCAGGGCGCGTTCCGCGTGGGACTTGGCCAGATCACGCGCTTCGCCCTCCAGCGCATCGCCGAGGATTTGCGGTGTGACGCCCGCCTCTTGCGCCAGCAGAGCCGCCGCATCGAGCGATTGCGAGGGTGCCGCGATGATCCGGTTTTCAACCCGGGACAGGCGCGGATCACCGGGCGCGATAACGCCGGTCGGGCGCTGCAAGGCGGCGGGAACACGGGCGGGCACGTCGATTTTCCAACGCTCCAGCACCGCACGCGCGTCGGCCACGGTCGCCGCGTCGCCCACTGTCGGGCCAGAGCCGATATCGGCCGGATCATCGCCCGGCACGTCAGAAATCATCAACGTCAGTATCCGCGCGGGATAGGCCGCCGCCGCCAGTTGCCCTCCCTTGACCCGGCTCAGGTGTTTGCGCACTGCGTTCATGCGGTCGATCGGCGCGCCCGAGGCCAGAAGCGCCGCGTTCACCGCTTGTTTTTCGGCCAGGGTCACGCCCTCGACCGGCGCGACCAACAAGGCCGACGCCCCGCCTGAGATCAGCGCGAGGACAAAATCGCGCTCGGACAATCCGTTCAACAAGGCCAGCATCCGCGCGGTGGCGGCAAAGCCCGCGGCGTCGGGCACCGGATGCGCCGCTTCGACGATCTCGATTCCCTGGCACGGGCGCGCATAGCCATAACGCGTGATCACCAGCCCCTCGCAAGGGCCCCAGACCTGCTCGACGGCTTCGGCCATCCGCGCGCTGGCCTTGCCCGCGCCGATCACCACCACCCGACCCGACGGTTTTGGCGGCAGGTGCTGCGCCAGCGCGCGCATCGGGTCCGCAACCGCAACCGCGCGATCAAACAGCGACCGCAGGAAATTGGGGGCGTCGGTCATGGTGATCCCTCGGGCAAGCTGACATGGGGTCGAGCGGCGCAATCATGGGCGTGCCCCTGTGTATCGACAACCCCAAAGCGAAGCGGTCTTCGCATCATGCATAAAATTGCATCAAGCGAAGTAATTTCTTGCGCCGACACCGATTTGTTGCATTATATAGCACATGCGGATGCAGCCTCGCTGCAAACGGCCGGGGGAGAGCGGCCGGAACCGCAACGGGAGGGAGACCGGGATGAACCAAAACGCAGCACTGTATTTCGTGGACCGCCACATTGCCGAAGGACGTGGGGCCAAAACCGCGTTTCGCGAGGCCGACGGCGACAAACGCAGTCTGACCTATGCGGAACTGGCCGAACAAAGCGCGCGATTCGCGGGGGCGCTGTATCGGCACGGTGTGCGCCGCGAGGAACGCATCGCGCTGATCGTGCGCGATCAGCTGGAGTTTCCGGTGGCCTTTTGGGGCGCGATCAAAGCGGGCGCAATTCCGGTGCCTCTGAACACGCTGCTTTCCGCGTCGGTTTACGAATCGATCCTGAATGACAGCCGCGCCACGATTCTGGTCGTCTCGTCGCAGCTTTGGGACACGGTGAAACCGGCGATCGAAGGCAACCGGTTCCTGCGCAGGGTTGTGGTGATCGGCGACTCCCCCGAAGGCACCGACAGCTTTGACGATTACATGCGGGGTGCCGACGCCGTGGAAACCGTCGATGCACAAGACGATGAACTGGCGTTCTGGCTGTATTCCTCGGGCTCGACCGGGGTGCCCAAGGGCGTGCGCCATATTCATTCCAGCCTCAAATCCACCGCGGATACCTTCGGCGCACAGGTCATGGGAATCTGCCCGGAGGATACCATCTATTCCGTGGCCAAGATGTTCTTTGCCTATGGGTTGGGCAACGCCATGTCCTTTCCGATGGCGGTCGGGGCGACAACGGTGCTGTTTGGCGGGCGACCGACGCCAGACGCGGTGTTGCAGATCATGGCGCAGGAAAAACCGACGATCTTTTGTGGGGTGCCGACCCTCTATGCCGCGCTTGTGGCCGAGCAAGAGAAAAAGGCCACCAAGCCCGAGCATTGCATCCGGCTTTGTGCGTCGGCGGGCGAGGCCCTGCCGCGTGACATCGGCCTGCGGTGGGAGGCCCTGTGGGGTGCGGAAATCGTCGATGGGGTTGGCTCTACGGAAATGCTGCACATCTTCCTGTCCAACCGCCCCGGCGATATTCAATATGGCACATCGGGCGTCGCGGTGCCGGGCTATGAGGTGCGCCTTGTGGACGAGCACGACGAAGATGTCGCCCCGGACGAGGTGGGCGAATTGCTGGTGCGCGGGCCGTCCAGCGCCGATGGATACTGGAACCGCCGTGACAAATCACTCTCGACGTTCCAGGGCCATTGGACACGGACCGGCGACAAGTATGAGCGCACCAAGGACGGGCGCTATGTCTATTGCGGGCGCACGGATGACATGTTCAAGGTCTCGGGCATCTGGGTCTCACCATTCGAGGTGGAGCAAGCCTTGATCGCTTTTCCCGGCATTCTGGAGGCCGCCGTTGTCGCCCGCGCCGATGATCAGGACCTCATCAAACCCGCCGCCTTCGTTGTGCTGAAAGAGGGCGCAAGCGTTGATACCGAGGCCCTGAAGGAGCACATCAAGTCCAAGATCGGCATGTGGAAATACCCGCGCTGGGTGTCAACGGTCGAGGAACTGCCGAAAACCGCGACGGGGAAAATCCAGCGCTACAAATTGCGAGATGTGAAATGAGCCTGGATTGGACCAAACACAGCGGCCAGATCGAGGCCGACGGCGTGCACCTGGAATGGGCGCGCTGGGGTGAGCTTGACGGCTCCAAGCCTGTCATCGTCATGCTGCATGAGGGGTTGGGCTGCGTCGCCCTGTGGCGCGAGACGCCCGCGCAAATCGCCACGGCAACGGGTTGCCCGGTTTTTGCCTATTCCCGCGCGGGGTATGGTCAGTCCGGCCCGGCCACCCTGCCCCGGCCGATTGACTATATGACCCACGAGGCGGTCAACGTATTGCCGGTGATCCTGGACGCGATCGGGGCCGAGCATTTCCTACTTCTGGGCCACAGCGACGGCGCGACCATTGCGGCGGAATATGCCGGGCGTGTCTCGGATGCGCGGGTTCGGGGGGTGATCCTGATGGCACCGCATTTCTTCACCGAACCGATGGGCCTTGCCGAAATCGAAAAGGCCCGCGCGGCGTTTGACGCGGGCGATATGGCCGCGCGGATGGGGAAATATCACCGCGACCCGGTGGCGACATTTCGCGGCTGGAATGACGCGTGGTTGAACCCGGAGTTCACAGCGTGGAACGTCGCCGATGTCATCGGCTATATTCGCGTGCCAGCGCTGGTCATTCAGGGGCTGCAAGATCAATACGGCACCCGCGCGCAGGTTGATGCCATCGCCGACGAGTCCTATGCGCCGGTTGAGGTGGAATTGCTCGACGACTGCCGCCATTCGCCGCATTTTGATCAGCCCGAGCGCGTGGTGGCGGCGATTGCCGAATTCACCACACGCTTGCGGCGAATCGAGGCGGCCGAACCCGAGTCCGCCGCCCATCCGGCATGGAGCTAGCCGCCGGACTTGTCACCCTGACCACCGCGCCGCATGTGCCGGGCCGTACGCCGCGCCCGGATGACGCCGTGTTTGCGCCGCTCAAGGCCTCGATTCCGGCGGCGGCTTCGGTCGCGGATCTGGCATCAGGTATCGCTTTCGCCGCCGGGTTCGAGGCCTTGGAAGCCGGGTATTACTGGGAAGCCCATGAAATATGGGAGCCGGTCTGGATGCGCCTGCCGCCCGCCAGCCGCGAGCGACATTTGCTGCAAGGCTTGATCCAATTGGCGAACGCCGCCCTGAAGCATCGCATGGGCAAAACGATTGCTTTTCGTCGCATCCTGGGGTTGGCTGATCACGAACTTGCAGAGGCGTTTCGGGCGCATGACGGTCTGCTGATGGGGAAAGACCGGGATTATATTGCGTCTTTGCGGCAGGCCATCGCACGGCAATAGTGCAATATAATGCAATATCCACCAAGCCAGCCATCGAATTTCAGCACTTTATGGCGCCGTACATCAAAATTAGATATTTACGCAACGCATGATTTGCACTATTGTGCAACTAGCTGCATCGTTGCTTTCCATACTCAAAGGGGTGTCCCGTGACCAAAAGAATCGAATTCCAGACAGACCCTTCTCGCTACAAGCACTGGCGGGTAGAGTATGACGGCGACGTCGCCAACCTGTTCATGGACGTCAACGAGGACGCGGGCCTGTTCGACGGCTACCAGCTCAAGCTGAACTCCTATGACCTGGGCGTTGATATCGAGCTTGCGGACATCGTGCAGCGGATGCGATTCGAGCACCCCGAGGTCAAAGTCGTGGTGATGCAGTCGGGCAAGGAAAAAGTGTTCTGCGCGGGTGCCAATATTCGCATGCTGGGCGGTGCGAGCCATGCGCACAAGGTGAATTTCTGCAAATTCACCAACGAGACCCGCAATACCTTTGAAGCCGCCGAGGCTGACAGCGGCCAGAAATACATCGCGGCCGTCAAGGGCGCATGCGCGGGCGGCGGCTATGAACTGGCGCTGGCGTGCAATCACATCATGCTGACCGACGACAGCTCCTCGGCGGTCTCGCTGCCCGAAGTGCCGTTGCTGGCGGTTCTGCCCGGCACCGGCGGCCTGACCCGCGTCACCGACAAGCGCAAGATGCGCCGCGACCTGGCGGATGTGTTCTGCTCGCTCGAAGAGGGCGTCAAAGGCAAGCGCGCGGTGCAGTGGCGCTTGGTCGACGAGGTGATCGCAAACTCGAAATTCGACGCCACGGTGGTGGAGCGCGCCAAGGAATTCGCCGCTGCGTCCAACAAAGCCACCGGCAAGGGGATCAGCCTGACGCCACTCAAGCGCACGATCAACGACGACGGGTCAATGCAGTATTCGTTGGTCGAGGTCGAGATCGACCGCAAGGCGCGCCGCGCGACGATCACCCTGTCTGGCCCTGACGGCGACGTGCCCGCCTCGCTGGATGCGCTGCACACGCAGGGCGACCAAGGCTATATGCTGCGTCTCGCACGGGAATTGGACGACGCGATCCTGCAACTGCGCCTCAATGAGATGGAGGTGGGTCTGCTGGTGTTCCGCACGCAGGGCGACCCCGAGGCGCTGCTGGCACATGAGGCGTTTCTGCTGGAGAACAAGGCAGACTGGCTGGCGAACGAGATTCTGGCCTACTGGAAGCGCCTGCTCAAGCGGATCGACGTCACCTCGCGCAGCATGATTGCGCTGGTCGAACATGGATCATGTTTTGCGGGCGTCCTGGCGGAATTGCTGTGGTCGGTGGACCGGACCTATATGATGGAAGACGAGTTCGAAGGCGACAACCGGCCGCTGGCAACCATCACGCTGAGCGCGACGAATTTTGGCGAATTCCCGATGGGCAACGCCCTGACCCGGCTTGAAACCCGGTTTCTGGGGGAACCAGAGGCAGTTGACGTGTTGAAGGGCAAAATCGGCGAACCGCTGGATGCCGAGGCGGCAAACGAGGCCGGGCTTGTCACCTATATCTTCGATGACATCGACTGGGAGGATGAGATTCGCATCTTCATGGAAGAGCGCGCCAGCTTCTCGCCGGATGCGATGACCGGCATGGAGGCCAATCTGCGCTTTGCCGGCCCTGAAACCATGGAAACCCGGATTTTTGGCCGCCTGACCGCGTGGCAAAACTGGATCTTCATCCGCCCCAACGCCACCGGGCCCGATGGCGCGTTGCAGCGCTACGGCACCGGCGTGCGCGGCGAATACGACATGAACCGCGTGTAACACCAGGCACGGTGCGTGCAAGCACGCACCCTACACATCAACGCCCGTAGGGTGTGTGCTTGCACGCACCTTCCCTCAGGAGAACCACCATGCTCGATCTTATCAACGTCAGCTATGACACGCAAATCCCCAACAACGTCGGCCTGTCGTCGGACAAACGAGTCCTGAAGGCGCTGGAAAAATGGCACCCCGGCTATATCAACTGGTGGTCCGACCTGATCCCACAGAATTTCCAGCAATCGCTGGTCTATCTGCGCACCGCCGTGTCGGTTGACCCCAAGGGTTGGGCCAAGTTCGACTATGTGAAGATGCCGGAATATCGCTGGGGTATCCTGCTGGCCCCACAGGTTGAAGATCGGCGCATCCCCTGCGGCGAGCATTACGGCGAACCTGCCTGGCAGGAAGTGCCCGGCGAATACCGCAACATGCTCAAGCGCCTGATCGTCATTCAGGGCGACACCGAGCCTGCATCGGTGGAACAGCAGCGTTTCCTCGCACTCTCCGCCCCGTCACTCTATGACATGCGCAACCTGTTCCAGGTCAACGTCGAGGAAGGCCGCCACCTGTGGGCAATGGTCTACCTGCTGCAAAAATACTTTGGCGCGGATGGCCGCGAAGAGGCCGACGATCTGCTGCGTCGCTCGTCAGGCTCCGAGGAAGCGCCCCGCATGTTGGGCGCGTTCAACGAGGAAACGCCCGACTGGCTGTCGTTCTTCATGTTCACCTATTTCACCGACCGCGACGGCAAGATGCAGCTGGAATCACTGGCTCAATCGGGCTTTGACCCGCTGTCACGCACCTGCCGCTTCATGCTGACCGAAGAAGCGCACCACATGTTTGTCGGCGAAACCGGCGTCGGCCGCACCATCGAGCGCACCTGTCAGGTGATGGCCGAGAACGGCCTTGATGACCCCTACGATATCGACAAGGTCCGCGCCCTGGGCGTGATCGACCTGCCGACGATCCAGAAAAAGCTGAACCTGCATTACACGTTGTCGCTGGACCTGTTCGGCCAGGAAATCTCGACCAACGCGGCCAATGCGTTCAACTACGGCATCAAGGGCCGCTACATGGAGCATCGTCAGACCGACGACCACAAGCTGCAGAATGATACCTATCCCGTTTGGGATTTCGTCGATGGTGCACTGGTGCGCCGCGAAGCCCCGGCTCTGACCGCGCTCAACATGCGTCTGCGCGACGATTATACGCGCGACGCGGCGGGGGGTGTTGGTCGCTGGAACAAGATCATCGAAAAGCTGGGCATCAAGTTCGAGATGATGCTGCCCCACGAGTCGTTCCACCGCCAGATCGGTGTCTTTGCAGGCAAGCCGTTCGATCCGAATGGCACGTTGTTGTCGCAAGCCGAGTATGACGCCAAAGCTCATGAGTGGCTGCCGACGCGCGCCGATGGCGACTTTATCCAGTCGCTGATGAAACCGGTGACCGAGCCGGGCAAATACGCAAGCTGGATCAGCCCGCCCAAAGTCGGGATCGACAACAAGCCCGGCGATTATGAGTATGTAAAGCTCTACATGGCGTAAGCGAAACGCAAGCTCACACACCCTGCGCCTTGTAGGGTGTGTGCTTGCACGCACCTTCCCTCAAGCCCCAATAGGCCACGCATGAACAAGCCCCTCAAGCAGCACCTCATCGACCCGGAAATCTGCATCCGCTGTTACACCTGCGAGATGACCTGCCCGCTTGAGGCCATTGTCCATGACGACAACAACGTCGTGGTCGACGCCGACAAATGCAACTTTTGCATGGATTGCATTCCGGTCTGCCCGACGGGCTCCATCGACGAATGGCGCATCGTCAACACCGCCTATTCCCTAGAGGAACAATTCAGCTGGGAAGATCTGCCGGCCCAGGAAGAAATCGCCGACAGCCCCGGTGGCATCGAGGCGCTTGATGATGCCGTGGCGGCCCTGCTGGCCGAAGCCCATAAAGGCGCGGGTGGCCGCTCCAAGGCGCCGGCATCGGCGGCAAAACCCAGCATCAACCTGTATAATCTGGGCAAACCCGCGACCGCCAAGATCCAGGGCAGCTATCGCCTGACCAAGCCCGATTCCGGGGCGGATGTGCGCCATATCATCCTCGATTTCGGCGGCCAGCCCTTTCCGGTGCTCGAGGGGCAATCCATCGGCATCACGCCGCCGGGCACGGATGCCAACGGCAAACCCCATCTGCCGCGCCTCTACTCGGTCAGCAGCCCACGCAACGGCGAGCGCCCGCATTACAACAACGTCTCCTTGACTGTGAAACGCGAAGAGGGTGGCGTGTGCTCGAACTATATCTGCGACCTGAAGCTGGGCGACGAGGTCAAGATCACCGGCCCCTTTGGTGCGACGTTCCTGATGCCCGATGACCCCGACGCACGGTTGCTGATGATCTGCACCGGCACGGGCTCGGCCCCGTTTCGTGCCTTCACCATGCGCCGGCAGCGCACCGTTCAGCGCGGCAAGGGTGATATGCTGATGTATTTTGGCGCGCGCACCCCCGACAGCCTGCCGTATTTCGGCCCGCTCAATAAAGTGCCCGAACAGATCTTGAAAAAGCAACTGGTGTTCAGCCGGATGCCGGATGCGCCCAAGGAATATGTGCAAGATCGCATGATGACCGATCCTGAGCTGATCGCCGATTTCCTGGCCGATCCCAAAACCCATATCTACATCTGCGGATTGCGCGGGATGGAACAGGGCGTCGAGGAAAGCTTCAAGAGCATCGCCGAAAGCACCGGATTGCAATGGGAATCAACGCGCGATGTCATGCGGGACGAAGGTCGCTACCACGTCGAGACCTATTGAATGCCCTATGCGCATGAAATCCGGGTGACCTGGGGCGATTGCGACCCGGCAAAGATCGTCTACACGGGCCGGATCCCCGGATTTGCGCTGGATGCAATCAATGCATGGTGGGAGCATCACCTGGGCAGTGGCTGGTTCCAGATGGAACTGGACCACAATCTGGGCACGCCTTTTGTCCATATGAGCCTCGATTTTCGCGCGCCGATCACACCGCGTCATCGCCTGATCTGCCAGGTCGCACCGGTACGGCTGGGCGATAGCGCGATCACCTTTCGCGTGCAGGGGCTGCAAAACGGCGTCCTGTGCTTCGAGGGCACGTTCGTGTGTGTGTTCGTTGTTGCCGACAGGTTCACCAAGCAATCCGCGCCGGCGAGATCCGCGCATTGATCACGCCGCTTCTGGAACCGGCGGCATGATATTGCAAGCACAACGGCTTTGCCCCCGCGAGACCCTTGTCCGACTGCAATTCATCGCCTAGTCTTGTGCACTATTGTTCCTATGTGGGCGCGGCCATGTCCGAAATCACCAATTTTCGCGGCGAAGCGGTCCCGGCGACTGCCGAAACGCAGGGCGAGGCTGCGGTTGCCGCGCTGATTTCGCGTGTCGGCGAGCGGGTCCGCAAAGCCCGTGAACTCAAGGGCATTCCCCGCCGCGTGTTGTCCGAGGTGTCCGGCGTCTCGCCGCGTTATCTGGCGCTGCTGGAGGCGGGCGAGGGCAATATCTCCATCGGGTTGTTGCAGCGCGTCGCCGAAGCTTTGGATCACCGGATCGAATGGTTGCTGGGCGAGGATGACCCTTGGACCTCGGACGCCTTGCGCGTCACCGAGATGTTTCGCGCGGCCACCGCCGAAACCCGCGCCAAGGTTCTTGAAGTCCTGGCACCGCATCCCGAAACCTCGACCCGGCAGCAACGGATCGCGTTGATCGGTTTGCGCGGTGCTGGCAAATCCACCTTGGGCGCGCTGGTGGGGGCGGAGCTGGGCCTGCCGTTTGTCGAACTCAACCGCGAAATCGAAGAGCAATCGGGGATGCCGGTGACCGAGGTGATGGCCTTCTACGGCCACGAAGGCTACCGCCGCCTCGAAGCACAGGCTTTGTCGCGGATCGTCGCCACGCATGACAGCATGATCCTGGCGGTTGCCGGCGGCATCGTGACGGACCCGGATGTGTTCAAGGCCCTGCTGACCCATTTTCACACCATCTGGATCAAGGCCAGCCCCGCCGACCATATGGCCCGCGTGCGCGCGCAGGGCGATATGCGCCCGATGGCGAACAATCCCGAGGCGATGGAGCAACTCAAGCACATTCTGACCAGCCGCGAGACCCTTTATGATCAGGCGCAAGCCAAGTTGGAGACCACCGGGCGCACGGTCTCGCAATCGGTCGAGGACCTCGTGGCGCTGATCGCCGAACGCGGGTTCCTCGATTGAGGCACGCGGTGCCTGACCCAGCCGCCGCCGCTGCCTATCTCGATGCGGCCCGCACATCGCGGCGGCTGGGGTCAACATGGTTGCCAAAGGCCGCGGCCGTCGCGGGCGGCAGCCCTCAGGCGCTGGGTTTTGCCGTCGCCTTGGCACAGGCGGGCGTGGCGGTAACCTTGATCGAGGATGACCAGCATGACGCGCAGCGCGTGCGCGATACGCTGGCGCGGACCAAGGACGCACCCGGCATCGCTGTCGCCGTCGGCACACAGCACCAAACCACGGTCGCGTTGCTCGTCGAGGCCTCGGGCGCCAACTTTGAACAACGCTTGCAGATGCTTGCGGATCACCGGCCGATGCTTGCGCCGGGCGGTTTGGCATTGAGCCTTGGGCATGATGTGATGCAGACACGCCGGGCGTTTGAGGGCCCGCGCATCGGGCCATTGATTCTGATCGACACCGCCGCACCGCCGCCGCAGATCGGCTTGATCGAAATCCTTGAAACGCCGACCGCGCCGCCCACGCAGCTTGCCCGCGCCGAGGGGTTGGCCCGCGCCTTGGGCGCCGTGCCGCTGCGCACACCGACCTTCCTTGCCGCGCCGCTCATCGCCCGGCTTGAGGATTGCGCGGAGCATCTGATCTACCACGGCGCGACCCCGTGGGAGGTTGACGCTGCATTGGAGGCGTTCGGGTTCGACCTTGGCCCCTGCGCGGCGCAGGATTTGCGCGGCCTTGATCTGACCACGGCACGCCACCGGGCCGAGGACGCACTGGGCACACGGCATGTGCCAACCCCGGTGCTGGATCGCATGGTGACCGAGGGTCGCCTTGGCCGCAAGGGCAGCGTGGGCTGGTATCGCTATCCCGGCGGCGGCGGTCGCGTGATCGACCCGCTGATCGAGGATCTGGCGCGCGAGGAGGCCCATTTCGCCGGTGTCACACCGCAGCCAATCGCGGACTCTGCGCTGCGGCAACGGCTCTTGGCGGCACTGATCGCCGAGGCCACGCGACTTCTGGCATCCGGCGTACCCGCCGCGATGATCGACCTGGTGGCCACACAGGCAACGGGATTTCCCGCGGCCTTGGGTGGGCCGCTGTTTTATGCGTCTCACATCAAGATCGCGCGCGAAAAGAGGACCACACCATGAGACCACACGGACGCGGGCCGCTGGAGTCGCTGTATTTCACTTATCCCCGGTTTTCGGCCCCCACGCCGCGCCCCGCACACGCCGGCCCTGTGCCCGTGGTGATCGTCGGCGCTGGCCCGGTTGGCATGGTCGCGGCGCTGGAACTGGCGCGGCACGGGCAGCGCAGCCTCTTGATTGACGCCAAGGACACCTTCAACGACGGCAGCCGCGCGATCTGCGTGGCGCGGGCCTCGTATCACATCCTCGACCGGGTGAAGGCCTTGCAGCCGTTCTTGCAAAAATCCCTGCCCTGGACCACCGGGCGCACGTTCTATCGCGGGCAGCAGATCCTGGAATTCGAGATGCCCGACAGCGCCGACGACAGGTTCCGGCCGATGTACAACCTGCAACAGCAATACATCGAGGCCTATCTGTGCGACGCGATTGCCGCCCAGCCGCTGATCGAAACCCGCTGGCAAACGGCGCTGGAGACGATCACCACCCAAGGCGACTCTGCCACGCTGACGCTGCGCGATCCGGCGGGGTCCTATACGATGCAAGCGCGTTACGTCCTGGCCGCCGACGGCGCGCGCAGTGCCTGCCGCAAGGCTCTGGGCCTGCGGCTGAAGGGCGAGAACTTTGAGGGTCACTACGTCATTGCCGATGTGCGCATGGACCACGATTACCCGACCATCCGCCGCGCCCTGTTCGACCCGGCCTGCCGACCCGGCGGCACGATCCTGATCCACAAGCAACCTGATGACATCTGGCGCATCGACTATCAGTTGCGCGATGGCGAGGACGCCGCCTGCGCCACCACCGAAGCCAATGTCCGCGCCTCGGTGGCTGGGGTTCTGGCGGAAATCGGCCATACCGGCGACTGGGATCTGGAATGGTGGAGCATCTACACGGCCAACACCCTGGCCCTGGACGATTACCGCCACGGCCCGGTGTTCTTCATCGGTGACAGCGCGCATATCGTGCCGATCTTTGGCGTGCGCGGGCTCAACAACGGGTTGGCCGATGCGCAGAATATCGGCTGGAAGCTGGCGCTTGTGCTGCGCGGCGATGCGGGGGCGGGGCTCTTGGACAGCTACACGCCCGAACGGCGCGGGGCCACGCTGGATGTCTTTGCCAACGCCTCGAAAAGCGCGCGTTTCATGACGCCGCCGACCAAAGGCTGGGCCTTGATGCGCGATGCGGCCCTGTCGCTGGCGCTGCGGCACGACTGGGCGGGGCGTCTGGCCAATCCGCGCCAGATGACGCCGTATATCTATGACCAAAGCCCGATCACCTGCGCTAACGACCGCGTCTTGGGCGGCCCGCCCCCGGGCGCGTTGCTGAGTGATGTGGCGCTGGACGGCGGCTTTCTGTCCGAGCGGATGGGCCCGCTGTTCACGCTGATCTGGGTCGGGCCGGCCCCCGCGTTCAACCACCCGCTTGTGACGCTGGTCTCGGTGCCCGCCGACGGCCCGGTGGCAAAGGCGTGGTCCGCCGAACCGGGCAGCGCGTGGCTGGTGCGCCCAGACCTGCATATCGCCGGGCACTGGACAGAGGCCAACGCCGAGGCGATCATTGCAACGCTGAATACCCTGCTGGAGCGCCCACAATGAGCACCCTTGTCGAAGACATTTACGCCGCATTGGCCCTGCATCTGGACGCCGTCGGCCCGCAAAACGCCGAGATTTATCTGGCCAAAGTCGCGCTGGCGATGGCGCAGGCGCTGGGTGATACCGGGGCGGCCTTGGCGATCCTGCAGGAGTGCACCCATGATCTGAGGATAGACGCCCGTGACCCTGAGCAACTCTGACATCATTGAATTGACCGCCTTTCGCCGCGACCTGCATCGACGGCCCGAGGTTTCAGGACACGAGGTGGAAACGGCACGCGCCGTCGCCACGGCTTTGGCGGAGTCCGCGCCGGATCGCGTTTTGACCGGGCTGGGCGGGCATGGCGTGGCGGCGATCTATGACAGCGGTGCGCCGGGGCCGGTGGTGATGATCCGCTCGGAACTCGATGCGCTGCCGATACTGGAACTGGGCGACCTGCCCCACGCCAGCGAGATCCCCGGCAAGGGGCATCTGTGCGGGCATGACGGGCATTCGACGATCCTGCTGGGCCTCGCGCGGCTGCTGTCGCGCCAACGCCCGGCCAAAGGGCGCGTGGTGTTGCTGTTCCAACCCGCCGAGGAGGATGGGTCCGGCGCGGCCGCGGTCATTGCCGACCCTCGCTTCGGGCAGATCGCGGCCGACTGGGCGCTGTCCTTGCACAACATGCCCGGCGTTGCGTTGGGCCGTGCCTGGCTGGCGGATGGCCCGGCCAATTGCGCGTCGCTGGGGTTGAAGATCGCGCTGCACGGTGCAACCGCCCATGCCTCGTTGCCCGAAACCGGGCGCGCGCCAACCGTGGCGCTGGCACGTCTGATCGACGGGTTGCGCGACATGGGACCGGGTGGCGCGATGCAGCCGGGGTTTCGGTTGGCCACCATCACGCATCTAAACATGGGCGAGCCCGCGTTCGGTATCGCACCCGGCGAGGCTGAACTCTGGGTGACCCTGCGCGGCTTGTCCGACGACGATCTGACCGCGCTGCTGGCACACGCGCAAACCCTTGCGCGCGACGTGGCCGCGCACTCGGGCCTGACCGTCGATTTCACGATCCACGATCACTTTCAGGCGTGCACCAATGACCCACAGGCCACCGCCATTCTGGGCCGCGCGCTGGACGCCACCGGCATCGGCCATGATCGCGGTGACATGCCAATGCGCGGGTCCGAAGATTTCGGGCGCTTCGGTGGTGCGGGGGCCAAGGCGGCGATGGTGTTCCTTGGGTCTGGCCTTGATCACCCGGCGCTGCACACCCAGACCTATGATTTCCCCGATGACCTGATCCCGCAGGGCGTTGCGATTTTCCACCATGCAATCCACGAGCTTCTGGGCTAAGGCCATCAGGGCAACGCTTGAGGGGGCAGTGATGGCATCTAGGGTGATGATCCAGGGCGCGGGCTCGAATGTCGGCAAATCCATGCTGGTGGCCGGGTTCGCGCGGGTATTCCTGCGCCGGGGCCTGAGCGTGCGCCCGTTCAAGCCGCAGAACATGTCGAACAATGCCGCCGTGACGCCTGACGGGTATGAGATTGGCCGCGCGCAGGCCTTGCAGGCGATGGCCTGCGGCGTGGCGCCCGGCGTGCATATGAACCCGATCCTGCTGAAGCCGGAATCCGAGACCGGCGCGCAGGTGATCGTGCAGGGCAAGCGCCTGACGACCGCCAAGGCGCGCGATTATGCGGCGCTGAAACCGCAGTTGATGGCCTCGGTGCTGGACAGTTTCGCGCGCCTGTCCACCGAGGCCGATCTGGTGATCATCGAGGGCGCGGGCAGCCCCGCCGAGGTCAATCTACGCGCCAATGACATCGCCAATATGGGCTTTGCGCAAGCGGCGCGTGTGCCGGTGGTCCTGACCGGCGATATCGACCGGGGCGGGGTGATTGCGCAGATGGTGGGAACAAAGGCGGTGCTGGATCCGGCCGACGAGGCGTTGATCAAGGGCTTTTTGATCAACAAATTCCGCGGCGACCCGCGCCTGTTCGACGATGGCTATCAGATGATCATCGACCGCACGGGCTGGGCCGGTTTGGGCGTGATCCCGTGGTTCAAGGAGGCGCATAGATTGCCCGCCGAGGATGCGGCCGACCTGCGCCACAAGGGCGGCGACGGGGCGTTCCATATCGTCGTGCCGCAGCTGAACCGGATCGCCAATTTCGACGATCTGGACCCCTTGATGCAGGAACCCGGCCTGCGGGTCGAGATCATCCCGCCCGGCGTGCCGTTGCCGGTCGAGGCGGATCTGATCCTGATCCCCGGCTCGAAATCCACCATCGCGGACCTCGCGCATTTCCGCGCGCAGGGTTGGGATATCGACCTTGCCGCCGCCCTGCGACGGGGCGCGCGGGTGCTGGGCCTGTGCGGTGGGTATCAGATGCTGGGGCGCAGCATTTCCGACCCTGAGGGGATCGAGGGCGCGCCCGGTTCGGTGCCCGGTCTGGGCCTGCTGGATGTCGAGACGGTGATGACCCGTGACAAGCGCGTCACGCAGACCCGCGCGCTCCATGTCGCCAGCAACACCGCAGCGCAGGGCTATGAGATCCACATCGGCCAGACGGATGGCCCGGACCGCGCGCGGCCTCTGTTCCACGTCGAAGGCCAGCCCGAAGGCGCGATGCGCGTCGATGGCCGTGTAATGGGCAGCTATCTGCACGGGTTGTTCGGCGAAGATGCGTTTCGCGCCGCGTTTTTGCAGGGAGTGGGGGCCGCGGCGGGTGGCGGAAATTATGCGCAGGGCGTGGATCAGACGCTCGACGCGCTGGCCGACCACCTGGAGGCGCATTGCGATTGCGACGGATTATTGCGGATCGCGCAGGCGGGCATCTAGGCCCTGAAGATCGCCAAGACCCAACACCTTCAGGAACCCGTCGAGATCGTCGAATTGCAACCGCACCGGCACCGTCAGCACCGCGCGGCGTTGCTCTTGGGTCAGGCGCACGGCGTCCTTTTCGGTGGTCACCAACTGCGCACGATGGCTCTTGGCCTCGGCGCTGAGACGCAGGAACAGCGCATGTGTGACCGGCTGGTGATCGTCCAGAGAATGCGACGCGACCAGATTGGCCCCCAGCCCGCGCAGCGTGTCAAAGAATTTTCGGGGCCGCCCGATGCCCGCAAAGGCCAGCACCCGCAGCCCGTTCCAAGACATGCCGGTATTCAGCGGCTCAAGATAGCCGGTGAACAGGGGCACGGTGGCCAGGGCCTCTTTCCAGTGTCGCCCGAAGTGGTCCAAATCCTCGTTCGGCCCGATCGCCAGCACCGCATCGGCACGGCGCAATCCCTCGGCCACGGGTTCGCGCAGCGGTCCGGCGGGAATGCAGCGCCCGTTGCCAAAGCCGACCGCCGCGTCCACGACCACAACCGAGCGGGTTTTCACCACGCCGGGGTTCTGGAACCCGTCGTCGAGCAAGATCACCTGCGCCCCTGCCGCTTCGGCTTGCTGCACGCCCAGCGCACGGTCGCGCGCCACCCAGACCGGCCCGAAGGCGGCCATCAACAACGGCTCATCCCCGACATCGGTGGCGGAATGCGCGCGTTCATTCACCTGCACCGGGCCTTCCAGCCGACCGCCATAACCGCGGGAAACGACATGCACGGCCACGCCGCGCGCCGACAGGGCTTGCACCAGCGCGATGGTCGTCGGGGTCTTGCCGGTGCCACCCGCGTTCAGGTTGCCGATGCAGATCACCGGCACGCTGGCGGTATACCCCGGCTGCGCCACCCTGCGCCGGGTCGCGCGGGCATAAAGCCAGCCCAGCGGGGCCAGAATGCGCGGCTGCCAGCCCGGATGCTCGGGCGGATTGGTCCAGAACTTTGGCTCTTTCATGGGCGCCCCCGGTTGAGTTGCAACCAGTCGACAATCGCCTGCGCCACCTTGTAGGTGGCGTCGCTGCCATCGGTTGCCAGGGTCCAGGCCTTCAACGCCGCCTCTGCGCCGACATCGGGTGCCAGAAGGCGGGCCAAAGCCTCGCCCAAGGCGGGCGCGATGCCGATTTGCCGCCCTGCCCCGACCGCGCACAAACGCTCCAGAAAATCACGATCTTTTGGCGAGGCGTGGGGCCCGAAGACAAGCGCCGACCCCAAGGCGGCAGCCGTCACCGCCGAGGGGGTTCCGGCCTCTGGCGTCAGGGACCCACCCAGAAACGACACCGCCGCGAGACGCAGGAACAAGCCGGGGTCATCCTCGGAGTCGGCAACATAGACCTGCGTGGATTCGTCGATCTCTTCTTCCAACGTCCGACGCGCACAGACAAAGCCCTGTGCCCGTGCACGTTCCGCCATGGCCTCGCCTTTGCCGGGATCTCGTGGCTGCAAGATCACCAGCAACCGATGTGCCCGCCTGAGGGCATGAGAATGGGCGATCAAGGCCGTCTCGGTCTCGCCCTCGGGAAGATCATAGGCGAACCAGACGGGGCGCGCGCCCAGCGACTCGCGCAGCGAGTCCAGTTCAAACGCGTTGCAACTGTGCGCGGGGGCGAAACGCGCCAGACGCCCGGTGGCAAAGACCTCGGTCTTGTCGCGCACGCTGCGCGACAGCGCTGCGGCGGATTGCGCATCCTGAGTGTGGATCTGCGTGAATCGACTGAGCGTCGCGCGCGTTTTGCCCGGCAGAAAGCTCCAGCGTCCCGGCACAACGGGGTGCCGGGCGTCCACCAACAGGCAGGCGACACCGCGCGCATGTGCCCGTTCCAGAAGCGGCACCGGGATCACCGCGCCCGCCAGCACCAGAACGCGCACCGAATGCGCCTCCAGAAACTGGTCAATCGCCGCACTGTCGTCCTGATCCGGGCCTTTGTCGGCCTGTGAACCGGTCAAAAGGACATCAGGCGCGGCTTTGAAATCAGCGATCTGTTCAGCCAGCACTTCGAGCACGGGAAACAACCCGACGTCGGTGCTGTGCAGCCAGACGGTCAGGCGTTCTTGTGCGGACGCTGTCACGAGAGACGCTCCGACGGGTTCGTGAGGCCGGCAATCAGACTGCGGTGCAAGTCTGGCCCAGCGGCAACGACGCCCGGATTGTTTGCGCTCGGCGCATTGAACCGCAGCGGACCGCCGCGCCGATCGGTGACCTTGGCACCCGCTTCGGTAGCGATCAGCGCCGCCGAGGCGATGTCCCAATCCCAAGCGTCGCGCAGGGTCAGCATCGCGTCGAATCGCCCTTCGGCCACCAGCGACAAGCGCCACGCCAGCGAAGGCCGGAAATGTCGCTCAAGCGGCGGCATCCCGCCGGGCCAGAGCTTTGGCTCAAAGGTCGGACGCGCGGCGAGAACCTTGGCCGCAGCAGAGGGATGCGCACTGGCCGCGATGGGCTGCCCGTTCAAGGTGGCACCACCCCCCAGAACGGCGGCATAGGTCAGGTCGAGCATCGGCAAATAGACCACCGCCGCAACCGGCAAGCCGTCGCGGACCACAGCCAGCGCATGGGCAAAGCCGGGATCGCCGCCGATGAACGACCGTGTGCCGTCAATCGGGTCGATGACGAAAGTCATCGACTTTGCGACGCGCGACAGATCGGCCAGCGGGTCGCTTTCCTCGGACAACCAACCATAATCAGGGCGCGCGGTGTTCAAGGTCGCGTGGAGGTAATCATTTACCTCCAGATCAGCCTCTGACACCGGGCCTTGACCGACGCCTTTGTCCCAGACCTTCACGTCGGTCCTGAAATGGCGCTTGGCAATCTCGCCCGCGCCGCGCGCCGCCGCGCCCAACAGCGCAAGGTCCGAGGTGTAGGCGTCAGGCCCCGGCAATCGTCAGACCCTCAACGAGCAGCGACGGAACCTGCGTGCTCAGATGCGCACGCACGTCATTGCCCGGCGTGATCCGCATCAACATCTGGCGCAGCGACCCGGCGATGGTGCATTCGTTGACCGGATAGGCGATCTGCCCATTCTCGACCCAGAACCCCGAAGCGCCGCGCGAATAGTCGCCGGTGGTGGCGTTGATCGTCGAGCCGATCAGCGAGGTGATCAGCAACCCGGTGCCCATATCGCGGATCAGCGCCTCACGGGTTTGGCCACCAAGCGTCAGCGCCGTGTTCGACAGGCTTGGCGAGGGCGGCGCGCTGGGGCCGCGGCTGGCGTTGGCGGTGCTCTCCATGCCCAGTTTGCGCCCGGTGGCGAGGTCCAGCACCCAGCCTTGCAACACGCCGTCCTTGACCAGATGCCGGGTCTGCGTGGCCAGACCTTCGGCATCAAACGGACGCGTGCCGGCAATACGTACCCGGTGCGGCGTCTCGATCAGGTCGATCCCGGCGGGCAGGATCTGCTGGCCCAGTGCATCGCGCAGCCAGCTGGAGCCGCGCGCAATCGACGCGCCATTGATGGCGCTGGTCAAATGCCCGATCAACGAGGCTGCAACGCGCTCATCGTACAGCACCGGATAGGCCCCGGACGGCGGCTTGCGGCTGCCCTTGCGGGCGACGGCGCGTTCGCCAGCCTCTTGACCGATGCTTTCGGGGCTTGGCAGGTCGGCTTGAAAGATGCGCCCTTCCGAGGACCAATCCCGCTCCATCGCGGTGCCTTCCCCGGTGATCGCCACGCAGGAAATATGCCGCGAGCTGCGGCCATAGCCGCCCGAGAACCCATTGCTGGCGGCCATATGCACCATGCGGCGGCTATACGCGGCAGACGCCTGATCAATCTGGCTGATCCCGCGCACCGCCAGCGCGCTGGCTTCGGCGCGGCGCGCGTCTTCCTCCAGCATCGCGGGGTCGGGCTCGGCGCTGGTGTCCAGCAGTTCCAGCCCTTCGGCATCGCGGCGCGCCGACAGCTGGCTGGCCTCCGCCAAGCCGGCGTAAGGGTCTTCGGGGGCCTCGCGCGCCATCGCGACGGCGCGTTCAGCCATCACGGCCATCGTTTCGGGCCGGGCATCCGAGGACGACACACAGGCCTGACGCTGGCCGATCAACACCCGCAAGCCAACATCCAGCCCCTCGGCGCGCTCGGCGTGCTCCAGCCGCCCGCCGCGCACGTCGATGGACACCGAAGTCCCCTCGATCACCAGCGCATCGGCGCTTTCGGCCCCGGCCTTGCGCGCGGCCTCCAGCAGGGCCTGAACCAGAACATCGGGGCGAAGTGTATCAGAGGACATGGGCAAGCCTGTGTTGTTGGGCGTGCTTGCAGACTTAATGCCTTGTCGCGCCGATTGAAAGGTACGGCGAGGTCAACCGCGACCGCACTCAGGTTTTGATCGTGGCCGGGTCGGCATCATCATAAAGCCGGTCTACCAGCGCCTTGCGCCGCATCAGCAGTTTGCGGAAATTCAGGTTGCCCTTGGCGGTCACCTCGCCCTCGGCCATCGACGGAGGCTCGGCCAGCACCATCACCCGCCGAATGGCCGTGGCAGACCCTTCGTTAGGCACCGGCTTCAGGCGTTCCGCAATCTCGGCCGCTTGCCGCACGATCAACGCGCCGTCGGCATCTTGCGCACCCTCTGTCAGGGCGGGCGTTGGAATGATGAACACGCCCGCTTCACGCTGCTCGGCCCCGGTGATGACCACATCCGCCGCCAACCCCTTGAGCCTGCCCAGAACCTCCATGCGCAGCCCGGCGGCCCGGACCCATGTTCCGGTGCTCAGTTTGAATTCCTCGGCAATGCGCCCGTCAAACTTCATGCCCTTGTCGATGTTGGCAGGGTCCACCAGCCGCATGGCGTCGCCGGTCACGAAATATCCTTCGTCATCAAAGGCTTCGGCGGTTTTTTCAGGGTCGTCCAGATACCCTTTGGTGATCGTGACCCCTTTGACGCGGACATCAAAGCGGTTCTCCTCGTCCAACGGCACCAGCTTGACCGTCACGCCGGGTACAGGCACGCCGATGATCCCGGATTGGTCGGTAAATTCGTGTTGGATCACCGCAGCCGGCGCGGTTTCGGTCAGCCCCCAACTGGAATTGAACAACGGCAAGGTGCCACGCACCTCACGCGCCATGCTTTCCAGATCCGCCCAGACATCCTGCGGCAGCGAGGCCCCGGCGTAGAACAGCATGTCGAGGTTCTGGAAATACTGCTTCCGCAGCGCTGTGTCGGTTTTCATCACATCGCGCAGCATCGCAAAGCCAACCGGCACATTGAAGGCGATGGTCGGCGAGACCATGCGCAGATTGTCGATCGTGTGATGCGCCAACGCGGGAATCGGCTTGCCGTTGTCGATATACATCGAGCCGCCATTGGACAACACGAGGTTGAAGTTGTGCGACCCGCCGAACACATGGTTCCACGGCAGCCAATCGAGCAGGATCGGCGGGTGATCCCCAAGGAACGGCAGCACGGTTTTCAACTGCGCCTGATTGGTGCACATCATCGCTTGCGTGGTCAAAACGCCCTTCGGATGCGAGGTTGATCCTGAGGTCAGCAGGTACTTTGCGATGGTCTCAGGCGTCACGGCGGCGTTGAGGTCCGTCACATCGCCTTTGCTGTGCAGCAGGCTTTCAAACGCGGTCACGCCGTCCGGCACGTTGACGCTGGCGAGTTTCTCGATGCCCTCGAACACTGGCAGATGCAAAGCCGCGCCGTAGCGGCTGGCGTCATCGGCATAGATCATGCCGGGGTGGATCATGCCGGCGACCCGCTCCAGAACCGCGTGTGCGCCGGGGATCAGCGCGTATTGTTCCGCCACGGGCACTGTCGGCACGCCGATGTATTGCGCGGCGAGGGTCAACAACGCGTGGTCAACACCGTTGCCGCTGATGATCAGGATCGGAGTCTTGGCGTTCAACCCGCGATCCGCCAGGTTCGAGGCAATCGCCCGCACCATGTCCAGCGCCTGCGCATAGGTCACCTCGCGCCAGCCATCGCCTGAACGTTCCGCGATGAACACGCGGTCGGGGGCGGTTTGCGCCCAATCAACCAGCCAATCCGTGCTGCACCGCGCAACCTCGCCCAGCGGCCAGCCACTGGTCAGCAACACAGACCCGTCCGCGCGATCCTCACGCCGCGCCTTATGAGCGCGATACAGCCCTTCGATCATCAACAACCCTCCCATTCGTTTCGACATGGCGCAGGGCGGTGTGCAGGGCCTGGCGCTCCTCCAAGCTCAGACCCTCCGCCATGCGCGCATCATGTGCGTCAACTGCCTCGAGCGCGCGGTCGCACAACCGCCGCCCCTGCAACGTAATATTCAACTCATGCGCGCGCCGATCATCGGGCGCGCGCGCGCGAACCACTGTTTTCAGGCGCTCCAACTCATCGAGGATCAGCACCAGATTGGGCTTTTCCAAGGACAGGATTTCCGCCAGTTGCGTTTGCCGCAACCGCGGATTGTCGCGGATCACAACCAGCACCGAAAACGTCACCATGCGCAGCCCAAAAGGCGCAAGCACCGCGTTTACATCGGACTGAATGACCGCGAACGCGCGCTTCATGTCATAGCCCAGAAAGCGGCGCAGGGTGGCGTCGGGCGTGGTCATCGCTTAGCGCGGCGGCAAGCGGGTTGCACCGTCAAGCCGGATCACCTCGCCGTTCAGATAGGCGTTCTCGACGATCTGCGCGACCATCAGCCCGAATTCTGCCGGATCGCCCAAACGCGCCGGGAACGGAATGTTCGCGGTGATCTTGGCGGTGACCTCGGCGGGCAGGCTTTCCATCATCGGGGTGTTGAACAAGCCCGGCGCGATTGCCATCACGCGGATGCCGGTTTGCGCCAATTCGCGCGCGGCGGGCAGACACATCGAGGCAATGCCGCCCTTGGATGCGGAATAGGCCGCCTGACCGACCTGCCCGTCCTGGAACGCCGCCGACGCCGTGTTGATCACCACGCCCCGCTCGCCGCCGGACAGGGGCTCTTGCGCCTGCATCCCTTTGACGGCGTGCGACATGACGATATAGCTGCCGATCAGGTTCACGCGGATCACCCGCTCGAACACGTCGATCGACAGCTTGCCCTCGCGACCGACGATCCGCGCGGCCACGCCGATGCCGGCACAGTTCACGGCGATCCGTGGCAGCCCATTCATTTCCTGCGCGATGCGCGCAAAGGCCGCCTCGACCTCGTCAGCGTTTCCGACATCGGCGCGAACCCCCAGACCACCGATCTCGGCGGCGACCGCATCGGCCCTGCCCGCATCATAATCGAGCACCGCGACACGCGCGCCACGGCTTGCCAGCATCCGCGCCGTTGCCTCGCCCAGGCCACTGCCGCCGCCGGTAACGAGTGCGATTTGACCCTCAATATTCATCGGTCTCTCCCAAAGTTGTGCTTGGTATTAATTACATCTCATAACCATTAATCTGTCAACCGGGTTCCGCATGAAAAAGGGGGGCCAAGGCCCCCCGTTCTCGGATGCAAATCCGCGCCCCATCAGGGGATCAGGAACAAGGTGATCGCCGGAAAGGCCACCAATATGCAGACGCGTACAAGGTCCGAGGCGACAAAGAACATCACCGCCTTGTAGGTTTCAATCATTGGCGTCGAACGGTCCATCGCGTTGATAATGAACAGGTTCATCCCCACCGGCGGCGTGATCAACCCGGTTTCGACGACAATCAGAACCAGAATGCCAAACCAGATCGCGACATGCTCGGCGGACATGCCGAAATCGAGTGCCATCATCATCGGGAAAAAGATCGGCACGGTCAGCAGGATCATCGACAAGCTGTCCATGACGCAACCCAACAACAGATAAATCACCAGAATCAGCAGCAGTACCGCAACCGGCGACCAGCCCAGACTGACCACCCATTCCGACAGGGATTGCGGCACCTGGGTCAGCGCCAGAAAGCTGTTGTAGAACGCCGCGCCGAACACGATGAAAAAGATCATCGCCGTCGAGCGCCCGGTCGAGGTGAAGGAATCGAGCATCGTTCTGAAGGTCAAACCGCCGTTCGCCAAGGCAATCAGACCAGTGCCCAGTGCGCCGACGGCCGCGCCTTCGGTCGGGGTGAAAATACCGCCGTAGATCCCGCCAACCACGGCCAGAAACACGGTCAGAACCGGCCAGATCGCGATCAACAAGCGAAACCGCTCGCCCCACGGCACGCGATCACCGACGCCCGCCCGTTCGGGATACATGCGCACATAGATCCCCAGCACGATCATGTAGCCAATTGCGGCCAGAACACCGGGTGCAAAGGCAGCAAGGAACAGTTTGGCGATATTTTGCTCGGCCAGGATCGCATAGATCACCAGCACCACGGAGGGCGGGATCAGGATCCCCAGAGTTCCGCCCGCGGCAAGTGCCGCCGTCGAAATGCCGCCGTGATAGCCAAAGCGTTTCATCTCTGGCAACGCGACGCGGCCCATCGTGGCGGCTGTCGCCAGTGACGAACCGCAGATCGCGCCAAAGCCCGCACACGAGGCGATTGCGGCAATGCCAACGCCGCCCTTGCGGTGTCCGACAAAGGACTCCGCCGCTTTGAACAGCGCCTTGCTCATGCCGCCAATGGTCGCGAAATAGCCCATCAGCAGGAACATCGGCACCACCGCCAGCGATTCGCTGGCGAACGAGGAATAGGCCGCGCTTTTGAGGCGCGCCATCGGCATCCGCGTGTCACCGGTCACGACCCAATAGCCGACATACCCGACGATAAACATCGCAAGGCCAATCGGAACGCGCAGAAAAATCATCAACAGGAGCGCCGGAAACGAGATGATTCCGATTTCAAGATTGGTCAATGGTCCGCTCCCGTAGAGGTGACAAGCATCTGATTTTTGTACACTTCGGCAATTCGCACCAGCGCCATATAGACGCCGATAATGGCGGTGATGACGGCCGGGACCAGTGCCAGGGCATAGTTCCACCAGACCGGATATTGCAGCAGGAATGTCGTGGAGCGACGGCGCATATAGGTGTCCATGCCCTCATAAAGCTGGATCGCGATCAGCACGAGTGTCGCCGCAAAGACGATTTCAATCACCATTTGCAGAATCCGCCGGGACCGGTCGCTGAGGCCAGAGGTGAACACGTCAACCGTGGCATGGCCGCCGGTAATCTGACACCAGCCCAGAAAGGCAAAGATGCTGAACGCCAGGCCCGAGGCCAAGAACTCGTAATCGCCATAAATCGGCCCGATGCCGGTGTTGATGGCCCATTCCGAAAAGCCGGGCAGCGTGGATTGCATGAACTCGGAATGCAGCGCCGCCGTCACCGTGCGACCGATGATCGAGACGCATATCATCAGGACAAGCCCAGTCAGAACCGCGCCGCCAATCAGCGCCATGACCCATGCAAGTCCGTGAAAGAACCTGTGTATCGTTTTGAACATGTTTTTCTCTCCGGCCCTGGTCACGGCCACTGGTGCGCCTGCCCCAAGGCGCGCGTACGCCCCGGGGCAGATCATGTGTCACGCAGGATCAGTGCGCCGCTTCGTACTCGGCCATCAGGGCGCGCGCCTCGTCGATCAGGGCCTGACCGTCGATGCCCTGGGACGCAAGATCGGCAACCCATGCCTCATAAATCGGCGCCGCCACGTCTTTCCACTGTTGCAGCTCATCGCCCGAGACGGTGATGATGTTGTTGCCGCGATCCACCGCAATCTGCCGCGCCGGACCATCGGCGTCAGACTGGACGCCCCCGGCGAACACCGAGAAATCAAGGCCCGAGTTACGATCGATGATCTCGCGCAGGTCATCGGGAAGGCCGTCGTAAACGTCTTGGTTCATCGCCAGCGTGAAGGTCAGCGTGTAGAGCGCTTCGCCCTCGAACTCGGTGTGGTTTTCGACCAGCTCAGGCACCCGCAGCGACGTGGTGACTTCCCACGGAATCGTCGTGCCGTCGATCACACCACGCGACAGCGATTCGGGGATCATCGTGACCGGCATACCGACCGCCTCGGCACCAAGCCGGACCAACAGGTCATTGACGGTCCGCGAGCCACCCCGGATCTTGAGGCCCTGAAGATCGGCGGGCACATGCACAGGCGTGTTCGTGTGAATCATGCCGGGGCCATGAACCCAGGTCCCCAGCAAATGTACGCCGGCGAATTCGGTGTCGGCCATCTCGGTTTCATACAGATGCCAATAGGCATAGGACGCGGCGCGCGCGTCGCTCACGAAGAACGGAAGTTCGAACACTTCGGTGCGTGGGAACCGGCCCGGCGTGAAGCCGTTGACCGTCCAGACGATATCCGCGATCCCGTCGAGGACCTGATCCATCAGCTCTGGCGGCGTGCCACCAAGGGCCATTGCCGGGAAGCGCTGGATCTCGATCCGGCCACCGGATTCCTCTTCGATCCGGTCAGCCCAGACATCGAGCACCAAAGCCGGAACATTGGCCTGCGGTGGCAAAAACTGGTGAAGGCGCAGGGTGACCTCTTGCGCGAACGCAGCCGACGTCATGGTCGCGGCAAGGGCTGCCGCCGTTGCGAAACCGAACAGACGCGTATGTTGAGACATGTTTTCCTCCCTCATATCTTCAGGCAAATAAGCACAGAATGGGGCGCAATCACAGACTGCACCCCAACAACCTGTCATTTCAGTCGCGAGACACTCAGTGCGCAGCCTCGTATTCGGCCATCAACGCGCGCGCCTCGTCAATGAGCGCCTGTCCGTCGATGCCCCGCGAGTCCATGTCAGCAACCCAAGCGGCGTAAAGCGGCTGAACAACCTCTGCCCATTCGGCAGCATCGGCTTCCGAGACCGTAACGATATTGTTGCCACGCTCAACGGCAGCGGCACGGGCCGGACCGTCTGCATCCGCTTGCGTACCGCCGGCGAAGATCGAGAAATTCAGACCGGAATTGTTGTCGATCACTTCCTGCAAATCAGCCGGCAGGCTGTCATAGACATCCTGGTTCATCGCGAACGAGAAGGTCAGGGTATAGAGGCCCGGGCCCTCGAATTCGGTGTGGTTGCTTACAAGCTCCTGCACGCGCAACGCGCCGGTGACTTCCCAAGGAATCGTCGTCCCGTCAATGACGCCGCGCGACAGTGCCTCGGGGATGCCGGAAACCGGCAGACCGACAGGCTCTGCGCCAACGAGAGTCAGCAGGTCGTTGACGGTGCGCGAGCCGCCGCGAATCTTCATGCCTTGCAGGTCAGACGGGTGCATGACCGGGGAGCTGGTGTGGAACATGCCAGGACCGTGGACCCACATCGCCAGCATGTGAACGCCCGCGAAATCGTCCTGCATATGCTCTTCGTACATCTGCCACAGAGCAGCGGACGCGGCGCGCGCGTCTTCAACGAAGAACGGCAGTTCGAACACTTCGGTGCGTGGGAAACGGCCCGGCGTATAGCCGTTCACCGTCCAGATGATATCCGCGATGCCATCCAGCACCTGATCCATCAGCTCGGGCGGCGTGCCGCCCAGCGCCATCGACGCATAGCGTTCGATCTCGATGCGACCACCCGAATCACGTTCCACCGCGTCGGCCCAAACATCCAGCACTTGCACGGGCACGTTGGCTTGCGCGGGCAGGAATTGGTGCATACGCAACGTGAATTCCTGTGCATTGGCAGCGCCAGCGGTCAAAGCCAGCGACGCCGCGGCGCCCATCAATCCCAAAACTGTTCTACGATTCGTCATGTTTTCTCCTCCCAAGAGTTCCACATCAGGCATTATGTTGCAAAGTCTGGCATAGGCCGCACTATATTGCCAAGACTTATTTTGTGACCGTTCGGTCAGTTATTCAGGTTTTGCCGCCCCGCGCGACTGTTCTGCAAACGCCTTTTTCCCTCACTCAGCGTCTGGTTGTTGCGACGGGTGCGCCGCCGCGAACGCTGGCAAGACTTCGCACGCGGCAAAGATCGCCGTCAATCGCGGCATGGCCGACATATCCACATGGAAACGTTTGGCCGAGAAGATCTGCGGGACCAGATAGACCTCGGCCATGCCGGGCTGATCGCCAAAGGCAAACCGGGTCGCCGGGCGCTTGGCCAGCAACGCCTCGCAGGCTGCCAGACCGTCGCCAATCCAGCGCTGGCACCAGGCGTCTTTGCCAGACTGATCCTGATCGAACTCAGCGCCCAGATATTGCAGCACCCGCAGATTTTGCAGCGGGTGAATCTCGCAGGCGATCACCGCACAGAATGCACGCACGGCGGCCCGTTCGGCGGGATCATCGGGCAGCAATCCAGGCTCTGGGTGGGTCTCGTCCAGCCATTCCAGAATGGCGGGCGATTGCGTCAGGATCAGGCCATCCACCTCCAGCGTCGGCACCAAGCCCTGCGGGTTCAGCGCGCGGTAACTGTCTGATTTTTGCTGCCCGCCATCCTTGGTCAGATGGACGGGCACGAACTCATAGGTCAACCCTTTCAGGTTAAAGGCGATACGGCAACGGTAGCTGGACGAGCTGCGAAAATAGCCATGAAAGCGGATCATCTGTGGTCCTTGCTTGGGGAATTATTCGGCCGCGCCAATCGTCAGGCTGATCGGTGCCAGACCGTCGATGCCACCGGTGATCTTGTCACCCGCCACAACCGGACCGACGCCGGCCGGGGTCCCGGTCATGATGACATCGCCGGGTGCAAGGTGGTAGAATTTGGACAGGTCCACGACGACATCAATGCAACTGTGGATCAGGTCGGACAAATGCGCGTCCTGCTTGGTTTCGCCATTCACCTCGAGATGGATGCGCTGCGGGCCAATTGGAGCGAAATCTGCGGCTTTGGTCAGCTCTGCGAACACCGCCGAGTCCTCGAAATCCTTGCCCAGATCCCAAGGCCGCTGCTTGGCCCTCGCCACCAGTTGCAGATCGCGGCGCGTCATATCAAGGGCGCAACCATAGGCATAAATCGCCGCTTCGGCCTCGGCGGCAGTGGCGCGGAACACCGGTTTTCCGATCACCAGCGCCAATTCCATTTCATAGTGATAATTCTCGGTTTGCGGCGGGTATTTCACCGTCGATCCAGAGGCCAGCGTGTGCATCGGGTTCTTGCTGAAGTAGAACGGCGCCTCTCGATCCACATCAACGCCCATCTCGGCGGCATGGGCGGCATAGTTGCGCCCCACGCAAAAGATGCGCACCACGGGATAACCCGCCGCCTCGCCCTGCACCGGAATGGTCGGGAAGTCTGGGGTGTCGAACAGGTAGTCGGTCATCGGGCGCGTTCCTCGTAGTAGCCCAGCTTGTCTTGAAGCGGGCGATCATGGGCGCGGATCAGGAAGCTTTCCTCGTCCGCGTGGTGGTTGATTTCGGCAAATGGTGCGGCGGTAAAGGTGTCTTTTGGCCCCCACTCGAAAACCGTGCCGTCAATGGTGGTGCGGCCCCGGCCCTTGACGACGTGAAACGCCGACGAGCACGACCGCAGCGGCGGCTGATCCGCCTCGCCTTGGCCCAGCATCATGGCGGTGAAGCCCATCGTCGGCAGCACGTCCTGACCGGTCTCGGGGTTGACGTAATCCACCTCGGCGATACCGGTGCTGGCATAGGCTTTCATGGCGCGCAGGGCCTCTTCGGTGCGCGCCCAGGGAAACCGCGCCAAGGGATAGCGCCGCGCCTGATGGCGGCTGCGGCTGGGCACAAGCCCTGCGGATTTATACTCGACCAGTGCCGCGTCGGGGCGGTTGCGCTGCGCTTGCAGCGGTCCTTCGGTGGCATAGGAGCCTTCGAGATAATAAAACACCGGCAGGTCCAGCACATCCAGCCAGATCACCGGCTCGCGGCCTTCGTGACCGTGATCATGCCAATCTCCGCCGGGGGTCATCACCAGATCGCCTTCGAGCATCGGCAGTTTTTCCCCGTCGACCACCGTAAAGCCACCCTGCCCTTCGACAATGATGCGCACGGCGGAGGGTGTATGCACATGGGCGGGTGCGGTCTCCCCCGGCAGCAGCAATTGCATACCCAGATACAGGCTGGCGGTGGCCTGCATCGCGCCAGCGCCGCGCCCGGGATCACTTAGCACCAAAACCCGGCGCTCGGCCTTTTCCACCGGCGTCAGATCCCCCGCGCGCAGCAGCAACGGACGCAGCGCATCATAAGACCAGAACCCCGGCTTGGTGACCGGATTCGGCTTGCCGTGCGGCAGTACGTTGCGCATCATCGGCCAGAGCGGCGCGACGCCCGCGGCCGTCATCGCCTCGCGGTAGTCCTGCGGCAGGTCTTCCAGTGTCCCCAGTTGCGTCATGCGAATCCCCTTGCCGTTCTGCGGTCGTGGCAGCCTGTTTTCAATCCGTATGCGTGTCAATGCCCCGATCCGGATTGCTTGCGGCAATGTCGCTTTCGCTATCGCTTGCGCAGCCAAAGCCGATCAATAACCGGCGACAGGGTGATCACCAAGACGATGCGCAAAACATGATGTGCGACGATAAACGCCAGATCCGCACCGGCCAGCAAGGCGAGAACCGTCATTTCGGCCTGACCGCCAGGGGCGAAGGCCATGAAGGCTTCAAGCTGCGGCGCGAGATTGGCCAGATAGATCCCTTCGGCAAAGGCGACGGTCAGCAGCGCCAGCAGCATGGACAGCAGCGCCCCGGCCAGCACGAACCGGCGGAGTTCATAAAAGCTGACACCCGAATAGCGCACGCCGACGGCCAGCCCGATGAACACCTGCGCCGCCCAGATTGCCTCGGCCGGGGGGCGCATGGTGATGAAGCCCGACAGGCTGAGCACCGCCGTCGCGATCATCGGCCCCAGGATGGACGCGCCGAACAGACCCACCGCCTTGGCCAACCGCCAGCCCCCCAGCGCCGCCACCAGCATCAACGCCAATTGGCCAACGGGTGTACTGCTCGCCGGCTGGCCGGGTGCGGAATGCAGATCAACGCCCCAGAACGCCCAGAGCAGGGGCGGTGCCAGCATCACCACCATCATCACCCGCGTCGCATGCAGCAGCGACAGGGCGCGTGGATCGCCGCCCGCCTCTTCGCCAAAGATCATCATGTCCTGCAAGCCGCCGGGCATTGCGCCATACCATGCGGTCGCGTGATCCAGCCCGAACCCGCGCCGCAACAACGGATACCCCAACGCCCCGACGACAATCAGATAGACCGGAATCAGGGACAGGGTCACCGCCATGCGCGGCAGATCCTGGATCAAGGCCGGCGTGATTGCCGCGCCGACCGCCACGCCCAGAATGGTGCGCATTCCGTCGCCGACCGACCCCATACCGCGCAGCTTTGCCCCCGCGAGGCTGGCCAGCAAACAACCCGCCATCGGACCAAACAGGAACGGCAGCGGCCAGCCGAACAGCAGGAACACGCCGACCCCGACCGAAGCCGCCGCGATAGCCGTCAGACGCGGCGCATCCAGTCCCCAGAGGTTTGGCAAAGTGGTTCTCCGTTCTCTGCGGTCCATAACCGACGCCGCGTCTGGTTTCCTATAGACCCGTGCCCTGGGTATGAAAAGCGGCTGGACACGCACAAAGTCACACTTGGATTGCATCAAATTATGCTATTCTGACCACGCGAACCGGGAGAACCGCCATGACCGAATCCCTCACCCTCCTCATTGGAACTTCCAAAGGGGTCTTTTTGCTGTCTTCTGATGCGGCGCGAACCGATTGGTCGCTGCGCGGCCCGATGTGCGATGGCTGGCCGACCAATCATGTGGTGGGCGACCCCGATACGGGCACGCTCTGGGCGGCCTCGGGCGGCGAGTGGCATGGCGCGGGCGTGTGGCGCTCTGATGACGGCGGCGCGACATGGAGCCTGTCGTTGCTGGCGAACGGGCAAATGGATGAATGGCTGGCCAATGATGAGGCCATGCGCAAGATGTTCGGGCGCGACCCGGCCCCGGATGCGCCCTTCAAGGGACACGTGAACGCGCTGTGGTCGCTGGGGTTGAACCACGGCACGCTCTATGCCGGGGCGAAACCTGCCGCCTTGTTCGCCAGCACGGATCGCGGTGAGACGTGGCAAAAGGTGCAGGGCCTGAGCGATCACCCCTCGGCGGATGGCTGGGAACCGGGCGCGGCGGGGCTGGTTCTGCACACCATTGTCGGCGCGCCGCAAACCCCGGACAAGCTGTGGGTCGGCATCTCGGCGGCTGGGGTCTTCGCCACCGAGGACGGTGGCAAGACCTGGGAGCGGCGCAATCGTCTGTCCAACGCCGAACCCGGCGAGGCGCAGGGCCACGGCGATCCGGCACTGGGTGCCTGCGGTCACGAGGTCGGCCATTGTGTGCACAACATGGTGCGGGCCGCGCAAGGGCCGGGCGATACATTGTATCAACAAAACCACCATGGCGTGTTCCGATCGTCGGACGGCGGGCGCAGTTGGGAAGATATCGCGACGGGCCTGCCCTCGACCTTCGGCTTCCCGATTGCGGTGCATCCGCATGACCCCTCGACGCTGTGGGTGTTGCCGCTGAACGGCGACAGTCAGGGGCGCTATCCGCCCGATGCCAGCGCGGCGGTCTGGCGGTCTCGTGATGGCGGGAAGACCTGGCACGACCTGCGCGCGGGGCTACCGGCCAAGAACTGCTTTTTCACCGTGTTGCGGCAAGCGATGGCCACCGACAAGGCGAAACAGGCGGGTGTCTATTTCGGCACCAACACGGGGTCGATCTTTGCTTCGACTGACGAGGGCGACACCTGGGTCGAGATCGCCCGGCATCTGCCGATGGTTCTGAGCGTCGAGGTGCTGCACCGCGCCTGATTTCAACCGCGCACCGTCGCCGCAAGATGGCGGGGAAACACAGGTCAAGGCACCTGGCTGGACGTCATTGAACGGTGACCGAGCGCCAGTCAACTTGCGGGCTTGGTCGCGTTCTCCAGCAGTATGGGTTGACCGTGCGGGGTGGCGTGGGCGGCATCCTGCCACTGCTCGGCCAAGGCATTGATATCGGCGGGCACCGCGACACCGCGCGCGGCCAAAAGCCCCTCCAGTGCCGCGAGCCACGCCTCCCAATACTCACCCTCGGCTTTCAACTGCGCGCCCAGCGCCTGCGCCCATGTCGGCCAGTCGAACATGCCCCGTTCGTGCAAGGCCACGGTCAGGCCGAACACCTGTGCGTGCCACGGGGCCAGAAACGGCGCGTCCTGCGCGAAATCAGACGTGTTCAAGATATCCCTCCCACAGATCGGCGCTGATGGTCACGCCGGGCTCAGCACTTTCGCCCCAGATCTCGGCCCCGTCAAACACCACGGTATAAACCCGCTGCGGTTGCTCGCCCAACCCGTGCGCGTTGGTATCCGGCAAGACATAGCCGCCGCGATCCGCCTCGATCACACCCTCATGCCCGGTCAGATACCGCGGCAAACGGGTGTGGGTTTGTGGGTGCCGGTTCTTGGCGCGGACGCGGTCCCCGGGGACAAACCGCGCGGGGGTGTCAACAGGGCGGTCAGTCGGGCCGCCGCGCGCCAATGCCGCCGCGACATTGGCGGCTTTGAGTTGGCGTGGATGCGGGTCGGACGGGGTGACAGGAGCGCCGGCCAGTTCGTCCGCCGTCACCAGCCCATGACGTTGCAGCAACACCACCAGCGCGCGGAACCAGATCTCATAGTAAGTGACGCTATAGTAGATCGCGGGCGGCAAGGTTTCGCGGGCATGGCGGCTTTCGTCCAGCGTCCAGCGACCCAAGGCCCCGCAGGCCAGAACGATGCCCAGCGCCCGCCCCTCCCACGCGGCATGAAACCACGGCTCGTCAGGCTCGGGCAGCACCGGGCCAAACCCCATTTCGCCGCCCAGATCCTGCGGGCCGTTCATGCGGGCACCCTGGGTTGACCGGTGCCGATCATGCTCTCACGCGTGACAAGTGCGGCAAGGTCTTTGGCGCTGAACCCCTCGGTTCCGACAGGGCGCATCGGCACGACCAGATAGCGCAGTTCCGCCGTGGAATCCCACACCCGCACCTTGGTTTCGACAGGCAGGCTCAGGCCAAATTCAGCCAGCACCGCGCGCGGCTCCAGCACCACGCGCGAACGATAGGCGGGCGATTTGTACCACACCGGCGGCAGGCCCAGCACCGTCCACGGATAGCACGAACACAGGGTGCAAACGACGACATTGTGCTGCCCGGGGGTGTTGAACACGGCGTGCATATGCTCGCCCTGCCGCCCGGTGAAGCCCATCGAGGCAATCGCCGCCGTCGCATCACGGCGCAGCCAATCGGCGAAATCCGGATCAGTCCAGGCACGCGCCACCACCTGCGCCCCGTTCTGCGGCCCGACCTTGTGCGCATAGGTGTCGATGATCTCATCCACCGCCGCCGGGTCAATCAGGCCCTTGGTGGTCAAAATCGTCTCCAGCGCCCGCACCCGGGCGTCCATCGGCTCCAGGTGATTGTCGTGATCGTGGTCCGCGTGATCATGTGGCATGGGCGCATCCTTTGGGTCTCGGCGATGGTAGGCCATCGGCGTGCGCTCAGGCAAGTCCCGCCGCACCCCGCGATTTGCGCTTTGGGCGGCCGCTGAGCAGGATCACCAGCAAGATCGCGATATTCGCCGCATTCCAGACAATCCCATTGAGGAACGCCAGTTCGTACGACCCCGTCACGTCATAGATCCAGCCGGACATCCAACCGCCCAGCGCCATGCCAAGGATCGTCGCCATGATCACAAACCCGACCCGCGCCCCGGCTTCGCGCGCGGGCATGTATTCGCGTACGATGATCGCATAGGCGGGCACGATGCCGCCTTGGCTGAGGCCGAAAACAAGACTGACGACATAGAGCGCGCCCATGCTGTCGAAGGGCAGATACAGCGCCAGCGCGATCATCTGCCCGACCGAGCCGATCAACAAGGTCGGCACGCCGCCCAGCCTGTCAGCGATAAGCCCCGAGACCAGCCGCGAGGCAACGCCCCCCAGCAGCATCACCGACAGCATGTTCGCGCCGACTGCCGGGCCATAGCCGAGGTCAACGCAGAACGCGACGATATGGACCTGCGGCATCGACATCGCCACACAACAGGCAACCCCCGCCGCCGCCAACATCCACATCAGCACGGCGGGCGGAAATGGCACTTGCCGGGGCGCGCGGAAGGTTGATTGCGCCTCGACCGACAGGCTGGCGTCGGGCAGACGTTGCCGGAGCAACAGGCTGCCGGGGATCACCACGCCCGCGACCAGCAGCGCCAGCACGACATAAAGCGTGCGCCATCCCTGATCCGTCAGAACACCGGACAGGGCCACCGGCCAGATCGCGCCGGCCAGATAATTTCCGCTGGCGGCAATCGCCACCGCGATCCCGCGCCGCCGCCGAAACCACAGCGAGACGTCGGCAATCAGCGGGCCAAAGAACGAGGCCGTGCCCAACCCGATCACGAATTGCGCCAGCGACAGGCCCAGCATGGTCGGGCTGATCGCCGCCAGCAAGAACCCCGCCGCCGACATGACGGCAGCGCCCGTCAGCGCCTTGGCAATGCCGAACCGATCCACCGCGCGACCGATCAACAGATTGCCCAGCGCAAAGCCAACCATCGTCAGCGTGTAGGGCAAGGAGACGTCACCACGACCGCCGCCGAATTCGGCCTGAACGGCTGGCATCACGACAATGATCGACCACATGCCGACGTTGCCAACGGTCGCCATGCCCAGCGACAAAGCCAGGCGAGTCCAGGAATATCGGCTATCGAGTATGTCGCTCATGGCGTTACCCTAGGGCAGCCTCGGGCATGACGCCAGCGGGAATTGCACAGGTTAAAGGGTTTTCAGCAAGCCCGGCAATGCGGATAAATCCGACACGATATGCGCCGGGCGACCGTGCAGGCGATCCAGCGGTGCGCCCTCTCGGTTGACCCAAACCGAGACGAAGCCATAGGCCGCGCCGGAACACGCATCCCAGCCATTGGACGACACAAACAGCACCTCGGAGGGGTTCACTTCCAGCGTACCGCCGACCAGATCGTAAACCGAGCGGTGCGGCTTGAACACGCCGACGTCGTCAACTGACAGCAGCGCCTCGAATTGACCCTGAAGGCCCGAGGATGTCACCGCGCCCTCGAGCATCCCCATCGAGCCATTCGACAAGATCGCCAATCGCTGCCCCTGCGCTGCCAGATCGGCCAGAACCTGCGGCACTTCTGGAAAGGCGGCGAGTTCCCAATACAGCGCCAAGAGCCGTTCGCGCAGGGTCGGATCGGTCAGGTTTGCGGCCTCCAGCGCCCAATCCAGCCCGTCCTGCGTGACTTGCCAGAAATCGACATACGCCCCGGCGACGGCGCGCAGCCATGTGTATTCCAACTGCTTCTTGCGCCAATCTGCGGCCAGTTGCGGCCATTTGGCCGACCAGTTTTCTGATCCCGGCTCCGAGGCGGCGATACGGGCCGGCCGCGCCCACATCGAACAAAGTGCCGTACGCGTCAAAGACACAGACTTTGATGGTCATGGTGTGATCCTTTGTTATCCTGCTGCCGCGCGTCCAGCACTGCGGCCTGAAAAGATACAACCGCCCAGGAAGGTGCCTTCCAACGCGTTGTATCCATGATACCCGCCGCCGCCAAAGCCCGCGCATTCTCCTGCCGCAAACAGGCCGTCGATCGGGTAGCCCTCGGCATCCAGAACGGCGCCGTCCAGATTGGTGTGCAGCCCGCCCAGGGTTTTCCGCGTCAAGATCGAAAGCCGAACCGCGATCAAGGGGCCGTGCTTCGGGTCCAGGATCCGGTGCGGTTTGGCCGTACGGATCAGCCGGTCGCCAAGGTATTTACGCGCGCCGCGAATGGCCGTGACCTGCGCATCCTTGGCAAAGGGGTTGTCGATCTGCGCATCGCGCGCCGCGATTTGCCGATGGATTTGATGGGCGTCCAAAGGCACCTCACCCATCTGGTTCATGCCCGCGATCAGATCATCCAGAGTATCCGCCACGACGAAATCCGCGCCCTGAGATTTGAACGCCTCGACCGGTGCCGGGGCCTTGCCGCCCGACCCCAGCCGCGCCTTCAGAACCTCGCGCCAAAGGCCCGAGGTCAGGTCAGGGTTCTGCTCGCTGCCCGACAGCGCGAATTCTTTTTTGATGATCGACTGCGTCAGGATGAACCACGAATAATCGTGCCCCGTGGACAAGATCCGCTTCAACGTGCCCAGCGTATCGAAACCCGGCAGATACGGGGCCTCCAGCCGGTTGCCCAGCGCATCGAACCACATCGAGGACGGGCCGGGCAAAATCCGGATGCCATGCGCGGGCCAGATGGGCGCCCAATTGCGCAGCCCTTCGGTATAATGCCACATCCGGTCCGTGTTGATCGTCGCGGCCCCGGCGCTGCGGGCGATGTCAATCATCGCACCATCGACATGCGCCGGAACTCCAGAGATCATCCGGCCGGGCGCGGGCCCCAAACGCTCGACGGGCCACGCCTGTTTCACGCGCTCCAGATCGCCGCCGATCCCGCCAGAGGTGACGATGACAACGCCCGCGCGGGCCGTGAAATCGCCGGTTACCGCACGACTGGATTGTTGGCCCCGCTGAACGGCAGTCGGTTCCAGTATCTCGCCTTTCACACCGGCAACGCGCCCGTTTTCCACGGAGATCTCGGTCACGCGATGCCGGAACGCAAAGCGCATCCGCCCTGCGGCGCCGTGGTCTTGCGCAATGCGAAGGAAGGGCGCCAGAACCCCCGGCCCGGTCCCCCAGGTGATGTGAAACCGTGGCACCGAATTGCCATGCTGATGCGCCAGACCGCCGCCGCGCTCGGCCCAGCCGACCACCGGAAACCAACGCATCCCGATTTGCGCCAGCCAAGACCGCATTTCCCCGGCGGCAAAACCCAGATAGGCCTCGGCAACGCGGCGTGGCCACATGTCTTGCAGACCGTCGAACTGAGCGGATCCCATCCAGTCTGCATGGGCCAACTCGGCAGAGTCGCGGATCTTCATGCGGCGTTGCTCGGGCGTATCGACCATGAACAAGCCGCCCAAAGACCAGAAGGCTTGCCCGCCAAGGTTCTGTTCACCCTCTTGGTCCAGCACCAGAACCTTGACACCACGCGCGCACATTTCGCAGGCCGCGACCAGTCCGGCCAATCCGGCACCCACGACGATTGCATCCGCCTCGATGGTATCAGAGCGGCTCATCTCACCTCCGTTGTTTGCCTGTCCGACACGCTAATCCGCAAAAACCAATCTGCATAGACACTTGACCGGGGTGTTGCCGTAGAACCAACACTGTCATGGATTGTTTCAAACTGCGGCCTAAGCGCTTGTCGCGCCAAACGAACCACGATAGTATGCGTCAACCATTCGACCAACGCTTGGCGCTGCCTCGCAAACGGGGACTCTCCGACTTCGGTGACCGAGACAATGAACGAGCAGGCAACGACAGCATGAAAAACACGACGCGCACGATGTCTCTGGACTTGCAAACCCTTGGCCGAAACCGCGTCAGCATCCCTCACGGCAACGCGCGCATACTTCGTATCGCCTTGATGTCGTTGATGATTCCAGCACTCGTTGCCGGTTGCTCGTTGCCCCGCGGTGCGGCTTTGCAAAGTGAAGTGCTGCGCGGGACCGATGACGAGACATCGCATGTTCAGGTCATCGCCATCACACGCGAAACCTTGCCCGATATCCAGGAATGGCCAATCGCGCATCCCGAATTGCGGCACCGCTGGATGACAACAGGCGCAAGCGCAACCGCGCGGATCATTCGCGCGGGCGATCTGGTCAGCCTCTCGGTATGGGACAGCCAGCCGGATTCGCTGCTGACGACAGGCGAGCAGCGCAACGTCAACATGCAGAACATCCCGGTATCGGCGTCCGGGCAGGTGTTCATTCCCTATGTTGGCGAATTGCGCATCGCAGGCATGACGGCCGAGCAAGCGCGACGCGAGGTTCAGCAGCGGATGTCAAGCATTGTGCCTGACGGGCAAGTGCAACTCAGCGTTGCTCCCGGCTCGCGCAATACCATTGACGTCGTGACAGGCGTCGCACGTCCGGGGCGCGTTGAGTTGCCCGAGGTCAGCCCCACGATCCTGAGCATCCTGGCCGAAACCGGCGGCATCTCCAGTTCGCTGCGCAATCCGCTGGTCCGCCTGAATCGCGCGGGTGAGGCGTATGCGATTCCCGCCAGCGAGCTTTTCGAAAACCCTGCCAACGATATCCAGCTGCGTGGTGGTGATCGTGTTCTGGTCGAAGAAGACAACCGCACCTTCATTGCTCTGGGCGCAGCGGGCAGCGAACAGGTGGTCTATTTCGAACGCGAGGAAATCACGGCCCTTGACGCGCTCTCGACCATTGGCGGGTTGTCGGATACGCGCGCCGACTTGCGCGGCGTGATGGTGATGCGCGAATACCCGGAACGGATGGTCAGCCAAACCGGCAATGCGCCCCGGAAACAGCAGGTGATCTTTACCTTTGATCTGACGTCTGCGGATGGTCTGTTTGCCGCGCAACGCTTTACCATTCAGCCCGGTGACGTGGTCCTGGCCACCGAGTCGTCGGCGCCGCTGCTTACTCAAGTTGTCAACATCTTCCGCGGTGTGCGCTCGGCGACCAACTAAGGTCGCAGATCCGGTGATACCTTTTCATGCCCGTCGCCTATGCGGCGGGCATGGGTCATTCCCGCCAGAGCCACGACCCGCGAACCGGCGCTAATTCTTTGCGACAATCAGAGGGTTTCGCTTGCCCCTTGCGCGGATGCGCCGCAAAAACGCCCCGTTGACGGTGGAGCAGATGTCGCAAACCCCAATCCCGCAAACCCCTTGTGCACCCCGCCTGCGGGTTGCTGGGCATTTTGGCGAGTTGGTGCAAGGCCGCATCGGGCCACATGGCCCTTTGGCGCTGATTTCACTGCCGTGCCCCGCTTTGTGGGTCGAGTGCAGTGCTGATGGCCCCGAGCACGAGACCCTCATTGGACCCAACCGTTTTGCGGCCCTGTGCCGGGCGCTGAATGTGCCGATCCCCGGCAAGCGCCCGACATTGACCGCCACAATGCCACCCGGCGGCGGCGCGGGCAGTTCAACGGCGGGGCTTGTGGCCTTGGCGCGCAGCATGGGTTTCTCGGGCACGCCACGCGAACTCGCCCGGATTTGCGCGCAGATCGAAGGGGCCAGCGACCCGTTGATGTTTGCCAACGCCGAACGACTGCTGTTTGCCCCGCGCGAGGGCCGCGTGCTGGAAACACTGCCGGCCCTGCCCCGTTTCGACGTCGTGGGCGGCTTTTTCGGGCCTGTTCAACGCACCGATCCCGTTGATCTGGCTTTTCCTGATATCGCGGATCTGTTGACCACATGGCGCAACATCATGGATTTGCCGACAATGGCCGCCTTGGCCAGCACCTCGGCACAACGGACTTTGGCGCTTCGCGGCCCGCGCGGCGATCCAACCGAAAGGCTCGCGCTTGATCTGGGCGCTCTGGGGTGGATGATCGCCCATACCGGAAATGCGCGCGGCTTGATTTTCCGACCGGGAGCCGTGCCGGGGGCGACCAAAGACCGCTTGCGCGATGCAGGGTTTGACGGGGTTCTCACCTTTTCCGCGGGGGGCACGGTATGAGCTTTGCCGTCGCGATGTTGAGCGCCATGCTGATCGACACCCTGATCGGCTGGCCCAAGGCCTTGTTTTTGCGCATCGGGCATCCGGTCACATGGTTGGGATGGGTCATCAGCGGGCTTGAGGCACGCCTCAACCACCCGAACGCAACCACCGCGCACCGCAAGACTATGGGCGTCGTCGCGGCGCTGATCACCATCGGCCTCGCGGCGTTGCCAGCCTGGGCGCTTCAGGCATCCTTGCCTCAGGGCTGGGCTGCGACGATCGTCATCGGAATCCTGGCTTGGCCATTGGTGGCGGTGCGTTCCATGTATCAACACGTCGTCGCCGTGGCCTCTCCGCTTGCCCGCCGGGACCTGGCCGCCGCCAGATTGGCCGTGTCGATGATCGTCGGGCGCGACCCGGCGCAGCTGGACGAGGCTGGCGTGGCCCGCGCCGCAACCGAGAGCCTGGCCGAGAATACCGGCGACGGCATTGTGGCGCCGTTGTTCTGGGGGTTGATCGCGGGATTGCCGGGGATCGCCGCCTACAAGGCCATCAACACGCTGGATTCGATGATCGGCCACCGCACGCCACGCCATGAGGCGTTTGGCTGGGCCTCGGCCAAGATCGACGACGTCGCGAATTGGGTGCCCGCGCGCCTGACGGGGCTGATCTTTGCGCTGGCCTCGACGCGCCCCTTGGCCGCGATGCGCTGCATGGCGCAAGACGCGCACCATCACCGCTCGCCCAACGCAGGCTGGCCCGAGGCGGCGATGGCAGGGGCGCTGGGCGTTCGTCTTTCGGGCCCGCGCCAATACGGCGACCGCGTTGCGCAAGAACCTTGGGTGAACGCCAGCGCCCCGGACCCGACGGCGCAGGATTTGCGACGCGCCCTTGCGCTGTACCGCCGCGCCATGCTTGGACTGGCGGCGGTACTGGCGCTGATTGGAGTGGCATTCGGATGGTAAACACACGCGATCACGGCGGCAATCTGTCGCAGGCCCGTGCCGCCTATGGCGAGGGTGACTGGATTGATCTGTCCACCGGCATCAACCGCCGCCCCTATCCCGTTCCGTCCATCGAGCCGCAGGCATGGACCGCCCTGCCCACGTCCGACGCGTATTCGGCAGTAATCCACGCGGCCGCGACGGCTTACGGCACAAGGCCCGGCGCTATCCTGCCCTTGGCCGGGGCACAGGCGGCCATTCAGCTCTACCCGTTGCTGCGCACCCCCGGCTTGGCGCGGGTTCTGACGCCGACCTATAACGAACACGCCGCCGCGCTGAAGTCGCATGGCTGGACGGTCCAGGGTGTCCCGGATCTGGCCGACCTTGCCGGGGCCAAGATCGCCGTCGTGGTCAATCCCAACAACCCCGATGGGCGCCAGTATTCACCGCAAGAATTGCGCGAGATTTCCAGATCCGTGGGTCTGCTGGTAATCGACGAAAGCTTTGCCGACCCGCACCCAGAGCTGTCCTGTGCGGCCTTTGCCAGCGATCAGATGCTGGTGCTGCGCTCATTCGGCAAGTTTTATGGCCTCGCCGGGGTGCGGCTGGGCTTTGCGCTGGCCGGGGTCGATACGCTGGCAACGCTGCGCGAGATGGCCGGGCCGTGGTCGGTTTGCGGCCCGGCACTGAGCATTGGCGCAACCGCGTTGCGCGATGCCGATTGGGCACAGGCCACCACCGCACGACTGGCCGAGGATTGCGCGCGTCTTGATGCCATGGCGCTGGGGTTTGGTTGGTCGCTCGTGGGTGGCACGGCACTGTTTCGCACCTATGCAACCCCCGATGCAAAAAAGGCGCAACACCACCTTGCCACCCGGCACATCTGGAGCCGACAATTCCCCTACAGCAAGACCTGGCTCAGATTGGGCCTGCCGGATGGCGCGGACTGGCCGCGCGTTTCAGCGGCGTTCAAGCGACTTGGCTGATACGCCCCCAGCGCCTGACTCCCGCAGACCGCGACGGACGCGATGGATGCGCGCCGACTCCCCTCTTGCCGGACGCGTGTCGAGATGGTCTAACTGTGCTCAATCAAGAAAAGGGAGGATCACATCATGAAACATACGAGCCTTATCGCAGCCGCATTCGCGTTGAGCGCCGCGCCGGCCTTCGCGCAGACCCAACTGTCGATCGCGACGGGCGGCACGGGTGGCGTGTATTATCCGATGGGCGGCGGACTTGCCGAGATCATCAACAACCACATCGAGGGCTATTCCGCGACCGCCGAAGTCACCGGAGCGTCGGTTGAAAACATGGGCCTGATCGCCACCGGCGACGCAGACCTCGCGATTGCGCTGGCCGATACGGTGCAGCAGGCCCATTCCGGCACCGGGCGTTTCGAAGGCCAGCAGCTGGAGATGGTGCGCGGCGTGGCGTCGCTTTATGCGAACATGGTGCAGATCGTGACGCTGGCCGACAGCGGCATCACCTCGCTTGCAGATCTCCGCGGTCATCGCGTCTCGATTGGCGCGCCGGGTTCGGGCACCGAGGTCAACGCCTCGGCAATTCTGGAAGCCAACGGCATCAGCTATGACGACATCGACGAGCAGCGCCTGAACTTCAACGAAACCGCAGATGCGTTGTCGAACGGCGATATCGACGCCGGGTTCTGGAGCGTTGGCGCGCCGACCTCGTCGATCCTGAACCTGGCCACAACGCAATCGATCCGCATCATTCCGTTGAGCGCCGAGGAAATCGCCGCCGCCCGCGCGCAAGACCCGATCTTTGCCGCGACCACGTTGCCCGGTGGCGTCTATACCGGTGTCGATGAGCCGATCGCGGTTCTGGGGGTTCCGAACGTGCTGGTTGCCTCGTCCGAGATGTCGGATGATCTGGCTTATGCGATCATCAGCGCGCTGTTCACCAATATCGCCGAGCTGCAAGCGGTTCACCCGGCCGCAAACCAGACCACGGTCGAGTTCACGTTGTCCGCAACGCCGATCCCGCTGCACCCCGGTGCGATCCGGTATTACGAAGAAATCGGCGCCGAGATTCCGGATCATCTGCGTCCGTGATGAAAAACCGCGGCGGGCGGCTTGCTGCCCTCTTGCTTTGCGCATCGGTTGGTTCGGCTTCGGCTGACCAACTGGTGATGAGCCTTGCAGAAACCGGCGATGTTCTGGCCAGCCTGTCCCTTGCCCAAGGGGCGGGCTGGTGCGTCTTGTGGAACCATTCCGTGCAAGGCTTCGAGGTCGAAGACTGCTATGAAAACCGCGGCGGGCGCATGGTTCTGGTGCGGTCGCACCTGCCCGATTTCGCTGCCGGGCTGGATCACATCCCCGGTCGCGGACGTCAGATCTCGGACGGGATGGGCGGCTACTGGATCGAGGACATCAACGAGCCCGTCCCCGGCAATGCCTATATCCTGCGCCCCGGACGCCCGGCCGTGAACCACCGTATCCGCACCGACGCCGATGAAATTTCGCTGACCGCGCTGGCCGAACATGCCCGCGTCAGAATCGCCCTTGAACCGGAGCGCACGCCATGACCGCTGATCCGCAGATCACCGACACCCCTCTGGGACCACCGCAGCACTGGCTGATCCTGCGCGCCATTGCGATCATCGGGATCTGCCTGTCGATTTATCAGCTTGGCGTCGCCGGTGGCTTTCAGCTCTCGATTTTCTCGGTCGAGCTGTTTTCTCCGGGGCTTTTTATTCTGCGGCCACGGCATCTTGGATTCATCCTTACGCTGTGCTTTTTGATCTACCCGGTGTTCGGCGCGCACCGCGCACGCGGGATTCTGGGCTGGATCATTGACGGGGTCTGCATCGCTGGCAGTGTCCTGGTCGGGTTCTGGGTGCCGATGAACATCGACATCATTGCCAACGCGATCTTTCCGCGCGGCATCGACATCATCGTTGGCGTCATCACAACCTTGCTGGTGCTCGAAGCCGCCCGGCGCGCTGTGGGTCTGTCGATGTCGGTGATCGCGGGCGCATTCTTGATCTATGCCTTTGCCGGACGACGCGGCGAATTGCCGTGGATGGCCGACTGGCTGCCCGGTATCCTGAACCATCGCGGCTATTCGATTGACCGCGTCGCCAGCCAGATGATCCTGGGGGCCGAGGGGATTTTCGGCATTCCGCTGGGCGTCGCCGCGACGTTCATCTTTGTGTTCGTGCTGTTCGGCTCGGTGCTGGAAGTCACCGGCGCGGGCAAGTTCTTTATCGACCTCGCCTATGCCACCACCGGCAAGCAACGCGGCGGACCGGCCAAAGCGGCGGTCATCGCCTCGGCAGGCATGGGCTCTATTTCCGGCTCGGCGATTGCCAATGTGGTGACAACCGGGGCTTTCACCATCCCGCTGATGAAAAAACTGGGCTACCGCCCCGCGCAGGCCGGCGGGATCGAGGCCGCCGCCTCGACCGGTGGCCAGATCATGCCGCCCCTGATGGGCGCAGGTGCCTTTCTGATGAGCGAATTCACGCAAGTCCCCTACCTGCATATCGTGCTGATCTCGATCTTTCCGGCCATCCTGTATTTCGGCGCAGTATACCTGCTGGTGCATATTGCCGCCGTCAAACAAGGTATGCACGGGATGCCCGCCAGCGAATTGCCCCGCGTCAGGGATGTGCTGGCCGATGGCTGGCATTTCTTGCTGCCGCTGGTCGCGCTGGTGGCGTTTCTGGTGATCGGGTATTCGCCGATGCGCGTCGGTTTCTATGCGGTCCTGTCGGTGGCGGTTGCCGCCGTTGTCCGCGCGGTCTGGGATCTTTACGCAAACGGCCCGGGAACGGCGGGCATGGTCGCCCTGTTCAAGGCCGGGCTTGCGAAAACTCTGGTGGCGCTGGAACTGGGCGCGCGCAACGCGGTTGCCGTCTCGGTGGCCTGCGCCGTGGCCGGGATCATCGTTGGCATTGTCGGCCTCACGGGGCTTGGCCTGAAATTCTCGTCGCTGATGATTTCCCTGTCGGACGGCAATCTGGTGGCGGCGCTTTTCCTGGTGGCACTTGCCAGCATGATCCTTGGCATGGGGTTGCCGGTGACGGCCTCGTATATCGTTCTGATCATTCTGGTCGGCCCAGCGTTGACCACCGAATTCGGGATGCCGATCCTCGTGGCGCATCTGGTGGTGTTCTGGTATTCGCAGGATTCAAACGTCACGCCGCCGGTGGCCCTGGCCGGGTTCGCGGGGGCAGCGATTGCCGGGTCGAAACCGCTGGAGACCAGCCTGCAAGCGTGGAAATTCGCCAAGGGCCTGTATTTGATCCCGTTGTTCATGGTTTATAACGACGTCATCATCGTCGGCGGCCCGATCCCGCTGGTGATCTGGAACGGCTTTATTGCCATTGTCGCGCTGGTCGGGTTTGCGGCGATGCTCGAAGGCTTCTTGTTCGGGCGCATTGCCCTGTGGCAGCGCGCGCTGTTGTTGCCCGCGGTGATCGCGGTCTTCTGGCCCAGCCTGCTGATTGAGGCCACGGGCACCGCGATGATCATCTTTATTCTGGTGCTGAACCGTGCCGCTGCGGCGCGCGCCGCACCCGCCTGATGTGCATTGCGGGTGGCCGGGTCTGCGGCTAAAGTCTGCGCGCTGGGCGATTGGGCTCGATTTTCAGGGAAAAACCAGTGCCCTCAAACCCCGTCACTCATGCAATCCCGCCGCATGACGGAGATCGGCCTTGATCATCGCCGCAGATCGTTATCGGCATGTCTTGCTCGGGATCGTCGTTTTGGGCGCGGTTCTGCGGATCATGGGTCTGAACTGGGACGCCGGACGCGGACTGCACCCGGACGAGGGCAACCTGATCCGCGCAGCCCTGACGCTTGGCGTCAACGGCCGTATGCTGCCCGAGTTCCACGCGTATAACGACCTCGCCCTTTGGTTGCCCCGGCTTTTGTCGGTGCCATTCTGCGCCAGTGATAACGCCGCCTGCCTGACCCTTGTCGCCCGCGCCCTGTCGGCCGCGCTTTCGCTGGCGATGGTGCCGCTGGGGGCTGGTCTGGCGATGCGCATGGCCGGGCCGGTGGCGGGATTGGCGGCGGCTCTGGCTTTGGCAACCTCGGGTCAATTGATCCAATGGGCGCATTTCGGCACCACCGAAAGCGCCATTGCCATGATGGTCTTGCTGTTGTGGTGGCTGGCCGCGCGCTGGCAGGCGGGCGAGATGCCGGACCGCCACATGGCCGTGTGGTCGGCGATGGTTCTGGGCATCGGCTTTGGCTTCAAGACAACCGCCGTCGTGCTGTCGATCATCCCGCTGATGGCCTTCGCCCTGGCCGGTCGCCCCGATGCCGCACGGCTGCGGACGATTTTGGCTTTCGGTGCGATCGCGGCTGTGCAGGCCGTGGCCTTTGCGCCCTCGGTGATCTTTGCCACGCGGGCGTGGCTGGATGTGATGGATTTCGAGAATAGCGTCGTCACCGGATCGCTGCCGGTGTTCTGGACAGCGCAATTCCACGGCACGACCGACATCCTTTATGAACTTTCGCAACTCTGGTCACTGACCTCGGGCGCGGGGGTGCTGCTGGCCGTGGTCGGGCTGATCCTGCTGCCACGGACGCAATGGCGGATCGTCGCGCCGGGGTTGGCCTTTGCCTTGGTCTACGCCGCGCTGACCTTTGGCTGGCACGCCAAATTCATCCGCTACCTTGCGCCGCTGTTGCCGGTGGTGTTGGTGCTCGGCGGCGTCGCCCTTGGGCGCTTGGCCACGCTGACCCTTGGGCGCACAGGCTTTGCCGTCGGGCTGGCCGGGCTGGGGCTTATGGTGCTGGCCGGGCTGGACAGTGCCGCCGCCTATCTGCGCCCTGATCCGCGTATTGCCGTTGAAACACAGCTTCTGGCCCTTTCATCCGAGGGCGATGTCGTCGCCATCGAGCCACGCGACCTACCGCAATCCGGGGGCCTGCCGCAGGTGGTGCTGCCCCTGAACGACGCGCCGTTGTCGCTGGCCGAACCCCTCGCCACCGCCGACTGGCTGCTCATCGCCAGCCGCCGCAATTATGAGGTTTTACCGCGTCAACCCGGTGCCGCGCCGGGTCTGTGCGCCTATTACGCCGGGCTGGCCGATGGCAGCCTTGGCTTTGTGCCGGTGCTGCGCGCCGACCGGCTTGGGCCTTTGGGCCGCCTGTTCGCGCCCGGATTGACTGCCGAGGAAACCCGCACCGTGTTCGACCGGCCCGAGGTATTCCTGTTTCGCAACATCGACCGTCTGTCTGCGCAGGACCTCGACACCCGCCTGCGCACCCCGCGCGATGCCGAGGCTTGTGACCCCCAGACCCTGCAACGGCTCTGGAGGCGCGGCCCATGACCGGTAGCCTGCCGATGGAGGACGCCCTGGTCGTCGCACGCCTGTTTGCCGTGCTGGCGCTGGCGAGTTGGGCAGCGCGCCCCTTGGCCCTGCGGCTTGTGCCGGGCGGCAGCGGTTGGATCGCCGCCCTGGTGCTGGCGTATATCGTCATGGGCTGGGTGCCGTGGGCCTTGGCCGCGCTGCATATCGTGCCGTTCGGCATAGCCTCGCTGGCGGGGTTGGCGGCGCTGATCGGGGCGCGGCTGTGGCTCGGTGCCGCACCTTCGGACAACCGCAGCGCCCTGACCGTCGCGGTCGGTTTCGGCGCGTTGTTCTGGTTGGGTCTGGCGCAGCGCATGGGCCACGCGGACCTGTCAGGGTTGGAGAAATTCACCGACATGGCCTTTCTGGCCGCCGCGATGCGCACCGATTACATGCCGCCGCCGGACGCCTGGTATGCGGGCGAGGCGATCAACTATTACTATGTCGGACAGGCGATGGCGGCGGCCTGGGGGAACATCCTGGGCACCACTGCGGACCGCGCGTATCAGATCGCCATGGCCTCGATCTTTGCGCTGACCGGCGTGTCGGTCTGGAAGCTGACCGTGTCGCTCGCCCAGCCCGCCGGCCCCCGTCTGGCGCGCGGGCTTGGCGCGTTGGCGGCGCTTCTGGTGCTCTATGGTGGCAACTTCCACTCGGCGCTCTACACGCTTTTTCGGGGGCTGGTTCCCGCCACCAACCCCGCGTTCTACTTCCCCGACTCGACGCGCTTTGTCGGCTTTGACCCTTTGGTCGAGGACAAGGGCTTTACCGAGTTTCCCGCCTACGCCTTTTCCGTCGGCGATCTGCACGCGCATGTTTCGGCGACACCGGTGTTTTTTCTGGGGCTGATGATCTTGCTGGCCTTCCTCGCGCGCGGGCTGAAGGGCCAGTCACCGGATCTTGTGCAGGCCGCGGGGTTCGGCTGGGTGCTGGGTTTGTGCGCCGCGATCAACTCGTGGGATGTGGCGATCCTGGGGCTGCTTGCGCTGTTCGCAATTCTGGCGGCGGCGCTGTTCGACCGCAAACCAACCCGCGCTCGGCTCGATGCCCTGGGGGTGGCTTGCGTGGTGGTCGCCGCCACCGGATTCCTGGCCGCCGCGCCGTTTCTGGGCCATTTCGAGCCCTTTGCCAATGGCATTGAGGCTGCACCGAACCACACGCCGCTGTGGCAGTTGCTGGTGCTTTATGGTCACGGGCTGCTGCCCTTGATGCTGTTTGGTGTCGTTGTCTGGAAGCGGCCCGACGCGCGCGACCACTGGCCCATAGGCTTGCTGTTCGCCGGGGCCGTGGCGCTGTTCTTCATCCCCGAAGTGGTGATCGTGCGCGATATTTACGGGCTGGAATATGCGCGCGCCAATACGATGTTCAAACTCAGCTTTCGCGCGCAACCGCTGCTGATCATCGCCGCCGTCGCAACCCTTGGCCTTGCGGTGCGATTCGGGCGTCTTGGCATGATTGCCGCCGGGCTGGCCGCACTGCCTGTTGTCTCGATCCTGGCCTATATGCCGCATATCTTCGTCTGGCCCTCGACCATTCGCAGCCTCGATGGGCTGGGCTTTCTGGGTGAGGAACGCGCCTTGGTGCTGGCCGCTGGGCGTTTGCCGCTGGACCCCGGCCAATCGTTTGTCGAGGCGTCTGGCAACGCGTTTGGCGACACCGCGCGGGTGTCGGCCATGACCGGGCAGCCCACGGTGATCGGCTGGGCGGCGCATGAATGGTTGTGGCGCAACAACGGCGACGCCCCCAACCGCCGCGCGCAACGGGTCGAGACGTTTTACACCACCGACGATCAAGCCCTGCGCTGCACCCTCGTGCGCCGCTATGGCGTGCGTTATGTGATCCTCGGGCAGATTGAACGCAGTCATTATGAAGCCCTGAACGAGGCGGGATTGACCGCTCTGGGGCCCGCCGTGTTTTCGGATGCGGGCGGTCAGATCCTTCAAGTGGACCCGGCGCGCTGCCCTTGATCTGCCTCGACGATCAACCGCGCCGCCAACCGGCGACCGGCGCGAACGGCATAGTTGGTGCCGCGATCCTCCGGATAAATCTGCGCCATGGAGCATAGGTAAAGGCCCGGCGCCGGGCCATCCTCGGGCGGGATCAGTGCGGAATGGTGGCGCGCAATGAGGGGCTGCGCCCAATCGGCGCGCCAGACGTGATGATCCTGCACCCAAGCCCGATCAAACGCGGGAAACATGCGGCGCAGATGCGGCACGGCAAAGTCGAGAACCGCCGCGTCGTCCAGCGCCAATAACGGATCATCCTGCGGCAGGTAGCGTGACAGATAGACGATGTGCCGCCCGCCATACTGCTCGGTCGATTGAAAATTGGTGTGTTCGATGACGCCGACAAAGGGAAACTCAGGGTCGGTCACGTTCAGCCAATAGGTCGAGCCCAGTGAGCGGTCGAGCTCAAGCACCAGGCACAGGTTCGCCAGATAGGGGATGCGGGTCAGCGATTGCAGGGCCTCGGGCGTGGCCCAATGGTCGATCAATCGGGCCAGCAGTTGCGGGGCTTGCGTGGCGATGACGGCCTCGGCCCGCAGATCACAGGTCGGCCCGTCAACCTGCCAGCCGCCCTGCCCCGTCTGCGTCAGGCGCGCAACCGGGCAGTTGGTGCGTACCTCGCCGCCATGCGCGTGGATATCGGCGACCATCGCCTCGGCAATGCGCGCGAAAGACCCGCGCACATAAGCCAGATTTTCCGCCCCGCTCTTGCCCCGCGACCCGCCGCGCAGCTTGAGCTTGTTCCATATCCACACCGCCGAAATCTGATCGGCGTGGTGCCCGAACTTGCCGCGCAACAGAGGCTGCCACAGCGTGCGATACACGGTTTCCCCGCCGATCTGCCGCAACCATTCCGCAGCCGTCAGTGATTCCAGCGCCTGCCAATCCTTGACCCGCCGCGCCCTGAGGCTGAGGAGCGCAAGCCGAAACCGGTCCACCAGCGGCAAGGCCGAAAAGCGCAGCAGGTCCAGTGGCGAGGACAGGCGCAGCGTCGCGCCGTTGAAATAGACGCCGGTCAGGCTGGGTTCGAGGGTGACATGCTCCGACAGGCCAAGCTCTGCAACAAGCGTCATCACATCGCGATCCGAGGTGAACCAATGGTGATAAAACCGGTCCAGAGGCTCGCCGCCCGAGACCGGATCAAAGGACCCCGCAAGGCCACCGACATGGGCGTCAGCTTCGAGCACGGTGACCCGATGCCCCGCGCGTGCAAGGTCTCGGGCAGCGGCCAGCCCGGCAAATCCGGCACCAATAACGGCAAAATGGGTCATGGTCGCGCCTTTGCAGAGGGGGCAAGCGCCCAGATCAACAAACAGACTCCGCCAGTCAAGGTGGTGGTCAGCCACAAGACCAGATGAACGATCAGCACAAACGCCGTCGCCTCGGCCAGGGGATTGCCCGCGATCACCGTGGCGGTCTGGGCAAAATAGTCGAAGGTGCCAACATGACCGGGGGTCGAGGGCAGCAGCGTTGACAGGGTGCCCACGGGCATCGCCAGCCAGGCGGCCTCAGGCGCGGTGAGCGACGGCATGGCGCGGGCAACGGCCCAATAGGTCGCGCCCTCGAACAGCCAGACCGGCACGGTCCAGACGATCAGCGCCGTCATCGCCCGGCGCGCCGACATGGTGACCAACGCGTGAACCAACGGCGTGAGGAACCCGTCCGCGCGGCTTCGCACCTTGGGGCCAAGCCGCCCAAGACCACGGATCAAAGCCGCGACCAACGGGGCAAGCAGACGGGGTTGGACCAGCAAAAACAGCGCCAACACGCTGCCGCCCGCAAGAACCAGCGCCCCGGTGCCGCCGATCCCCAAGGCGTCACCAGAGGTCGAGAACAGCCAGAGCGCCAGCGCCAGTGCCAAAAGCAGGGCGATCATGTCCAGCACCCGCTCGATCAACACCGTGGCCAGCACCGCACCGGGGGCGACACCCAGCCAGTTCGAGAAACCAAAACAGCGCAGCGCATCGCCCATGCGAAACGGCGCAAGGTTGTTGACCGCAATCGACGCCAGAAACGCCGCCGACGAGTGCGCATAGCCCAGTGCCGCATTGTGGGGCCGCAGCATCAAGTGCCAGCGCTGAATCCGGCAGGCATAGCCAACCGCCAGACAAAGCGGCGCAAGCAGCAGCGCGACCAGATCCATCCGCCGGATGGCATCGGCCAGCGCCGCAAAATCGACCTGCCGAAGCGTCAGCCACAAGAACAGCCCGCCCAGCGCGATGCCCAGCCCCAGGCTTGCGGTGCGCCTCATGAGTGCTCTGACGTTGCGGTTTCGGGTTGGGATGCCGCGCCCTCTGGCTGCGGATCAAACCCGATCCGGTTGCGCACCACATAGAGCGGGCGGCGCTGCACCTCGGCGTAAATCCGGCCAATATATTCGCCGATGATGCCCAGCGACAGCAGTTGCACGCCGCCCAGAAACAGCACCGCAATCATCAATGCCGTCCAACCCTCGACCCAGACCGAGGTGAAGATGCGCAGGATCAGCGCGTAGATGATGCCGATCACCGACAGGCAGACCGTCATCAACCCCAGCCCGACCGCCAACTGTAACGGCTTGATGGAAAACGAGAGAATCCCATCCAGCGCATAGCGGATCATCTTTGTCAGTGGATATTTGGTCGCACCGGCAAACCGTTCCGGTCGGTCATAGGCGATGGATGTCTGGCGAAACCCGGTCCACGCGACCATGCCGCGCAGGAACCTGTGGCGCTCGGGCATTTGTTTGAGAACCTCGACGACGGGGCGGCTCATCAGCCGGAAATCACCCGTATCGGCCGGAATCGCGACCTGGGACAGACGGCTGATCACCGAGTAGAAGCCATTGGCCGTGAACCGCTTGAACCAGCTGTCCCCCGGTCGCGAAGCGCGCAGGCCATAGACCACGTCGAACCCCTCATGCCAGCGCGCGATCATCTGTGCGACGACCTCGGGCGGGTCTTGCAGATCGCTGTCCATCAGCACAACCGCGTCGCCACGCGCCACGTCAATCCCCGCGGTCACCGCGATCTGCTGGCCGAAATTGCGCGAAAAGCTGAGGATCCGCAGCCGGGGGTCGGTGCGCGCGGCTTGTGCAAGAACCGCGAGCGTTGCGTCGCGGGATCCATCGTCAACAAAGATGAACTCGAAGTCGCAGGTGGCTTGCGACCGGGCCAGGTCGGACAGGCGGGTCAGGGTTTCGGGCAGAACGTCCATTTCGTCGAGACAGGGGATGACGATCGAGATCAGCGGCCGTTCAGGCACCGATGCTTGCCCGGAGCCAGAGTGTGTCGTATCGAACCAATCCACCGAAACAAGCCCTTTCCATACGCCACTCCACACGCAATCGGTGCGGGTTCTGGTTCCTGTCCAGCGCCCTCATTACCCCGTTTCACCTCTGACGCAAGCCGGCACCGGGCGCAGGCACGCGCGCATCAGCAGAACGTGCAGGTCTCGCCCGGTGTTGGCGTCGGCGTGGGCCATGGTGTTGGCGTCGGCAACGGCGTCGGGGTCGGCAACGGTGTGGGCGTCGGCGGCAACGGTGTGGGCGTCGGCAACGGTGTGGGCGTCGGCAACGGTGTCGGAGTCGGCAACGGTGTGGGCGTTGGCAACGGCGTCGGGGTCGGCAACGGTGTGGGCGTCGGCGGCAACGGCGTGGGCGTTGGCAACGGTGTCGGCGTTGGCAATGGTGTTGGCGTTGGCAACGGCGTCGGAGTCGGCGGCGCGGGTGTCGGCGTTGGCGCGGGTGTGGGCGTTGGCAACGGTGTCGGTGTCGGCAACGGTGTCGGCGTCGGCAATGGTGTTGGCGTTGGCGGCGCGGGTGTTGGCGTCGGACGCGGCGTTGGCGTCGGCCGTGGCGTCGGCGTCGGCCGTGGCGTCGGCGTCGGCAATGCTGTCGGCGTCGGCAACGGTGTCGGCGTTGGCGGTGCAAGCGTCGGGGTCGGCAACGGTGTCGGAGTTGGCAACGGTGTCGGCGTTGGCAGGGGCGTCGGCGTTGGCAATGGCGTCGGCGTCGGCAAGGGTGTCGGGGTTGGCGGAACCGGGTTCACAGGAATCCCGCTGACCGGCGCATTCGGCGAAAACCGTGGGCGGATCGCCACCAAGGCACTCAATCGCATCTGGCGCAAGCCAACTGCGGCAAACGGCTGCCACTCACCGAAAGTCTCGACCATCAACAAGGTCTCGCCGGGAATGATGATCGGAATGCTGCTGTAATACTCGGGCACCGGCATTTGCGCGCTTGTGCTGGCAAAGGATTGGCCGACCTGCGCTGGAATCAGGGCTTCGAGCCCTGCAAGATCGCCGGCTTCCATCAGTTCCATGGCGTTTGGAGGCAGTGGCGCAAGACCCCGTGTCCCATAGGACCAATGCAGGTGGGGGCGCGCGTTGTAATCATCCCAGATCAAGGCCGAGACCCGGATGCGCGTCGGACGACGCGACCGCGCCAGCATATCATAGGCCGAGTTCATGCCTTCAAGAAATTGCGGCGTATAGGCCCGTGTTTCGCGGGCGATGGAATCTGCAATGGTATTGGCGGCCATTTCGGTTTGATAGCGTGCCTTGAAGCCATCAAAGAACACCACGGTGGCTGCCAGCGCCCAAAGCAATATTGGCAGGACGATGACCAACTCGACGGCAACCGCCCCAGAGGTATCATCGCGATTGCGCCGCTTCAGAAATGAAAATATTCCGCGCAGATTCAACATGCCATCACTACGGTGCGCGAGTGTTCCTGACACGAAGGGTAATCAAGGGGACGCGCAAACGGGAACTCCCGCAAGGTTGACCCTGGATCATAGTCCCCTCGGCAATCGCTCTCTTTTCTACAAACTATGCTTTTTGCGTAATCAGTATTCGCACTCAAGTCAACGCCACGAAAATCACCGACCGCGCATGACAAGCGTCCCGGAGAGCGGCTCAGGCGGGTTCGTTGGTGAAGGCGCCGATGGAAACGATGTGAAAATCGCCCGTTGTCGCCTGCCCAAGCCCCAAGACAAGGCCGGTAAAGGTGATGAACGGATCCGCCGAGGCGCAGACACGCACCAGCATCAGATCCTGATTGCCCGCTGACGGATTGAAAACCACGGTTGGCGCGATATTCGCAGAACGGTTGATACACTGCACCGGGTCATTGATACCGGCCCAGGTTTGGGTGTCGATCGGCCGCAGTTCCACGGTCAGCGACGCTTCGCAATTCCCGATCAGAATGGTGCGCGCGCAGATGGCGGCCCGAAGCGTGGCGATGCCGTTCGACGGAACATTCCCCAGACGCACTTCGCGGATGGAAATATCGACGGCTCTGTCCAGGAACACCTGGCGCAACATGACCGCGCCGAAATCAATCGCCGTGAACAGGATCGACAGCACCAGGGGCACGGCGATCACAAATCCAATCGTCGCCGTGCCCGCCTCTTGCGTGCGGTAACGCTGGATCAAGGAGAATATACGGGTCACCGGGTCAACCTCAGGGTTTGCGTGACGACATTGCTGGCGATGGAGTCGAAGACGTTGAGCAACCCACCGACGGCGGAGTCAAAATAATGGCTGGCCGACGACGCGCAGCCCATCATCAGCGCCTGACCGGCGGCGGGGGCTTCGAAGGCAACCGAGTAAATCAGCACGCCCTGATCCTTGAGTCTCGAGCAGACCTCCAGCGTGTTCAGATCCTGCTGCGCGGCAGTATAGCGGTGGCCGCAGCAATTTTCGCCATCGGTCAACAGAACCATGGCACGCACCACGTTTGGCTCACCCCAATCAAAGGGCCGTCCGGCATAGTCAGAGTCGACAAGCCCATCGGCGATCATCTGCGTTACCGCAGGGCGCATCGTCGGATCAAAGAACACACCGCCCCAGCGCGCACCGAGGTCAATTGACGTCACATCGCGCGGCTGCAAGGCGTTGATCGCGGTGATTGCATCAGCAGCATTGCTGATGAACGGTGTGATCTGGCCCCAGCTGTCGGTGTGGCATTGGCGCAGATACATGGACGCATTCACGCTGTTGGTGACGCTGCTCCAAGAGTTGAAATCAGGGCAATCGCCGACGGTCCCGGAAATATTGTTGAAAAAGCCCAGCATGCTGGCGGGGGGGTAGACGCTGGTGTCATAGGGGACGATGGTCAGCGAGACGCGGCCGTCCTGGTTCTCGTTTAACAGGGTCGATGCCAATTGCGAGGCCGCCTGACGCAGCGTGATGATACGACTTCCGCCATCAAACCCCATAGACCCGGAAATATCGACCACCATGACAAGATCCAGCCAAACGCCGGTCACGGCCTCGGCGGCGGCGGCGGGCGTGCCGACCGCAAAGTCATCAAAGCCGATCATACGGGTGAAAAGCGTCGGCACGGTTGCAGTCGGAGACGCCGTGACGTTGCGCCCGGTCCAGGGGCTTTCGGTTATCGAATAGTTATTGCCCAATTGCGCGCTCAGTCCTGCGGCGGTGAAGTAGGATTGCAACATCTGCTCGGGCGTGGCGACACCGTTGTTATGGCCCAACATCGTGGCCGCCAGAACGGCGCGGTCGGTGACACCCTGCATCCGCAAACGAATCGTCTCGTGACGCATCATGTCGACGGCCAAGCCACCGACAAGCAACATTGCGACGAAGACGAAGAGGCTGAAAACACTGAAAGTTCCCTTGTCCTGCGCCCAGAACTCGCGGGCACGGGTCCGGCAATTCGCGGGGCGGCGGTCAGAATCAAAACGGGGCATGTCAGACCTCTTACGAGCAAAAAACCACGGAACTAGAGTGTTGAATACCAGCGCTTTGTGGCGTTCATTGGGCAATTCACGTTTAATTTGTGGTAAATGCATCCTGCTACCGGGGCTCCGCCGCCGATGGAAAGACGGCAAAAACGCCATAAGCCAAGCCCTGCGAACACCCCTGCACCGCCGCCAATGTTGCCCAATGATCACAATGGCTGCGCCAAAATGAAGCCGACTGGCGCGCGGCGTCTTGCTGCCAAGGGCCGATGTAGTACCCCTGCCAGCATGAGTCTCCGTGCACTGACCCTAGGCCCCAGACCGAACGCCTCGGGCGTGTTGACAGCGGCCCTCCTGAGCGCGCTGCTGGTGCTGGCCTTTTGGGTGCGGTCGTGGGGTCTTGCGTGGGATGGCTTTGCCGCACTGCACCCCGATGAGCGTCACCTGTTCATGGTGACGGGCCAAATGTTCACCGCACTCGCAGACCCCGCCAATGACGGCTTGGGGTTGGCGGACTGGTGGTTTGCGACCACCTCGCCGCTGAACCCGCATCTTGGCCCCAAGAGCTATGTCTATGGCGAGGCCCCGTTGCTGGCGGGCGCGCTGGTCGGATGGTGGTGGGGCGCTGTGGACTGGTTCGCCTACATGCCGATCGCGCGGGGCTTGGCAGCACTGGCCGATACCACAACGGTTCTGGCGGTATTTCTGGGCGCAAGGCTGTTGTCGGGCAATGTACCGGCCTTGTTCGCCGCGATCTTGTACGCGGCAATGCCAAGCGCGTTGCAACTGGCCAATTTCCACACGGTTGATGTTTGGCTCAGCGCGGCCTCAACGGCGTCTCTGGTGCCGATGATTGCCTTGGCGACGGGGCGCTGGGGCCGGGCCGGGCCAATGGGCATGGGCGCCTTGGCTGGTGGGTTCGTCGGGCTGGCGGTGGCGTGCAAGGTCACCGGCGTCCTGTTGTTGGCGCCCGTAGTGCTGGCGCTGGTTTTGGCGGTTCGCGCGGGGCTGGGGTGGCGACGCGCATTGGCGGTGCTCGCCGTTGTGCTTCTGGTGGCGCTGATCACCTTTCGCCTGACCAACCCGTTTGCCTTTGCCGGTCCGGGTCTGTGGGGTCTGACGCTTTCCGAGGACTGGATCGCGGATTTTCAAGGGCTGGCGGTGGTCACGGCCTCGCCGGGCTTTCCGCCCAACTGGCAATGGGTCGCGGGCTACGGGCCGCTGCGATTGCTGCGTGACCTGACGCTTTTCGGATTTGGTCCGATTGCTGCGGCGCTGATCATGGGCCTGCGCCGCAACGCTGTGACAGCTGCCGCAATGATCCCGCTTTGCGTGGTCTTGATCTTCGTGGCTCTGACCGCGATCAGCAGCGTCAGTGCGCTGCGCTATGCCGCCCCGGCCTTGGGCGCGTTGGCGATGGCACTGGCGCCGGTCTTTGCAAGGCTGGGCGGGCGCATCTCGGTTGTTGCCCTCGCCCTCGCGCTTTTCTGGGGTGCCGGCGCGGTGCGACTTCACGACGGCGCGCACCCGCGCATTCTGGCCTCGCAGTGGCTGTGGAGCTTGCCGCGGGGCACCGTTCTGACCAATGAAACCGCGTGGGACGACCATCTGCCAACCATCGTGTCGCTGGCCGAGGGGGAAGCCTATCGCTGGCCCTCGCATGACAACTGGTTCACGCATCAGGTGCTGGACATCACCGACCCTGACACCCCCGAAAAGGCCACCCGCATCGCCGCGCAGCTGGCGCAAACCGACTATCTGATCTTGTCCTCGGACCGGCAATCGGCGGTGATGCCACGCTTGCCGGATCGCTTCCCGATGACGACAGCGCATTACCGCGTGCTGTTCTCCGGGCAAGCCTGTTTTGAGCCGGTGCAGGTGTTTGATCGCGGCTATCCGCTGCCGTTCCTGGCCTTTGACGATGCTTGGGCGCAAGAGCCGTGGCGGGTCTATGACCACCCCGTCGTGCGCATCTATCAACGCCAGCCCTGCTATGATGAGGCCACCTATCGCGAGATGCTGCTCAGGGCCTTGGGACAGTAGATCAGCGCCCGGCGCGCAGCTTGCCGACAATCCCGCTGGGGAAGAAATAGACGCTGAGGACAAACAGCACGCCCAGCCACAACAGCCAGCGATCCGGGTTCAGCAAATCCGGGATCAACGGCAACCCGGCGGTTGCCTCCGCGGCGGCGCCCATCAGCGATTGCAGATAGTTCTGCGCCAGAACCAGAATCGTCGCACCAATCACCGCGCCATACATCGACCCCATGCCGCCGATCACCACCATCAACAAGATGTCGATCATGATGTCGAAACTCAGCGTCGTATCCGGTCCGACATAGCGCAGCCAGATCGCAAACAGGCTACCTGCCAAGGCCGCGATGGCCGCCGACAGGCAGGTCGCCGTGGTGCGATACCAGACGACGCGGTAGCCGATCGCCTCGGCCCGGAAATCATTTTCGCGGATCGCCTGCAACACCCGGCCAAACGGCGAATTGACGATGCGCAGCAGCAGCAGGAACAGCAGCAGGCACGCGCCGAACACGAGGTAATAGTTCAGGATCTTGCCACTCATCGACACGCCGAACAGTTCGCCCATGCGGAACGCCGGGGTCAGTTCGCGCGGGATCAGATAGGTCAGCCCGTCCTCGCCGCCGGTGAGTTGCGACAATTGGCTGACCAGCACCGCCACGGCCGAGGCCACGGCGAGCGTGATCATGGCAAAGAAAATCGCCCTGACCCGCAGCGAAAACAGGCCGATCAACAGCGCCAGCACCGCCGAGGCCAGCGCGCCCAGCACGGTGCCGACCACCAAGGCATCATAGCCCCGGCCCATATGCGTCGAGGCAAGGGCAACCCCGTAAGCACCAAGCCCGAAGAACATCGTATGCGCAAAGCTGACGATGCCGGTATAGCCCAGCAGCAGGTCATAACTGGCGACCAGCACGATGAAGATGCAGATATGCGCCGCCGTTTCCAGCGACCGCACCCCGGGGAACAGGAAGGGTGCAAAGGCCAAGGCAACCAGAATAACCAGCAGAATCAAGGCCAGCAGCGGGGAACGTGGCTTGTCGCCAGAAATGAGCGCGTTGAGCATCTATTTCGCCTTTACTACCGGCATCATGCCTTGTGGCCGCCACATCAGGATTGCGGTCATCAGGGCGATGTTGGAAATCAGCGCCATCTTAGGTTCCAGGAAGGCGGTGTAGTTTTGCAGCAAGCCGACCATCAGCGCACCGATGAACGCGCCCTCGACCGAGCCAAGGCCACCGATGATCACGACGATGAACACGAGGATCATCATCGACTCGCCCATGCCGGCGGTGATCACCTCTTGGTACATCGCCCACATCACGCCGCCCAATCCGGCCAGCGCCGACCCGGCGACGAACACGCCGATGAACACCAGTGGCAAGCGATAGCCCAGCGCCTGCACCATCTCGCCATTTTGTACGCCCGCGCGCACGATCAACCCGATCTTGGTGCGGGTCAGCACCAGCCGCAGGGCGATGAAAATCACCAACCCGACGCCGACAGCCAACAGGCGATACCGCTCCAAGGCCGCGCCGGCAAAGGTGATGGCACCTTTCAGCGTCTCGGGGCGGGCGAAAAAGATCTCATCCGGCCCCCAGATCACGGCGATCATCTGCTCCATGACGATCAATCCGCCCATGGTGATCAGGATCTGTTTCAGGTGAAACCCGTAGACCGGCCTGACGATCACCCGCTCGAATGCCCAGCCCAGCGCGCCGGTGATGATCATCGCGGCAATCACCGCCAGCAGGATCGCCGCAAGGTTCAGCATCAGGGACGGCGCGCCCGTCCAGGTGCCCAGCGCCAGCAGCACCGAGACGCCAACGAACGCCCCCACCGACACAAACGCCCCGTGACCGAAGTTGATCACATCCATGAGGCCAAAGACCAGCGTCAGGCCCGAGGCCATGACAAAGATCATCATGCCCATCGCCAACCCGGAGACTGTCAGCGTGAGCCAGCTCGAGGTCGAACCGATGACGAGATAGCCCAGCAAGACCAGCGCCGGAACCACCAGATAGGGCGCAGCCTTGTCCAGTTTCTGCCCAAAGGTCGCGGTGCGCATTGTCGGTTTGTGGTCAGGTGCAGCGGTCATGTCGTGCGGGTCTCCATGCTCAGGCCCATCAATTGTTCTTGCAGCACAGCATCGGCGGCCAGGTCGGCCATGGCACCCGTCCAGACGATGCGGCCATCATCCATCACGGCGGCGGTATCGCCCAAAGCCTTGGCGACCGAGAAATTCTGTTCCACCAGCAAGATCGTGGCGCCTTGTCGTTTCAGGTCGCGCAGGGCCTTGGCCATGGTCGAGATGATCGCCGGCGCAAGACCCTTGGTCGGTTCGTCAATCAAATACAGCGCGCGTTCTTCGGCCATGGCGCGGGCAATGGACAGCATCTGTTTCTGCCCGCCCGACAGATTGCCCGCCTCGGAGCGCCAAAAGGTTTTCAACGGCGGGAAGGTGCCAAAAATCCACTCCAGCCGCTTTGGGTCCAAGGGGCCGGACACCGCGGCAAGGATCATGTTTTCCTCGACCGTGAGATCCGAGAAAATGCCCATATCCTCGGGCACGAAACCAAAGCCAAGCCGGGCACGCGCGGGCGTCGGCAGCGTGGTGATGTCTTGGCCGTTGAACCGGATCACGCCGGTTTTGGCTTTCCAATGGCCAATGATCGTGCGCAGGGTCGTGGTCTTGCCGACGCCGTTGCGGCCCAACAACATGGTGACGCCGCCGCGTGGCACGGCCAGATCAACGCCTTGCAGGATGTGATATTGCGCGATGTCGGTGTAGACGCCTTCCAGCGACAGGATCGCATCACTCATCGTCAATCTCCCGGCCCATATAAGCGTCGCGCACCACGTCCGAGGCCATGACCTCGGCGGGCTCGCCATCGGCGGCAAGCTGGCCGTTGTGCAGGACGATGATTCGGTCGGCCAGCGTGCGGATCACGTCCATCTTGTGCTCGACCAACAGGATTGTGCGGTCGCGGTCGGCCTTGAGTTCCTCGATCAGGTCCAGCACGACGGGCGCCTCATCGACGCTCATGCCCGCCGTGGGCTCGTCGAACATATAGACCTTTGGGTCCAGCGCGATCAGCATCGCCACCTCCAGCTTGCGCTGATTGCCGTGGCTGAGTTCGGACACTTTGTTGTCGCGCAGCGCCTGCAAGCGAACACGCTCGACGACGGCCATCGCGCGTTCGGTCAATTCCGTGTGCGAATCCGCCATTGAAAACAGGCTGAACCCTTTGCGCTGGTTCATCTGGATGACCAGCCGCACGTTTTCCAGAACGGTAAGATTGGCGAAAAGGTTGGTGAGCTGGAACGCCCGGCCCAGACCAGCGCGGCACCGGTGTGCCACGGTATCGCGGGTGATATCCTTGCCCAGCAGCGTAACCTTACCCTCGGAGGCGGCGATCTGCCCCGAAATCAGGTTGAAATATGTGGTCTTGCCAGCCCCGTTCGGCCCGACAATCGCGGTCAACTGCCCGGCGGGAAATTTGCAGGAAACGGCGTCAACGGCCACATGGCCACCAAAACGCACGGTCAGGCCATGCGTCTCTAACAACGTCTGGGTCATGGGGATGCTCTGCTGGGGACTACGGTCGAGGAGAGGGCGCACGCGCGGCGCGCCCTCGAGTCTCGGATCAACGGTTGTTGCGGATCGGAATATCCATGTCGTCGATGCCCAACTCACGCACCAGAACCGGCACGCCATAGTCGCGGCCTTCCTGAACTTCGGTGCGGAAGTGGTACATGGACTGCAACGCCTGGTGATCTTCGGCGCGGAACCGCATCGTGCCCTTGGGTGTCTCGAACTCCATGCCTTCCATCGTGGCGATCAGCGCCTCGGTGTCGGTGCTGCCCGCGCGACGGATCGCCTCGACCGCCGCAATCCCGGCAGACATGCCACCGGCGGTGAAGAAGTCAGGCGGGGTGCCGTAGCGCGCAAAATGCTGCTCGACCAGCCAGTCGTTGACCGGGTTCTGCGGCAATTCGTAATAGTAATAGGTCGCGCCTTCCATGCCCGGCAGTTCGCGATAAGCCGTCAGGGCCGCCAGAATATTACCGCCCGTGGCAATCTCGATGCCAAAGCGCGAGGGGTCCATGGCGTTGATCCGGCCCATCGGGTTGCCGCCACCGGCCCAGATGATGAACAGACGCTTTTCGCCTTCGATGTCGCCCATCGCCTGGAAGATACGCTCGGCGGCGGCGGTGAAGTCCGTGGTATCGGTCGGCACATATTCTTCGTGCGCAATGGTCGCACCGGTGCCCTCAAGCGCCTCGCGGAAGGCGGCAACACCGTCGCGTCCGAACGCATAGTCCTGCGCCAGAGTCGCGATGGTCACGCCCTCGCCGCCCAGCGCCACGGCGTTGGAAATCGCATCCTGAGACGAGTTGCGCCCCGTGCGGAAGATGTAGCGGTTCCAGTTCTCGCCGGTGATCGAATCGGCCACGGCGGGCTCGACGATCAGGATACGTTCGTATTCCTCGGCGACGGGCAACATGGCCAGTGCCACGCCAGAACTGACCGGCCCGATGGCGATATCGGCGCCGTCATCACCGAAAGCCTCGGCCAAGAGCGCACGCCCGCGTGCCGGGTCCAGCTGCGTGTCTTTTTCGATCACGACAATCGGCTCGCCGTTGACTTCCATCGTGCCGCCGGTGGCATATTCCAGCCCCAGCATCAGGCCGATATGCGACTGTGCCGCATAGGCCTCCAGCGCGCCGGTCTGTCCGTAGACATGGGCGATCGTCACATCCGCCGCCGCCATATTGGCAAACGCCGCGCTGGCGGCAAACGCGCCAGCCACTGTCATCATTCTCATATCTGCACTCCTCACTGTTGCATTTCTTGTTTGCGCCAGACGCAGCCACACATCGGCTGCGCATTTATACTGCGTCCGAGCGGCGCTGGCCGTAAGATTATTTCACTGCACTTAAGCCCGGTTCGCGATCACAAGGCAAGCCCAAGTTGCAGAATAGTCATCACGGAGCGTTTTTTTCTTTTCCATCAATATATTGCAGCATAGCTTCGCGAGACCTTCAACCATGACGCTAGACGTTCTGCACAGGTTAAACATGCGGCAAGACGTCTCGCCTCGCGCTATGGGTCATCGGCAGAAATCAGGACTAAAGCGGCACCACCGCACTGCGTTTGATATCGCGCAGAACCACATTGGTCTGTGCGCTTTCCACGGCAGGCAGGCGAAACAGGAACTCTTCGAGGAAACGGTTGTATTCGCCAATATCCTTGCACAGCACCCGCAGATGGTAATCCGCCTGCCCGGTGGTGGCGAAGCAATCCAGAACCTCGGCGCGGTGGGTGATCGCCTTGATGAAATCGTTCAGATGTTCCGGGTTGTGGCGAGTCAGGTGCACATGGACGATTGCCTGAAAGCCGAATCCAGCCTTGGCGGCGGAAATATCGGCGCGGTACCGCTCGATCAGCCCCGCATCCTCGAACGCCCGCACCCGCCGCCAGCAGGCCGAGGCTGACATGCCTACCTTTTCCGCCAGTTCGGCATTGGGCACGCGGCAGTCGATCTGCAACAGTCGCAAGATATGGCGATCTCGGGCATCAAGGTCCATGTGGTCAAACTTTCCGAATACTGGCTGATTTATGGGCAACCTAACCAATTTCCTGTCGGTTTGCACGAAATCTGGCGATTTCTGCCAAAGGTATGTCGTAGACTAAGGAAAACACGCAAGGGGTGCCGCCATGACTGACCAGACACACCAATTCCAGACCTATGCGCTGTCGGATCGTTATACCCGAGAAACCGGGCGCGTGTTTCTGACCGGCACGCAGGCCTTGGTGCGGATCATGCTGGATCAGGCGCGGCGCGACAAGGCGGCGGGGCTGAACACGGCCGGGTTCATCTCGGGCTATCGTGGCTCGCCACTGGGGGCGCTGGATCTGGAGCTGTGGCGCGCCCGCGACCAGACCGAGCAACACCGCATCACCTTCATGCCCGCCGTCAACGAGGACCTTGGCGCAACCGCGGTTTTGGGCGCACAACAGGCGGTCTTGGACCCCGATTGCGAGGTCGAGGGCGTATTTTCCCTGTGGTACGGCAAGGGGCCCGGCGTGGATCGGTCGGGCGACGCACTGAAACACGGCAACGCGTATGGGTCATCGCCCAAGGGTGGCGTGTTGGTGGTGGCGGGCGATGACCACGGCTGCGTGTCGTCCTCGATGCCGCATCAATCGGATGTGGCGTTCATGGCGTGGTTCATGCCGACGCTGAACCCCGCAACCGTGGGCGAGTTTCTGGAGTTCGGCGAATATGGTATCGCGCTCAGCCGGTTTTCGGGCGCGTGGGTCGGGTTCAAGGCGATCTCGGAAACCGTGGAAAGCGGGCAATCGGTGGAATTGCGGCCGGATCGCACCTTTACCCTGCCCTCGATTGACCTGCCGCCCGGCGGGTTGCATGTCCGCCTGTCCGACCTGCCCAGCGCCGAGATCGAGACACGCATCGGCCACAAGCTGGACGCCATTGAAGCCTTTGTCGAGGCCAACCCGATCGACCGCCGCCTCTATGATCTGGACACCGCCAAGTATGGCATCGTCACCACCGGCAAGGGCCATCTGGACGTGCTGGAGGCTCTGCGGCTGCTGGGGCTGGACGAGGCCGCGTGCCGTCGTCTGGGCATCGACATTTACAAGGTCGGCATGGTCTGGCCCTTGGCGCGGCGCGATGCGCTGGCCTTTGTGCGCGGCAAGAAAGAGGTTCTGGTCGTCGAGGAAAAGCGCGGCATCATCGAGAGCCAGTTGAAAGAATATTTCTATGACTGGCCCGGCGACAAGCCCGCGCGGATGGTCGGCAAGCACCGCGCGGCGGGCGATCCGCTGTTGCCGTGGACCGGCGAATTCAGCCCGCTGGCGTTGATCCCGACCCTTGCGGAACGGCTGGACACGTTCTTTCCCGATGAAGGCTTGCCCGCCAAAGCGCGCGCCCTGACCCACAAGCCGCCCGTGGTGCTGAACGTACCCGGCGCCAACCGAACGCCGTATTTCTGCTCGGGCTGCCCGCATAATACATCAACCAAAGTGCCGGATGGGTCCAAGGCGGCATCGGGCATCGGCTGTCACGTCATGGCCAGTTGGATGGACCGCGACACTGCAGGCTACGCGCAAATGGGCGGCGAGGGCGTGCCACAAGTGGTCATCTCGCAATTCAACGGCGGCAAGCACATCTTTCAGAACCTTGGCGAGGGGACGTGGTATCACTCGGGGTCTTTGGCGATCCGGCAGGCGGTCGCGGCCAAGACGAATATCACCTATAAGATCCTCTATAATGACGCGGTTGCCATGACCGGCGGGCAACCCGTCGATGGGCCGATCAGTGTTTCAGGCATCGCCCAGACCTGCCGCGCCGAAGGGGTGCAGCGCATTGCGCTGGTGTCGGATGATATCGGCAAATTCAGTCGCGCTGATTTCCCCGCTGGCACCAGTTTCCACCCGCGCGAGGATCTCGACACCGTTCAGCGTGAGCTGCGCGAGGTGCCGGGCGTTTCGGTGCTGATCTACGAGCAAACCTGCGCCACCGAGAAACGCCGCCGCCGCAAGCGTGGCACGATGGAGGACCCGAAACGGTTTGCCTTTATCAACCCCGCCGTCTGCGAGGGCTGCGGCGATTGCTCGGTGGAAAGCAACTGCCTGAGCGTGGAGCCGCTGGAAACCGAGCTGGGCCGCAAGCGCAAGATCAACCTGAACACCTGCAACAAGGATTTTTCCTGTCTGAACGGGTTCTGCCCCAGCTTTGTCACCGTCGAGGGCGCGGTGCGGCGCAAGAAAACCGGCGAGGCGGTGGATCTGGCGGCCCTGCTGCCCACCCTGCCCGCGCCCACCCTGCCCGATCTTGCCGAGCCGTTTGACCTGCTGGTCACCGGCGTCGGCGGAACGGGCGTGGTGACGGTCGGCGCCCTGATCACGATGGCGGCGCATCTTGAGGGCAAAGGGTCCAGTGTGCTCGATTTCACCGGGTTTGCGCAGAAATTCGGCACCGTCCTCAGCTTTGTGCGGATCGCAGAGCGGCCCGAGGATATCCATCAGGTGCGCATTGACAACGGGTCGGCGGATGCGGTGATCGGCTGCGATATCGTGGTATCCTCGGCGGCAAAAGCGTCAGTCCTGTATCGCGACGGCACCAAGGTTGTGCTGAACCGCGCGGAAATGCCGACCGGCGATCTGGTGCTGAACCGTGATGCGCAATTGCAGGCCAAACGGCGCGAGGCGGTGATCGCGGGCGCGGTCGGTGCCGGTAATCTGTGGGGCTTTGACGCCAATGCGCTGGCCGAGCAATTTTTGGGCGACAGCGTGTTCGCCAATGTGATGATGCTGGGCTATGCGTGGCAAAAGGGCTTGGTGCCGGTCAGCGAACTGGCGCTGAAACAGGCGATCACGCTGAACGCCGTCGCCATCGAGCGCAACGGCAGAGCGTTTGATCTGGGCCGGGTGATGGCGGCAAAGCCTGAGGCGTTGATGCCGTCCGAGCCTGTCGTGGCCGAGTTGACGCTGGATGCCCTGATAGCGCGCCGCAGCGAGATGTTGACCGCGTATCAAAACGCGGCTTATGCCGACCGCTACCGCGCCACGCTGGCCAAGTTCCGCGCGGCTTTGCCGTCCGCAGTGGCCGAGGATCTGACGAGGGTTGCGGCGAAATCGCTGTTCAAGCTGATGGCGATCAAGGACGAATACGAGGTCGCGCGGCTGCACACGCAAACCGGGTTCGAGCAGGTGTTGGCCGATGAATTCGAGCCTGGCTTTACCGTGCAATACCACTTGGCACCGCCGATCCTGTCGCGCAAGACCGATGCGCGCGGGCGGCCGCAAAAGCGCGCCTTCGGGGCTTGGATGACTCCGGTGTTGGGGCTGTTGGCGCGGGCCAAAGGGTTGCGCGGCACGATGTTGGACCCGTTTTCCTACATGGCCGAGCGCAAATCCGAGGTCGCGTTGCTGACGTGGTACGAGGCGCTGTTGGGTCAGGTCGCGCCGTTGGTGACGCCTGATAACGCCGACACCGCGCGCGATCTTCTGGCCGTACCGATGGAGATGCGCGGCTACGGGCCGGTCAAGGATCAGGCGGTGGCAACACAAAAAGCCAAGGCAGAGGGGTTGTTGAACGCGTTGCGCTAAAGAGGGGCCGCCACCCGGAACCCCATGTTTCCGGTTGAGCTTTCGGGGTCATTCTTGGTCCGCGAATGCACATGATACCGGTCACAATAGCTGACGTGGCACAGATATGATCCGCCGCGTTGCACGCGTTCATGCCCGGTCACAGCCCCCTGTGGATCACGCGCGGGGTTGCCGGGGATTGGCGCTGGGCGTTTGCCGAAGCGGTCGGCCACCCACTCCCAGACGTTGCCGGTCATGTTGTATAGCCCATAGCCATTGGGCTTGAAGGCCGTCACCGGGGCGGTGCCGATATAACCGTCGTCGCCGGTGTTGTGCCGCGGGAACTCGCCCTGAAACGTATTCATCGCATAGTTACCGCCCGGCATCAGCGCATCGCCCCAGGGGAATTTCCGGTTGGCCAATCCACCCCGCGCGGCGCGTTCCCACTGGGCCTCGGTCGGCAAGGACAGTCCGGCCCAGCGGCAATAGGCCATCGCGTCAAACCAGCTGATATGCACCGCCGGGTGGTCCTCGCGGCCCTTGATGCCGGAGCCGGGGCCTTCGGGCGCATGCCACGCCGCGCCCTGCACCTGTCGCCACCACGGCAGGCCCGGCGGGCTGATCGGCCAGGCGGCAAGATCGTCCAGCACCTGATGAAAGACAAAGGCCCAGCCCTCGAACTCGGCGACGGTCTGATAACCGGTGGCCTCGACGAACCGGGCGTAGTCGGCGTTGCTCACGGCGGTGGGCGAAATCAGATAGGGGCTCAGATGGATCTTGCGCCGCGGGCTGTCGCCGTCACCGGGATAGGTGGAGCGCCGCGTGCCCATTTCAAAGAAACCGCCGGGAATTTGCGTCAGCCGGGCGCGCAACGCGCGCGTCACCGTATCGGGCCCCGGCTGCACGGCTGCCAACGCCGCCTCACACCGTGCGGTCAGCGCCTCGGGCGTGGCGCTGGGCACGCCGCAGCAACCACCAGATTTTGTGTCGTCACCGTCTTGCATACCACAGCACCCGCTTTCAATCGGCTCATGGCTAGCGCAAATGCGGCCGCCTGTCGATTGCAACGGCGTCGCGCCACTGGCTACGCGGTCACCGCTCGCGCCGCCCGGGTGTGCAGCAGAAAGATCAGCACGGTCAGGACAATCCCGGCCCCGTAAATCATCGGCCACGCCATCACCAACAACAGCGCCGCCGCCAGTCGGGCGATGCTTTCGGCAAGACCCAAGCGCTTGAAATCGAACCCGGCCAACACGCTGCCCAGAAGATACAGCGCCAGCGACAAGCGCGCCGCAAGCCAGCCAAGGCTGAGCCAATCAATCGTGCCGTCATAGCCCGGCAGATATTCGGATGTTGAGCCCGGCACCAGTTGTGCGGCGTCGATCAGCAACAGTTCTGGATAAAAGGCAAAGATGAACGGGATCACAAACATCACAATCCCCGAGCGCACGGCCGAGAATCCGGTCATCATCGGATCGGCGCGGGTGATCGAGGCCGCTGCGAACGCCGCCACAGCCACCGGCGGCGTGATTGCCGAGGCGACCGCGAAGTAAAACACGAACATATGCGCGGTGAAGATCGAAATTCCGAGCCCCGACAACAACGGCCCCAACAGAAGCGCCACGTTCAGATAGGCGGGTACGGTTGGCATCCCCATGCCCAACAAGATTGCCAGCAGCATCGCCGCCACCAGTGCGACAAACAGGAACAATCCATTCTCGCCAATCGCGCCGCCAAAGTCGTTGAGGGCAAAGGTCACGTCGCGGGCGATATACGCCGACAGCCCGGTGAGGTTGAGGCAAAAGTCGATAACCGACACCGCCAGGAACATCAGATACAGCGTGCTGACCAGAATCCCCGCATCGGCCAAGGCATCAAGCAGTTTGCGCGGATGTTGGCGGATCTCTTTGTCCAGAAAGAACAACACCATTAAGACCGCCGCCGCCCACCAGCCCGCCGAGCCAGAATCGCCGGCCGAGTTTTGCACGACCTGGAAGAACCACGGCAAACTCTCATTGCGGCAGCCATCCGCCGTTTCGATTGACACCGCACCAAAGAAATCCGTGATCGGGCCGCAGCCAATCGCCTCTTTGGGGGTGATCAGCAAAAACAGGATCAGCAGGATCGGCACGAAAATCATGACCAGATGCAGATAATCCAGCCGCGTCAGCTTCATATCGGCGGGTAACTCTCCCTGCGCCTCGATCCCTTGTTTGCGGGCCTGAAACACGACGGTCACGAACAGCGCGCCAAAATACGCCGCCGCAGGAATGAGCGCGGCGATGATCACTTGTGAATAGGGGACGGCGGTCATGGTCGCCAGCACGAAGGCGGCAACCCCCATCACCGGCGGCATGATCTGCCCACCCGAGGATGCGGCCGCCTCGACGCCGCCCGCGAACACACGGTTGAACCCGCGCTTGAGCATCATCGGGATCGTCAGCACGCCGGTGGACAGCACGTTCACGACCGGCCCGCCCGAGATGGTGCCAAACAGCGCGGAACTGATGATTGCGGCATGTGCCGGACCGCCGCGCAAACGCCGTGTCAAGATAAAGGACATCTTGATCAGCGACTTGCCACCGGCCGAGACGCCAAACAGGCTGCCCAGGACGATATACGGGAACACGGTGTTCAACAGAATGCCCATGAACCGGCCCAGCAGACCTTGCGCGGAATTCACGAGGATGTCCTCGACATTCGGGCGTCCGTCGATCAACTGGCGCGGCTCGCCGCCCAGGATCGTGACCCAGTAGCGGTTCATGTCGTCAGCGCCGTAGAAATACCAGATGGCAATGGTCAGCATCGTATACGCCGCGATGATGATTGCGACCATTACCAGCGGCAGACCCCAGACATAGACGTTATAGGCCAGAAACACGGTGACCGCCAAACCGATGGCCAGAAAGATCCAGACCCCAAGATTGGTCACGCAGCTTGGATCATCGACACTGGTGGGCGCGGGCAGACCCATCATTTCCGCAAAGGCAATCTCGTCTTGCAGCGCCGCGGCGATCATCTCGGCGCGCGAGCCGTTCAGCCGGTCGATAAGGCAGACCGAGTCGATCTCGATAAGGTAGGACAGCGCCATCGTGATGGCCATCACCACCAGCGCCACATCCAGAAACAACCCGAACCCGCGCCGCACTGCACCAGACTTGGCAGAGGCGCGCCACAAGGAATGGTTCAACGCAACCGTCGCCATCATGATCACAAACGACAGCGGAAAGAGGTATTCATACGGGAACCGCCGGAACGTGAGGCCTTCGACTCCGGTGATCGAGTCAACCAGTCCTTGCAAGCCGGGAATCGCCGGAAGCGTGTTCAGCATACCGATGACCACAAGGATCAAGCCCAGCACATACGCAAGCTTCAAGCCCAGATCAGAGGAGGACTTGGACGTGGATTCGGTCGGATCGGCCATGAGTGGGGGTCCCGTCGCGGTGAAAGTCTTCAGGAACGCGGGGCGCCGTTTGGCAGTGGGCCAAAGGGCGCCCCGACATGTGTCTTAAGGCATCCGTGGGCAGCCTTACTCAGGCTCGGCACAATCCGGAACGTCATAGCCACGATCTTCCCATGCGGCGACCGCGCCGGGGTGATAGCGCAACTGGTTCGCGCCGCAGAAACCCGATGACGTGGCATCCAGAATCCCGAAGCCCACGTTGGCCGCATAGGGTGCGCGGGCGCGCAGCTCGTCCAGCGTTTCGATATGCGCCGCCGTCAGGTCATACGCGACCTGATAGTCCATATCGGCGTGCACGACTTCGGCAAACGCCGTGCCGATCCCGCGGATCATGTCATCTTCCGAGACCACGCGAACACCGTCGCCATACCCAAGCTGGGCAATCGGCAGCACGATCGGCACATTTCCGGGAACGTTGAAAACCCGCTGATAGGCCTCGCTTTCAAAGATATCGCGCGGTGTGGAAACCAGCACCACATTGCCCGCCGAGTTCAGGATGATCACGCGCTCGGACGGGTGCGGAAGTGGCACGACAAACGCGTTGGCCGAGCCATCCACCAGCATCGAGGGCAATTGACCCCAGTTGGCCTGCAGGCCCTGATAATCCTCGCCGTCCACAAACCCGGTGGTCAACTGGATTGCCTGACGCGCATTGACCAGCGCCGCCCCGCGCGGTGGGCCGTTGAAAACGACCTTGCCCTCCAGATCATCCCAGCTGTCGATATTTTCGCTTTCCAGCGCCATCAGACCATACGAGCCGGCGTTATACGGATACAGCGCGCGCAGATTGGCGGCCAGCGCGGCCCCGTTTTCACCCTGCGAGGCGAACGGCCCGCGACCATGCGACAGCAGAAAGTGCAGGATCATCGGCGCAGGTGCAATGTCGGTGCGGCCCTGCGCCACGTCAATGATGGTGTTGGTCAGGGTTTGACCCTCGGCGACCTGCAAATCAGCGACGCCACGCTCACCGGCAGCCGCCGCCAGATGCAGGATGCTCAGGTTCGGCGAGTTGCCGGGGCCAGAGGTCGCCGCGGTCAGGTTGATTTGCGCGAAAGCCGTTGACCCCAGCAAACCGGTTGCCAGCGCCAATGCGGCGGTTGTGATACGAAGTGTTCCCATTGTCTTTCCTCCCAAAAAGTAAGTGTCGGCGGATCCCGGCCCAACTCGGCCCAAGCCCGCCATTGCAGTGCCTTGTCATTCCGTCCGGTTGACGGTTTCCGTCCAAGGCCGCGCCTTGCGGCCGACATAGTGACGAACCAGATCCGGCGCGATTTCGGTTTCGTCGTAGGTTCCCAGAACCACGCCGGTTGTTCTCGATTTGGCCCGCATTTCCGCGAAATCCGCCTCGGAACAGGTCGTGCGCCGGGATGGTCGCAGCGCCCAGGCATGGAAATGGGCGTACAGGTCATCCAGCACCGGGGCATAGGCCGCGTCCTCGGCCAGATCGACCAGTTCTTGCGGGTCGTTTTTCAGGTCGAACAGCATTGGCCGGAAGCCACCGTCGAAATGGATGAGCTTCCAGTCCTTTGTCGCCAGCATGAAAATCTGCGCCTGCGTGATCGGAACGCCCAGGGTTTTGGGCAGCGTGGTCGCTGAATAATCGTATTCACAGATCACATAGTCGCGCGGCGTCTCGGTGGCCGTGCCATGCAGGATCGGCAACAGGGAATGCCCCTCCAGAATGTGCGGCACCGCCTCGCCGCCCGCGACATCCAGGAAAGTGGCGGGCAGGTCGATGCTTTCGACCAGCGCATCGCTGACCGTTCCGCGCGTCGCATCTGCCTCGGGCGAGGGGTCATAGATGATCAGCGGCACGCGGGTCGACGTATCGTAAAAGAACTGCTTTTCACCCATCCAGTGATCGCCCAGATAATCGCCATGATCCGAGGTCAGCACGATCATCGTGTCATCCCAGCGGCCGGTCTCCTTGAGCCATTGGAACAGCACGCCCATCTGATCGTCGATCTGCTTGATCAAGCCCATATACGCCGGGACCACGGCATTGCGGACCTCATCACGGCTGAAGCTTGCACCAACCGGCCCCGTCATCATGGCTTTCAGAACCGGGTGGGCGGTGTCATATTCTTCTTGCGTGCGCACGACCGGCAGCATGTCTTGCAAGCCATACATCCCGGCATAAGGCGCGGGCGCGATATAGGGCCAATGCGGCTTGATCAGCGACAGATGACAGCACCACGGCCCCTCGGCCCGTTCGATGAACTCCATCCCGCGCCGGGTCATATAGGGCGTTTCGCTATCCTCCTCGGCGATATTGGCGGTTTTCGCAGAGTTCTTCAGAAACCACGCCGATTCAACATTGCCGTCATCATCCAGCCCCGAGTTGGCGTAATCATGCCATGGATTGTCACCCTCGTACCCTTTGGCCTTCAAATAGGCATTATAGGTCTCGGCCCCGTGGTCATCATACAGCCCGTCCGGACCATGCGGGCGCATTCCGTCGTCACGCTCGAACACGTCAAACCCGCATTCGGAAATCCGCTTGCCGATCTTGCTCTCGGGCGGAATGCCCAGCCGCGCTAGCCCTTCGGTGTCGGCCTTCATATGGGTTTTGCCGACCAGCCAGCAATCCATGCCGGCCTTGCGCAAATGGTCGCCCATTGTCATCTCGCCGACCTTCAGCGGGACGTTGTTCCATGTCGCGCCATGACTGTTGGAGTAACGACCGGTGTATGTCGACATCCGCGACGCGCCGCAAATCGGCGACTGGATATAGGCGCGATCGAAGCGCACGCCTTGCGCGGCAAGCTTGTCGATATTCGGGGTCTGCAAATGCGGATGGCCATAACAACTCAAATAGTCCCAGCGGAGTTGATCAAACATGATGAACAGAATGTTCTTGGCCTTCGCCATCCACTTACTCTCCGCTGTTATTCTCTCGATGCGTGTCTGCCGGGCATCGCCCAACCGAATCCGCCAATGTTCAGTCGCCAAGCATGACGGCTAAAGGTACATCGGGGAAATAGTTTTCATGCGCCTCGCATAACAGAAGTGTTATGGATAGACCTGTTTTGCGTGATCACGGAACAGGTTGAACAGCGCGCGCGCGTGGGGCGTCAGGCGACCACCGGCACGATAGGTCATCCCCACCGCCCCCATCAGTTCATCCACCGGGATGTCCAGTTGAACGAATGCGCCAGACTGCAATTCCGGCAGGATGATACTTTGTGACAAACAGCCAATGCCGTCGGTTTCCTGAATATAGGTCCGCGCGAACTCATAGGATGACGTCTCGAGCAGTTTGTCGAAATCCGTCATGCCGTGCTTGATCAGATACTTGTCAATCTCGCGCCGAATGATGGCGTTGGCGGTAGGGGCCACGATTTGAAAGGCATTGATCTGCGCAAGCGTCACATCGGAGATATTCGCCAGCGGGTGATCCTTCCGTGCGACAAAAACAATCGGCTCGGCAAAGAGGTGCTCAAAGCTGAGGCCGCCCAGATCCTCGGGCATCAGGAGGCGTCCGACGGCAAAATCAATCGTCCCCTCGCGGATATGCTTGATGGAATCGTTGTAAATGCGCCCCTCGACCCGGACCTGAATGTCAGGAAATTGCTCGGAAAACGCCTTGAGCACGCGGACACCCAGCAGCCGGCTGATTGACGGCGCCACCGAAATCCGGACCGAGGCGCGTTCCGGCAAACCCTTGACCCGCGCCAGACCTTCATGAATCTGCGCAACGGGCCCGCCGACGAATTGCAGCAATTCCTCGCCAGATCTCGTCAGGATCATGCCCTGAGACGTCCGATGAAATAGCGGCGCGCCCAGTTCGGTCTCCAACTCGCGAAGGCTGCGGGACAGGGCTGGTTGCACCGTGTTCAGCGCCTCGGCGGCGCGCGTCATGGATTTGCTCTCGGCCACCGCCAAGAAATGTCGCAAATGCCTCAGTCCGATGCGTTTCGTCATCAATACCCTGCGTCAAAGGCCTGCAGTCGCCCGCCCATTCTAATCCGCCGACCCCGACAATGCCCGAAGCGCCGCGGCAAGGTTTTCCAGTGCCACGGTCTGCGCGGCCACGGTCGCGGTCAGGGCCGCGATTTCTGCGGCGGGCGAGGTGGCACCGGAAACCGGCTCGGCAATCGAATAACTCAGCAACACCGATAGATCGTCAATGTAGTTGATGTTTTCATCATCCCGGAAGTCAAATCGCACCGACACAACACCATCGGTGACCATCGGCAACAGGTCTGCATGCGGCAGCACGAAGATCAGATCGAGCGGCGAGGATGTGCCGGTCGCCGCACCGATATTGCGCAGCACGCTGGCCGCCAGAGACGGGCTGATAGCGGCTTCATCGGCTTCGGATGCGTCAAACAACATGCCGAAATCAACACCGTCGAGGCGCAGCCGAAACCGCTCGCCCGGATTGTTCCGCGCGGTGTCGGCATAGAGATCCGCATCGGGCGAGGTGATCCGGACAATCGCGTCGCCCAGTGGCTGCGGGTCCAGCCCGAACAGGTGCAGGTCATAGACCCCGACAATCCCCACATTGCCCGGCATCGTCGCACAATCATCATAGCCGGTTTCCGCGTCGGTATCGGTCGCGCAAAGATCACCGGCAAAGGATGCGGAACGGATGAGCCGCTCGGCGTGACCTGCTGTGGCGGTCAACATGGCAATGATCAGCGCAGCAAGGGGGAGTGGAAGTCTCATTCTTGGTCCTTTGGTCGGCGTGGTCACTCAGCATAGAGGCAAAGCGTGACGAAACAACCGGCCCGGCGCGGTGTTTGGCATCTGAATGTCCGCCGACCCCGCCATCTGCCACGCCAGCGCCTGATTGGAGCTGACCACGGGTTTGCCCAAGGTCTGCTCCAGATCATCAATGATATCCAGCGTGCGCAGATTGGTGCAGGACAGGAACACGGCATCAACCTCTGGCTGGCGGCCCACGGATACGGCAGCGGCATGGATCGACGCGGGGTCTATGCGCGCCACGCGAGCCTCAACGGTTTCGCCAAACGAGGCGGTTGCAGGCACGCAAAATCCTGCCCGCTCGAACGCGCTTCGGATTGGCTGGGCCACACTGTCGATATACGGCGAAACAATGCCCACCGAGGTCACGGACAGCGCGCGCAAGGCCGCAATCGCCGCTGTCAACGGGTCGGCCACGGCTTTGGTGGTGGCCGCCGACCTCACCAGGTCCGCCACCCGATCCGCGCCGATCAGCGTAGTGCCCGAGGTGCAGGCATAACCCACCACGTCAAACCGCGCGGCCGGGGGCAACAAGGCCGCCGCCGCCGGAAGTGTGGCCTCCATCGTGGCAATGGTATCGGGGGTCAGATCATCGCCGGACGGAATACGGCTGACATAAAGCGCCACGCCGTCATCGCGAAACAGGCGACGAAAATCCTGCTCGATGGTCTCATCCACCTGCAACACGATCAGCCCCAGCGTGGCCTTTGCGCCAATCGGCCCGGCAAGCGTGTAAGGAAACGCAGTCATACGCCAAGCCTCGGCAGATCTGCGGGCGCGCGCCGCGAGAGCAACTCGGGCCCATCGGCGCGCAGCACGATGTTTTCCTCATGCACCATGATCAGCCCCGGCGCGATCTCCACCCCCGGTTCCAGCGTCAACACCATCCCCTCGCGCAGCGGCGTCGTGTCCTTGGCGGTCAGCGACGGCCATTCGGTCAGGGTCAGCCCCAAGCCATGCCCCAACCGCCCACCGCCCGGCACAGCACCTTCCGCGCTGAGGGACGCGGTCAGGATGCGGTGCAGGTCTTGCGCGGTCATGCCGGGGCGCAAGGTGTTCAGCGCCACATCGGTCGCTGCGTAAAGTGCCGCATGGGCGCGGCGGGCAACGTCACCGGGGTCGCCCACGGCATAGTTGCGGTCAAAGTCGCAGAAATACCCCTCGCGCACGGCACCTGTGTCCAGCATCAGGATATCACCCGGTTGCAAAGGGCGTGTATCGGCGGGTGAAATCACATCGCCATACCCGCCCTGCCCCGCACCGCCGGCCGTATAGCTGACCCAATCCGCCCCCTCGGACAGCAGCGCAATCTGGAAGTCGCGAAACACCTGATCCAGCGGCGTGCCGGCGCGGGCGAACTCGGGCACACGGGCAAAGACCCGGTCGGCGATCTGGCAGGTGGCACGGATCTTGTCGATCTCGGCCTCGGATTTCACCTCGCGCACGCGCTGCACCGCCGATGTTCCATCGACGACCTGCCGCGATCCAAGCCGCGCAACCACCTGGTGATAATCCGCCAAGGGCATCCGCAGATGCGTCTCCAGACCCATGGGAATGCCGATACGCCCGCGCTCAGGCACGACCTCGTGCAACGTGTCGGCCAGCAGAGTCACCCCGTCATCAACCGGGTCCGGCGCGTCCCAGGTGCGGATCTCCGGGGTCCAGGTGCGATGCATCAGATCGGCCCCAATCGCCGGGATCACCGCAATCGGCCCGCCCTGCGCCGGGACGATCACGAACCACGGGCGCGCCGGGCTTTCCCAGAACCGCGTCAGAAACCCGGTGACGTAAAACACGTCCGCGGGCGTGGTCAGCAGCAGCGCGTCCAGCCGGTCCTTGGCCATTTCCGCTTGCAGCGCGGCCACCCGGCCCCGGTATTCCGCCGCCGGAAAGATCAGCGAGCGGTCAGGCATCGCCCGTACCCTCCGACAGGATCGCGACGACATGAGCCTCCGCGCCGATCCCCGGCACGCCCGCCAGCAGCGCCGCCAAACCTGCGCCACCCGAGGGCGTGGTTTGCAGGCCATGCTGGGCCAGCCGCGCGATACCTTCTGCGGCCTCCTCCTCGGTGATGGTCACGAACTGGTCGGCATCCCGCGCCAGCCCGGCCAGCGCGATCATCGACGGGGTCTTGCAGTCGAGCCGCCCCATGCTGGAAACCGGCCCGCTGGAGGTCACCAACTGACCCGCCCGAATGGAGTCAAAAAGCGCGGGGGCGGCATCCGGCTCAACGACAATGATGACCGGCCCATCGCCCCACGCCAACCGCGCATGCGCCGCGACCGCAGCCGCCAAACCACCAACCCCGGCTTGCAGCAGAATATGCGTGGGCCGCGTTCCGATCTGGGCGACCATCTCGGCGGCAAGCTGCAAATACCCCTCCATCACGCGATGCGGCAACTCGATGTAGCCGGGCCAGGAACTGTCGGACAACAGCGTCCAACCCTGCGACACTGCGGCCTGCTCTGCCGCCTCCATGCTGGCCTCATAGGTGGCGCCCGCCCGTTCGACCTGCGCGCCCATGTCGCGCAACCGCGTGGCAAACCCTTCGGGCACGGTTTCCGACAAATAGATCACCGCCCGCGCCCCAAACAGCCGCGCGCCCGCCGCGACCGACAACCCGTGATTGCCCGCGCTTGCGGTGACATAGGTTTGCCCCGTCAGCGCCGTCGCCCAATCATCGCCCTGTCGCGCTTGATCTGCAGCATGCGCAATGACATAGGCCGCGCCCAACGCCTTGAAACTGCCCAGCCCCATGCGCGGGCGCTCATCCTTGATGCTGAGCTTTGCGACGCCCGCCTCCTGCGCCAAGGCCATGCACTCGATCAGCGGGGTCTGCGTATGCACCGGGCAAAGCGCCAACAAGGCCGAGACCGCTTGCGCGCTGCTTTCGGGGAATGCCGTCTGGTTTGGCAGCCCAGCGCCGCGAAACGAGTTGGGGATGGATATGGGCATGGCGGACTCCTCCTGTTTTCGGCAGCTGCCAAATTGATGCGCCGAGATGCCTGTCATTGCAACCGTCACGCAACCCGATGGACCCGCGCCTGAAAGTCAGCAACACTGTCCGAGTTCTTGCGGATTTCAAGGCGGCTGACGATGACCATCAAGATCGAAATGCTCAGGTGCTTTCGGGCGGTTGTTGACACTGGCCGATTGTCGGACGCCGCCGAGGTTTTGGGGCGCACGCCCTCGGCCGTCTCGATGATGCTGACGCAATTCGAGGACCACATCGGCGCGCCTCTGTTCGAGACCACGCGAAAATCGCGACTGACCACTCTGGGCGTACACATCTACCACGAGGCGCGGCGCGAGCTGGACCATTTCGACCATACCCTCGCCACGATCGAAGGGCTTTCGCGCTCGGACTCCGGCCATGTCAGGATCGCGGCCACGCCCTCGGTGGCGGCGGTGATCCTGCCGCCGATCTTGCAGGCTTTCATCGCCCAACGCCCCAATGTGCGGATCGAATTGCGCGACATGAGCAGCGCCGATGTGCAACGCGAGTTGCAGCGCGAGCGCGTGGATATCGGCCTGGCGAGTCTTGGCCCCATTGCCGGGCTGGAGCGCCGCAAACTGTTCTCGGACCCGTTCGGCGTGGTCTGTCGGGCCGATAGCCGGTTGGCGCGAGACTGGGCGCAACTGACCTGGGCCGATATCGAGGGTGAAAATTTCATTGCCAACGGGTTGTGCGATCAGATTACCGACCCGACCTTTCATCCCGTTCTCGCCGCCTCGCGTCTGGCCGTGCCGAACACGGCCTCGCTCCTGGCGATGGTGCGGGGGGGCACCGGGATCACGGTTTTGCCGCGACTGGCACTGCCGCCTGATTACACCGATCTGGTGTTTTTGCCGCTGATGGACACCTCTTTGCGGCGCGAGGTCTGGTTGGTGACCCGCTCTCGCCAATCGCTGACCCCGGCGGCAAGCGCCATGGTTGACGCGATCTGGGCGGCCAATTCCGCGATTTCACTGGATTAACCGCGCCAGATTTCAATTTATCTGAAAAAAACTCCAGAACTTTGCGTTTGAATTGACTCCGCCCTTCGCGCCTACTGGTGCCAACCGTCGCGCCACCACTGGATTGGCGTGCGCAAGAAAGGGCAGCCATGCAAGATCTCAAGTTGAACTATATCGCCGGGGACTGGGTTTCGGGCACTTCGGAAATCGCCAATATCAACCCCTCGGACCTGTCGGATACCATCGGCATGTTCGCCCAGGCCAGCGCCGATCAGCTTGATGATGCCATTGCCGCCGCGCGCCGTGCGCAGGTGGAATGGGCGGGTTATGGGCTGGAGCGTAAATATAACGTCCTCATGGCCATCGGCACCGAGATGATGGCCCGCGCCGAGGAATTGGGCACGCTTCTGAGCCGCGAAGAAGGCAAGCCGTTTGCCGAGGGCAAAGGCGAGGTCTACCGCGCCGGGCAGTTCTTCACCTATTACGCCGCCGAGGTGCTGCGCCAGATCGGAGACACGGCAGATTCAGTACGCGACGGCGTCGAAGTTGACGTGCGCCGCGAGCCGGTCGGCGTGGTGGCGATCATCAGCCCGTGGAACTTTCCGACCGCAACCGCCAGTTGGAAGATTGCGCCGGCGCTGGCCTTCGGCAACGCGGTGATCTGGAAACCGGCGAACCTGACGCCCGCCTCGGCGGTGGCCTTGACCGAAATCATCGCGCGCCAAGACATCCCCAAGGGCTTGTTCAACCTTGTGATGGGGCCGGGCGGATCGGTCGGTCAACGTCTGGTCGAATCCCCCGCCATCAACGCGATTTCCTTCACCGGCTCGGTCCCGGTTGGCAAGGGTATCGCAGCGGCGGCGATTGGCAACCTGACCAAGGTGCAGATGGAAATGGGCAGCAAGAACGCGCTGGCCGTGATGGACGACGCGAATCTTGATCTGGCGGTGACGCTGGCCCTGGGTGGCGCGTTTGGTGGCACCGGGCAGAAATGCACCGCCTCGTCGCGGCTGGTGGTTCACGCGGGCATTCACGACGCCTTTGTCGAGAAACTGGTGGCTGGCGCTCAGGCGATGCGCGTCGGGCACGCCTTGGCCGAGGGCACGCAGCTTGGCCCGGTGGCCAGCGCGCAGCAGCTCAAGGAAAACCTCGCCTATGTCGATCTGGGCAAATCCGAGGGCGCCGAACTGGCCTGCGGCGGCGAACGGGTGACCCGCGAAACCGAGGGCTATTACATGACCCCCGGCATCTTTCTGAACACCACCAACCAGATGCGCATCAACATCGAGGAAATGTTCGCGCCCTTGGCATCGGTGATCAAGGTCGGCAGCTACGATGAGGCGCTGCATGTGGTCAATGACACGCGCTTTGGCCTGACCTCGGGCATCGTGACCACCAGTCTGACCCGCGCCAACCACTTTCGGCGCAACGCCCGCACCGGCTGCGTGATGATCAACCTGCCCACGGCAGGCACCGATTACCATGTGCCCTTCGGCGGTCGCGGCGACAGCAGCTATGGCACGCGTGAGCAAGGCACCTACGCGGCAGAATTCTACACCACGGTCAAAACCAGCTACATCTCGTCTGGCCTGCCGGAGTAACGCGCATGTTTCGCATTGATAACCTGCAATACGCCAAGTGGTCCGAAAAGATCTTTCGCCAGTTGCGCGAAGGTGGAGTCGATGCGGTGCACGTGACCATCGCCTATCACGAGAATTTCCGCGAAACCGTACTGAACTTCGCGCAATGGAACCGCTGGTTCGAGCAATTCCCGGACCTGATTTGCCACGGCGAATGGGCCAGCGACGTGCAAAAGGCCCACGACACCGGGCGCACGGCGGTGTTCTTCGGCTTTCAGAACCCCAGCCCGATCGAGGATGATATCGGCCTGGTGCAGGTGCTGCACAAGCTGGGCGCACGGTTCATGCAGCTCAGCTATAACAACCAGTCCCTGCTGGCGACCGGGTGTTATGAGGCCGAGGACCCCGGCATCACCCGTATGGGTCGTCAGGTGATCAAGGAAATGAACCGCGTCGGCATGGTCATCGACATGAGCCATTCGGCCGACCGCTCGACCATCGAGGCGGCGGATATTTCGCAGCGTCCGATCACCATCACCCACGCGAACCTGCATTCCTGGCAACCCGCCCTGCGCAACAAGCGCGACGCGGTGGTGCGGGCGGTGGTGCAGAATGGCGGGATGATGGGGTTTTCACTGTATCCGCATCATCTGCGCGATAAATCCGCCTGCACCTTGCACAGTTTTTGCGAAATGGTCGCCCGTGCCGCCGAGCAATTCGGCGCGCAGCATTTCGGCATCGGCAGCGACCTGTGTCAGGATCAGCCCGACAGCGTCGTCGAATGGATGCGCGTGGGCCGCTGGACCAAAGAAATCGACTATGGCGAAGGATCGGCCAGCGCGCCGGGCTTTCCGCCAATGCCCGACTGGTTCCGCGACAACCGCGATTTCGGCACTCTGGAAACCGGGCTGCGTGAAATCGGCTTTGATGCCGACGAAGTCGCCGGGCTGATGGGCGACAATTGGCACCGCTTTTACGCCGAAAACTTCACCCCCACCTGAAGGAGAGCGCCATGGACACCGCCGACGCCCTGATCCCTCTGCGTGACCCCAACGTGGTGATGCGGCTCTCGCGGTTGGGGTCGATCCATCAGGGTCGGCTGTCGTTCATGCGGGTGCTGTTGCGGCGGCTCAAACGCGAGGCTTGGCGCTTTGATCGACCCGCATTCCAGATCGACGCGCGCGGCGTGGGGCACGCGGTTTACACGGCACACGGGCCACAGCGCAGCTATTCCTTGATCGCCTTTGCGAATGACCTGCCGCCCGAGAAACGCTCGGACCGGGTGATCGCCACGGAGTGGGACGCGACCTTCACGCTGTTTGACGGCATCCCCAACGCCGCCGACATCGAGCGTCTGCGCGGCAATATCCCCAAGCAAGAGGCAGGGCGCGTCACCGAACATGAGTTGTCGGTGTCGCGCGCCAATCGCTCGGTGCGGCTGTGGGACCATGTTGTCGAGCGCCTCGCCTCAGGCCAGGCAACCCGACCGCGATCTGGTGCAAAGCGTCGGGTATCTGATGCGCACGACGGCGGTTTATGGCTCGGGCAAATTGGGCGCGGCGGATCGTGAATGCACCTGCGAGCGCCCGGAATTTCGCGCGCCCTTTCAGATCGAGATGCTGTCGGTGTTCCTGACCCGCGCCTTTGTGATGGACCTTGTCGAACACATGGCCGCGCTGAAATCACCAGCAACGGCAACCACCCTGAACCCGGCGTTGCGGCGCAGTTTTGGCATCGGCAATTCAACCGGGCTGGGCATGGCACCATTCCTGATGAACCATCCGGTGCTGCTGAACAACTGGCTTGCGGCGCGCGAAACGGCCTTGGCGCGGGTGCGGAGCCTTCGCTCGGCAACACCCGAAGCTGTCGCGCGGTTCACAGAGCTTCTGGCCCGCGCCCGGATCAACGCGGCGACATGGCGATCCGCCCACCACGCGCAGATCGCCAAGATCGCCACCTTGCAGGGCGATCTGGCGGCGCTGGCCAAGCATCTGACAGAGCGCCCCGTTTCCGGGCCTCAGCCGTGGAATGCGCTGTGGCTCTGGGCCGAGGGCGCGTTGTCGGAGGAGGGACAGGAGCAGCTTTTGTCGCTGATGTTGGAGCCGTATGGCGATCTGGTGGATGACTTGGCCGACACCACGCGCGCGGATGAGGCGCAAGCCTTCGCGATTGATGGCGCGATGACCGTGGCACAGGCGCAGGCGCTGACCAAGGACATCTTTGGCTGGGCCTTGGCCACCGATTGGACCGCACCCACGGCGCAAGCGCGGGTCTGGTACACCTCGGAGGAAAAGCTGGAACCCCGGCTGGGTGAACGTTCGGCGGAACCGATCGAGCCCTATGAGCAACCGCTCTGCCCCGGTCGTGACGCCGCGCGGATGATGGCCGATCTGAGCGCCATGCCCGACGGTCCGATTGCCGCTTTTCTGCGGCGTCACCCCGAACACCGCCATATCCTGCGCCGCGTGCAGGTCGCCGCGCGCCACCCCTATGCCGAAATCCGCGACAATACGATCAGCGCCGACATGCTGCCGATTGATCTGCTGCGCGCAAAGCTTGCGTTCTTTGGCGCGGTGCATTTCGACCCAAGGTCAGACCGCTGGCTGCGGATCAATATGTTCAAAGGCGCGCCGTTTCCGCAGGAATTGGCAAACGGCGACGCCGATGACTGGACCTATCCAGCCTTGCCGGAGGGCGCGCGATGAGTTGGTCGATGAATGAAATCGAAGCCCTTGCGCGAAAGGCCGCGCGCGGGGCCGGGATGTGCTGGGGGCTGGCCGAGGAAACCGGCAAGGCCACCCGTGCCCTGCTGGAATTGGGGATCGACGCCGCCGCGCCGCTGGCCGATCTGCTGGCCGCACATGATGGCGCGGACTATGCGCAGATCGCACCCCGCAACACCGACGGCGTTTGGTTGGCGGGCGGCGACGCCCTGTGCCCCATCACGGCGGGGGCGTGCCTGTCTGACATGGCGTCCGGATTGGCCAGCACGCCGTTTACCCTTGCCCACACGCGGTTTCCGCTGTTCCTGATCCCCTTCGCCCAAGCCGCCGCGCGCCGCTTGGCGTGCACCGTGCGGCTGGAGTGGGATGGCGTGCAGATTGACGCCACCGCAACGGCTGTTCACCTGACCGGAGCACGCGCCGCACTTTTGGCCGCTGTCACCCCCGTTGTGACCTGCACCAAGATCGCGTCACCTGCCGGGCACCTGTTTGCCCACGCAGAGCGCGCAGAGGTTTCACCCGAAACCATCGCCCGCCTCACCGCCTTTGCGCATCGCACTTACGCCCCCGCAACCGAAGCCAGCCGTCAGGCCGGAGCGGGTGCGGGCCTGTCCGACAACGATTGACATCAAGGAGTGGCCGATGACGGCACCACAGACCGAAACCCTGACGCTGGCCGAGATCGAAACGCTGGCCTATGACGCGCTGATTGCGGCGGGGACCAGCCCCGACAGCGCGCGTCCTCTGGCCATTGCCACCGCCGCGACCGAGGCCGAAGGCATTGCCAGCCACGGCCTTGCGTATATCCCGGTCTATTGCGAGCATGTGACCTGCGGCAAAGTTGATGGCCGCGCCGTGCCCGTGCTGACCCGCCCGCGCCCCGGCGTGATTTGCGCCGATGCCGGCACCGGATTCGCCCATCCGGCCATTGCCGCGGGTTTTGCCGAGTTGATGCCGCTGGCGCGCGAACAGGGCATTGCCGCGCTGGCCGTGCGCAATTCGTACAACTGCGGCGTGTTGGGCTTTCATACGCGGCAACTGGCGCTGAATGGCTTGCTGGGGATGGGCTTCACCAACGCCCCTGCCTCGATCGCGCCGGTCGGCGGGCGTCGTCCGGTCGTCGGCACCAACCCGTTTTCCATCGCCGCGCCCGATGGCAACGGCGGCGTTGCGGTGCTGATTGACCAATCCGCCAGTGTCATCGCCAAAAGCGAGATCATGAAACACGCCCGCGAAGGCCTGCCGATCCCCGAAGGGTGGGGGCTTGGCCCCGACGGTCAACCCACCACCGACCCGGCGATTGCACTCAAAGGCTCGATGGCCCCCTCGGGCGGTTACAAGGGCGTCGGTGTGGCGCTGCTGGTCGAGATCATGGCCGCCGCGATGACCGGCGCGACGCTTGGCGTCGATGCCAGCCCGTTTTCCGGCACGGCGGGCGGGCCGCCCAAAACCGGGCAGTTCTTTATCGCCATTGACCCCGAGGCGACCTCGTCATCCTTCTTTGCCGAGCGCATTCAGGCGCTGGTCGCCGAGATACACGATCAACCCGGCGTGCGCGTTCCCGGCGACGGACGCGCAGCCCAGCGCAACCGCGCCATGAAACGCGGTGTGGTGGTGAATGCGGCGACGCTGGCGAAGATCAGAGCGTTGCTTTGACCCGCTATGGCGGGGGCGTCAAACCCTCACCACCCCCTGTGCAATCCAACCATCCAGCACCGCAAGCACCGCATCGGCAAACGCCTGATCGTTGATATGCGCGTCGACCTCGGTCATCGGCACGGTCACCGAGGTGCGCACCTCGTCGATCATCGCCGCCAGCGCGTCGGGGTCATGCGCCGGGCCGCCCGCGCGGTCCCATTCTTCGATGCCTAGCAGCGGCATGAGGAAATGCACCGGGCCTTGGGCCTCGGCCATGCGCGTGGCGACCTCGCGGATCAACGCGCGGCGTTCATCGCCAGTTGAGACCGATGATTTGATCAGACGGTTATGCGTGTGATAGGGGCGGTCGGCATAGGCGGCGGGGATCTCTTGCCAGCCGGCGAAATCAATCAGATCGGCGCAACCGGGCGCGATGATCTGCGGGATGCCCGCAGCCCCTGCGTTGGTCATCCGGTCCGCCCCACCGTGCACCACGGACCCGACCATCAGGTTCGCCATTTCCTGCAGTGACAGATCCAGAACGGCGGCGAAATACCCCTGCCGCGCCAAAGCCTCGAACGCCATGCCGCCCATGCCGGTGGCGTGGAACACGGCAACCTCGAACCCCCGCGCCTCCAACGGGTCCGTGAGCAGTTTCATGTAGCGCAGACACGACGACCCAAGGCTGGTCATGCCGATCACCGGGCGGTTGCGGACCGGGGCCTCAACCGCCCGCGCTGCCCCCAACACCGCGCCTGCCGCCTGCGACAGCGACGATTTGCACACCGAGTTCAGGCCATAAAGCCCCCCCGCCCAGAGGATCATCTGGATATCGGGCGAAAGGCGATCCGCCGGAATGATCGGCGAGAAGGACACGGTGGACACCACGAATTTCGGCACCCCCAGCGGCAAGGCCTGCGCGCAATCGAGCACCAGATCGGTGCCCATCGTGCCGCCCAGCCCGACCATGGCGTCGATCTTGCCATCCGCATACAATTGCGCGGTCAGCTTGGCGGCACCCAACGCCATGATCTGCATCGCGCCGTTTTCATCGCCCGCATCAATCGCGTCCTGAATGGTCTTGCCAACCGCCGCCGTCACCGCATGCTTGGAGATATCGGTGGGCTGTGACGGGTCGCCCAGCACGCTGACATCCATCGACACAACCCGCCCGCCCTGCGCGCGTATCCGATCGCACAGGTAGTGCAGTTCTTCGTCTTTGGTGTCGTAGGTGCCAATGACCAGAATCGTCTTGTCCATGAGGGCCTCTCTGTGGCGCTGTCTGTCTTTTTGGGGCTGGCTATTCGCCGCCCTGGGTCAGGTGGATATCGCTATCGACATCCTGCGGCGGATTGCGGCGCTCAAGGATCAGGGTGCGGATATGCAGCCCGATGACAATCAGGATGACAGCAAAGAGGATCATGCCAATCGGACGCTCGATCATGTCCAGCGGTGAATTGACCCGTGGCATCGCCGAGCGCAGCTTGACCTCCATGATACCACCCAGAACCATGCCCAGAATGATCGGCACCAAGGGCAGGTTGAGGCGTTTGAGGATCACCCCGAACACCCCGAACCCGGCGGCCATGATGCAATCGGTCAGCGAGTTGCGCAGCGAATAGACGCCGACAAACCCCAGCAGCAGGATCATCACGCCGACCATGCGCGAGGGCACCTGAATGATCTTGGTCACAAGGTTGGTGGAGACCAGCAGGAACACCATGACCATCACGTTCAGCAACAAAAGCGCAACATAAAGCGCCATGACGAAATCCATCTGCCCCTGGAACAATTGCGGGCCGGGGATCACGTTGTGGACGTAGAACACGCTCAGCATCATCGCCGTCAGCGCCTCGCCGGGGATGCCCAGCGCCAGCAACGGGATCATCGCGGCGGCGGGCACGGCGTTGTTGGCGGCTTCCGAGGCGATCAAGCCCTCAGGGCTGCCATGGCCGAACAACTCCGGCGTTTTCGAGGTTTTCTGCGCGTAGGTGTAGCTGAGGAATTGCGCGGTAAATTCGCCGACGCCGGGGATCATGCCCATCAGCACACCAAAGCTGGCGGCGACGGTGGCCACGCGTTTATAAAGCCACAATTCCTTGAGGCCCGAGAAGATCGAGCCGTCAATGCGGTCCAGTTTCGAGGTCGTGTCCTTCTCGACCAGCAGCAGGAACGCCTGACTGAGCGCAAACAGGCCCAGTACGACAACGATCAGATCAACCCCCGACGACAGCCACGACTGGTCAAAGGTAAAGCGTCGCGAATAGCGGACCGGCTCAAGGCCCACGGTGTTCAGGAAAATGCCGAACGCGGCCAACATTCCAGCCGCAAACACCTGCCCGCGATGCGCCAAAACCACCAGAATGATGCCCAGCAGCGCCGCCAGAAAAATCTCACGCGAGCCAAACATCGGCGCGACCTTGGCCAGCAGCGGTGACAGCAGGATCAGCGCGATCAGCGAGAACACCCCGCCCGCAAACGACGCCGAATAGGCCAGCGCAATCGCGCGGCGCCCCTCGCCGTTCTTGGTCATCGGGTAGCCGTCATAGGTGGTCAGCGCGTTGACAGCGGTGCCGGGCGTGTTGATCAGGATCGCCGGGATCGCGCCGCCGTACATTGACGAGCCATAGATCCCCAGCAGCATGGTCAGACCGACCAGCGGCGGCAGGGAAAATGTCGCGGGCAGCAGGATCGCAATCGCCACCGCCGCACCGACGCCGGGGATCGCGCCGATGATGACGCCACCGACAGAGCCAATCAGCAGCGCGATCAGCACCTGCCAGTCGAACAGCAAGTGAATGCCGGAAACGAGGTCGCTCACAGGGGGATCCCTTTACAGATAGGTCAGCCAGAAGATGCGCATGCTGTCGGGCAGATAGTCATAGACGGCGCCAGCCGGGATTCTGACCTGCAAAAAGCCCCGGAACGCGACCACGATCACCACGGCCAAAAGCGCCAGGGACAGAAGCTGACCGGGCTTGCGATACCCGACCCGCAAGGCCAGCAACACCGCCGCGAGGATGGTGGTCGGCAAGTAGCCAAGAATTGGCACGACCCAGACATAGACCAGGAACCAGCCTGCGTATTCCAGTGCGCGCACCCATTGCCAGACCTCGGCCCAGCGCCCCGGAATGCGCGGCGAAAGCAGCGAGGACAGCAGATGCAGCCCGGCAAACAGCGCCATCAACGCCAAGGATACCGTTGGCCAGAAGGCGGGTTGCGAAAAGATTTGCTGCGTGCCGCGCCACGGAGACTGGGTTCCGATTTGCGACACGAGGAACACCGAGAACAGGAAAAACAGCAGCGCGAAGACCAGGTCTCCGGGGCGCCGGTAGCGTTTGAACAGTTCCTGCAAGGATTTCAGGCGCGTCATGCGGGCAACTCTTTGTCAGCAAATGTGCAAACGGCCCGCCAATCAAGGCGGGCCGCGTTTCGGTTATTGCCCGAGCATTTGTTCGATGGCACCCAGCGTCGCGATGTCCCGCGTGATCTGCGCCGCCGCGTCATCAGCGCTCTGCCAATAGACCAGCGCGCCGGTCTCAGCCGCCAATTGCTGCACACGCTCGGACGCGATGGTGCGCTGCGCCACGGCGATGATGCGATCGCGCGCCTCTTGCGGCGTATCGCGATGCACAAACAGGCCGTTCCACAGCGCGATATCCAGCTCTGGCACCAACTCGCTGACCGTCGGAGTATCCGGCGTCAGGCTGATACGCTCGCCACCAATTGACGCCAGAACCTTGATATCATCGAGGCACGGCAGGATCAGTTGCAGCGTGGTGTTGATCACATCCACATCGCCCGAGGCCAGCGTGTTGCAGTCCAGCGCATCAAACGCCGCATCCGAAGCATAGGAAAAGCCCATCGCCGCGGCGGCGGCCAATGTCACCTGCGTCGGCACCAGCGGCGCGCCGAAATGACCCAGCACGACATCATGGTCCTGTGCATAGGCGGCAAGACCTGCCATGTCGTCATACGGCGCATCGGCCCCGGCGGCGATCACGAATGGATAGGTCAGGAAGTTGCCGAGTGGGACGAAGGGGTCCGGGTTCAGCTCGGGAATGCCGATCTGCGGGCCGACAACCGGCACGGCAATGATGAACGAACCAATCGTGTAGCCGTCAGCCGGCGCGTTCGCGACCTCGATTGCACCGGGGAACGGGCCACCACCACCGCCGGGCCGATTGATAACCCCCGTGGGCACGCCGTATTCGGCCTGAAAATCTTCGGCGATGAAGCGCGTGATCACGTCTTCCAGATCGCCGGGCGGCCACGGCACGACAAAGGAAACCGGGCGTTCGGGATATTCCGCCAGAAGCGCGGTCGGTGCGGCCAGACTTGCCAGCACAACGCCTGTGGTGAGCGCAGTTTTTGCGATGAATTTCATTGGTGCAAGACTCCCTGTTGCATTCGGCAATCGGTTCATTATTGTTACCGTAGGTTCAATCATGCTGCTGATTGAATGCCTATGTGTCAACAACGAATTGATTAATGGCAGATGTATGACTTTGAACGCGCCAAATCGAACCACGATGAACAGCGTTGACCGCGCGCTGGGGCTGCTGCGTTTTTTCTCGATTCAGACGCCGGAATATGGACTTAGCGCTCTCGCCCGGGCCTCTGGGAATGACAAGACCACGACCCTGCGTTGCCTGACCGCGCTTGAGCGCAATGGCCTTGTCGAGCAGCACCCCGAGACGAAAAAATACCGAATCGGAATTGCGCCGCTGCATCTGTCCCGCATCCGTGAGAAATCCTATCCGGTGCAGGCGCTCTTGCAACCGATCCTGGAACGGATCGCGTTGGACGTGGGTGAAACGGCCCATGCCAGCCTTTTGACGCACCGCGATCTGGTGACCGTCAGCGCCGCCGAACCCAACCGTGCCACGCGGGTTTTCGTCGACCCGTCGCTGCCGCTGCCCTTTCATGCGACCGCCTCCGGGCTGGCCATGCTGGCCTTTCTGACGCCAGAGGCGCGCGCCGACTTGAACCTGCCTGAGACGCTTGAGGCCTTCACCGACGGCACACCGAGGTCCTGGGCAGAGCTGGCCGAGGTGTTGGCGACGATCCGCATCACCGGCATCAGCCGGGTCTTCAACACCTATGAGGATGACGTGGTCGGCACCGCCGTGCCCTTTTTTGGCTGGTCGGGCAAAGTCATCGGGGTGATCGCGGTCGCGGCCGTCGCCTCGCGGTTTGACGATGTCTTGGCCGCGCGAATCGAAGCCGCGTTGCGTCAAGCCAGCGTCGAACTCACGCAGCAAATCGGCGGTTGAGTCGCAAAACATTGCTTTCCCTGCATGATCCGTCATTCTCAGGGGAATTCCCAGCCAAAGGACATTTCGCATGCGCATGGCATATCTGGCACTGACCGCGGCAATCCTCGCGCCGTTGACGGCATTCGCGCAAGAGGCCGCGGATTCCGTCGCCCCTGAGGCCGCGACAACAGGCGCCATGATCGCGCTGTCACCCGCAGCCCGGGCCGCACAGGCGGCGCGGGATGCCGGGGTGCCGGTTGCCGCAAGCACATGGATGATCGCCGCCGCGAACCCTTTGGCCGTTGAAGCGGGCGCTGCCATATTGGCCGACGGGGGCAGCGCCGCCGATGCAATGATCGCAGCGCAAGCGGTTCTGGGTCTGGTTGAGCCGCAATCCTCGGGTCTGGGCGGCGGCGCGTTTCTGGTCTGGTATGATGCCGAAACCCAGGACCTGACCACCTTGGACGGACGCGAAACCGCGCCACGAGACGCCACACCACGGCTGTTTCAAGATGCGAACGGCGAGCCACTGGGCTTTTTCGACGCGGTTGTCGGCGGCTTGTCGGTCGGCGCACCCGGCACCCCGGCCTTGATGGAGGATGCGCACCGCCGCTGGGGTCGCGTGAATTGGAGCAGCCTGTTCACTGCCGCAATCAACCACGCGGAAACGGGCTTTACCGTCTCGCCGCGCTTGGCGCACTCGGTCGCCGCAGATGCCGAGCGGCTTGGTCGATTTCCCGCCACCGCCGCGTATTTCTTGCCCGATGGCACGCCGATTGCGCAAGGGGAAACGCTGCTGAACCCGGCCTATGCCGAAACCTTGCGGGCGATGGCGGCGCAGGGTGCCGCGGCGCTTTACGCCGGACCAATCGCCGAGGGCATCGTCGCGACCGTGCGCCATGCCGACGGGAACCCCGGCCTGTTGAGCCTGCGGGACCTTGCCGACTACCGCGTGATCGAGCGCGCGCCGGTGTGCGTGACCTACAGCGCGCATGAGGTCTGCGGCATGGGCCCGCCTTCGTCCGGGGCGATGACGGTCGGGCAGATATTGGCCATGGTCAGTGGCTATGATCTGGCGGGGCTTGGCCCTGACAGTCCGGAAGCGTGGCGCATCATCGGTGATGCCTCTCGCCTCGCGTTTGCCGACCGGGGTCGATACATCGCCGACAGTGATTTCGTGCCGGTGCCAATCTCGGGCCTGATGGACCCCGCCTATCTGGCGGACCGCGCCGCGCTGTTGTCCGGCGACGACACCCTGCCAGAGGTTGCCCCCGGTGAACCCGTCTGGGAGCACGCCTTCTTGCAGGCCGACGACATGGCGATTGAACTCCCCTCGACCAGCCACATCTCGATTGTCGACGGCTACGGCAACGCCCTGTCGATGACCACCACCATCGAGAACGGCTTTGGCTCGCGCCTGATGACACCCGGCGGCTACCTGCTGAACAACGAGATGACCGATTTCTCGTTCCGCACGCATTCAGGCGGCTATCCGATTGCCAACCGCGTTGAGCCGGGCAAACGACCACGGTCCTCGATGGCGCCGACGATTGTCTTGCGCGATGGCGCACCCGTTCTGGTGATCGGCTCGCCGGGCGGTAGCCAGATCATCGGTTACGTTGCGCAGGCGATCATTGCGCATCTGACGTGGGGTATGGATGTGCAACAAGCCGTGTCGATGCCGCATCTGGTCAATCGCTTTGGCACCTATGATATCGAGGAAGGCACCAGCGCCGAGGCTTTGGCCGAGGGTCTGACCGCGATGGGTTTTGAGGTTAACGCGCGGGATTTGAACTCTGGGCTACATGCCATCGCGATTGGCGATGCGTTGACCGGCGGGGCAGACCCACGCCGCGAAGGCATCGCGCTGGGCGACTGAGAACGCACCATGCGATCCGGTGCGGGTGCCCGGTGCGGGTAGAAAAGCGGCCCCGCGGGCTATGCCTTGGGCGGGGTCTGATTGTGCCAGCCCGCCCAGGTCGGGCGATCCATCGCGAACCGGTCCCGCGTGCGGATATACTCACTGCCAAACGAGCGCGCGACCAATGCCAGCGCGGTGTTGTCCACATGTCCACGCGCAGCGTCGATCACATAAGCGTCGTCGATGAACATCGACACCACGCGCCCGACTACCAGCGTTTGATGCGGCCCGGTGACGATGCTGGAATGCATGGTACATTCCAGCGCAACGGGGCTGCGGGCGATGCGGGGCGGCGTGACCTTGATCGAGGGCGCTGGTTCCAGCCCTGCGATGTCCAGTTCATTGATCCCCGTCGGGGCGTCAATGGCGGTGATATTCATCGCCTCGGCCAGCGATTCCGGCACCAGGTTCACCACAAACTCGCCCGTCGCCATGATGTTGCGCGCGGTGTCCTTGAAGCCCTTCACCGGATCCCCCTGCAGGCCCAGCACCACCGTTGGCGGAGCCGATCCCACGACGTTGAAAAAGCTGAACGGGGCGGCGTTCACCACCCCCTCAACGCTGCTGGTCGTCACCCAGGCGATGGGCCGGGGCGTGACGGTTGCGGTCAGCAGTTTATAGCCGGTTGCCGTGTCCAGCGCGGCAAAGTCGAACTGCATCAGCGCGCCGCCTTGGGCGTGCTGTTCACAACCGGGTGGCGGAGTGAGCCGATGCCCTCGACGCAAGCCTCGACCACATCGCCGGGCCACATCCACTCCTGCGGATCGCGGCCCGCGCCAACCCCTTCGGGCGTGCCGGTGGCGATGATATCACCCGGCTCCAACGTGATGCCTTTGCTGAGGTCGGCGATCAACTCATCAACCTTGAACAACATCTTTGCGGTGTTCGAGCGTTGCTTTTCCACGCCATTCACCGTCAACCACAGATCCAGCACCTGCGGATCGGGGATATCATCGGCGGTCACGATACAAGGGCCGAAGGGTGCGTAACTGTCCATGCCCTTGGAGAAAATCCACTGCCCCGCGCGGCGATTGTCGCGGGCGGAAACGTCGATCATCACCGAATACCCGAACACATGGCGCAGCGCCTCGGCACGGCTCACACGGGTTGCGCGGGTGCCAATGATCGCAGCCAGCTCCACCTCCCAATCCAGTTGCTGGGTCATGCTGGAATCGTGCAGGATCGGCTGGTCGGGGCCAATCACGGCGGTCGGTGGCTTCGAGAATACCACCGGCTCCTTGGGCAGCGCGTCGTTGGTATCCAGCGACTTGGCGCTTTCCATGACATGCGCGGTATAATTCAGGCCGATGCCAAAGATATTCTTGCGCGGGCGCGGGATCGGGGCCAGCAGGGTGACATTGGCAAACGCGGTTGCAGTGCCAGCGGGCGGCGTCTCGCCCACCTCGGCCAGCATTTCGCGCAAGACCGTCAGGCCCGGGCGACCAAGGTCGATCAAGCCCAACATCGTGCTGGGCAGCATTTCGCCATGCGCTTCGGCCAGATCGGCCACGTCGATGACCAGATCATCCTGCCAGACACCAAGTCGGGCTGCGGCCTCGATGCCGTGACGATAGGTGACAAGTTTCATGCGATTTCCTTCAAATTACCGGCTGCTGGCCGCCGTTTTCGCCAAATTCCTGCTCACGATACAGTCCCATGGCCCGCATCACCGGCAGATCATTCAGGCAGAACAAACACGCATCCTCGGTCATCGAGGCGTTCTGGTGTTCGTGCCAAGCCCATGACGGGACGCAGAAAATGTCATGCTCGGACCATTCGAACCGCTGGCCGTTGATGATCGAAACACCGCTGCCCTTGGCGCAATGATACAGGTAGCTGCCGGTGTGCCGATGGGCCTTGGTCTTTTCGCCCGGGCGCAACAATTGCATCGACGCGCCCAAGGTGCGCATCACCGGCCCGTTCGTCACCGGGTTCACATAGTCCATCAAGATGCCGTCAAAGGGCGAGCCATCGCTGCAAGACGCCAGTTTGTTCAGCGCCTCATAGGTCGGCTCCCATTCGTATTTGAACATCGGGCTATAGCCCTTGGTCCAAGTGCCGCCCCCCGGCGTCAGGCCCGGATTGCCCCAGGTTTTGGTCATGTCATCAACCGGATAGGCGACGGCTTGGCTGAGGTCTGGATGAACCTCATAGAAATTCGCCTCCATCGCATTGACAAAGGGGATATCCAGCCCGTCTTGCCAGATGCAGGGCGTGCCCTCCGCCGCCACGGCATGCTCGTGCCATGTGCCGTTCGGCGTGAGGACGAAATCATTGTGGCCCAGCGTCATTTTATGGCCATCGACCACGGTATAGGCGCCCGTCCCCTCCATGATGAAGCGGATCGCGCTGGCCGAGTGACGGTGCGCGCTGGCTTGCTCACCGGGATGCATGACTTGCAGGCCCGCATAGATCCAACCCACCGCCGCCGACACATCCGTGCGGCCCGGATTGTTCAGATAAATCACCCGCCGCCCGGCTTTTTCCGGCGTTACCAGATCGACGGACCGCAGCACATGCGCGCGCAGGTCGCGAAACCGCCACAACATCGGCGTCGAGGCGCTGGCGGGTTCCCACGGCTCGATCTTGTTGGCAACGGTCCACAGCGCGCCGGTGTCGAGTCTGTCCAGCTCCTTGTAATACGCCAGCAATTCGGGCGTATCCTCGACATTGGCGCGGCCGATCACATCTTCGCGGTGGTTCTGGTGCTGTTTCGCCATGATCCTGCTTTCGGCTTGCGGTGACGAAACCGTAGCAAGCCGAAATGCGGAAAGAAAGCACCCTTTCGAGTGTCGGAATCGGGCACAGCGTCGGCTGATTGACGGCGAACCGCTTATGGAAACGATGTTGGAAAACTATGGGCAGGTATCACCACGCGATCACTCACGGATTCCCGTCAGGCAGATCTGCAGTTCAGATTTGGCTGGGGCTTGCGCGTCGCGCCAGATCAACACGAGAGCTTTGTGCGCTGCGTGAGGGCGATCCAGCCCCGAAATTCGATTTCCCGCGGTTTTCCAACTGGGGACAACTCGGTGGTGATTGATGCCAATGGTGGGACTTTGTCGACCACCTGGCGCGCCGCCAGATTCGCCGTGAAGCCCATGGAAAGGCTAGATATTTTTGGTGGAGCCAATCGGGATCGAACCGACGACCTCTTGAATGCCATTCAAGCGCTCTCCCAACTGAGCTATGGCCCCACCGAGGTGCATCCCCTTCGGGCTGCGCCTGCGGTTTAGGGTTTCGCGCTGGCGAGATCAAGCGAAAACTTTGTCCGTCGGCACTTCTTTGATCAAGTCGAATTTCACCACAAGCCGACCGCGCAAATGCGAAAAGCGGGCACCATTGGCGCCCGCTTTCACAAGGTCTGATCGCAACACAAGCCGCGTATCAGCTATCGTCGTCGTCATCCGCGACATCGCCCAGTTCATCGAGCGAGACGGTGTCATCATCGTCGTCGTCTTCGAGCAGATCGACATCATCATCGACCACGACATCATCGTCATCATCCAACAGGACGTCATCGGCCTCGAGGTCCTTCTTGACCTTCGGCTTGGCTTTGGCCACGGCGCTGGGCGTTGGCGCGCCGCCTTTGCGACCGGGAACGTCGATTGGAACGATGTCGCCGGTATAAGGGCTGATCACCGGAGATTTACCCAGGTCATAGAAACGTTTCCCGGTTGTCGGGCAAATACGTTTCACACCCCATTCTTCCTTGGGCATACAGATCCCTTTCTCATCATTGGATTGCCGCGCGTTGCCATATGTAGAACGGGTTGTCAAAGCCTTTGTCACAGTGTTTGTGTGGCCGGGCGGCCGCCACGCGGTCCGGAGGGACCAAAATGACTGACGAACCAGACGTGATCCATCTGCCCGGAAACCCGCCGCTGGCGGTGCAATGGCGGCGCTCCAGTCGCGCCAAACGTCTGTCGCTGAAAGTGTCGCGGCTCGATGCCACCGTGACGCTGACGCTACCAATGCGGGCAACGCGGCGCAGCGCGATGGCGTTTTTGTCAGACCGCTCCGATTGGCTGCGCGACGCGCTGGCGGGGCTGGAGGGGCCGCTGTCGGTGCAGCCCGGCGCGCTGATCCCGATCGAGGGGCAGATGACCACCCTGACACCCGCCGCCGTCAAGACCGCGCGGCTAGAGGGCACCCGGCTCTTGGCCCCACAGAGCCGCCCGGTGGCCGCGACGCTGGCCTATCTGAAGCTGCGCGCTCGTGACCGGCTGGCCGAGCGCGTTGCCACCCACGCCCGCGCCCTTGGCCGCACGCCCGGCAAGCTGACGCTGCGCGATACGCGCTCGCGCTGGGGGTCGTGTACGCCCTCGGGCGATCTGATGTTCAGCTGGCGGCTGATCATGGCCCCGGCGCATATTCTGGATTATGTTGCCGCGCATGAGGTCGCGCATCTGGTGCAGATGAATCATTCGGCCGCCTTCTGGGCCGAGGTGGCGCGACTCTACCCCACGCACCCTGAAGCGCGGCGCTGGCTCAAGGCGCATGGGGCCAGTCTGCATCGCTATCGGTTCACGGACGAATAAGGGCCAATCTTGACGACTGCCGGGCTCTGTGATCACGCTGGCACATGCATCGACCGCCACGCGCCCTGCCCCTCGACCCCTCGACCCTGTCAGCGCATGACCGGGTGTACCGCACCCTGCGCGCCCGGGTCATGCATGGCGAGATGGCACCGGGTCAGGCCCTGACCCTGCGCGGCATCGGACGGGATTTCGGTGTCAGCATGACGCCGGCGCGAGAAGCCGTGCAGCGTCTGGTGGCCGAGGGGGCGCTGACCATGTCGGCCTCGGGGCGCGTATCGACGCCCGAACTCTCCACCGAACGCATCGAGGAACTGGCCTCGATCCGGGCCCTGCTGGAGCCGGAACTGGCCAGTCGCGCCCTGCCGCGCGCGCATTTGGCGCTGATCGACCGCATGGAGGCAATCAATGCCGCCACCACCGATGCCGTGCTCCGCGCCGATGCCGTCACCTATGTGCGCACCAATCTGGAGTTTCACCGCACGCTCTATCTGCGCGCCCAGTCACCGGCGATGCTGGCGATGGTGGAAACCCTGTGGCTGCAACTGGGGCCGACGATGAGCGCGCTCTATTCCCGCCTGCGCCGCAACACCCCGCCGCCGCATCACCGGTTGATTCTGGCCGCCCTGCACGCGGGCGACGAACCGGGGCTGCGGCTGGCGGTTCGCACCGATGTGACACAGGGCTTGCGGCATTTGACGCAATAGGGCGGTCACTTGGCTTTCGGGCGAAACGCCTTGATCCGTGCCGGGTCGGTTTCAATGCGCGCGGCACCGATCAGATCCAAGGCATAGGGCACCGCCGCAAACACCGCGTTCAGGCAGGTCGCAATGGCCGAGGGTTTGCCCGGCAGCGTGATGATCAGCGCCTTGCCGCGCACGCTGGCCCCCTGGCGCGACAGGATCGCGGTCGGCACTTCGAGCAAGGAGGCGCGGCGCATTTCCTCGCCAAAGCCGGGCATGTCGAAATCCGCGACATCCGCGACGCCCTCGGGGGTTTTATCGCTTGGCGAAGGGCCGGTGCCGCCGGTCACGAGGACCAGATCGGCGCCCCAGTCGTCGATCAACTGCACCAGCGCATCCGCGACATTGTCATGACCATCGGGGATGATTCGGCGCTGCACCTCGATCTCGGAGGTGATCGTGGCGCGCAGCCAATCCTCGGCCCCCGGCCCGCCGGTGTCGGCATAGGTGCCCGCGTGAGCACGGTCGGAAACGGTGAGAATGGCGATACGGGCAGAAGGCATGGCGGGACTCATGTTGTTGACTCGTCGCAGGTTAGCAGCTGGCGCAGGGCGGCGGCTTGATTTACCTCAACCCACGCGCTTGCCACTGGCGCTGTTGAACGGATGCAGGGCCTCCAGCGCCGCATACAGGGTAACCGCCGCCCCTTCGGAGACGTTGGGCAGGCCCGGAACCCGCAGCGTGATCGGCTGTCTGCCGCCGTCCAGCGTGACATAAATGTGGCTTTCGGCGCCGGCGGGTTCCAGCAGGGCCACCGTCCCGTTCAGGCGCAAATGCGGGCCGTCTGGCGCGGTAAGCTGCAAATCATCGGGCCGCACGCCGACAAGGTCAGTGCCGGTCGGCATTTCGCCCGGCATCGCCCCGTGATCACGCAGGGTTGCGGCGGCGATCATATTCATCGCCGGTGAGCCAATGAAGCCAGCGACAAAGACCGTGGCGGGTCTGGCGTAAACCTCCATCGGTGTGCCGATCTGCTCGATCTTGCCACCATTCAACACCACGAGGCGGTCAGCCATCGTCAGCGCCTCTAGCTGGTCGTGGGTCACATAGAGCGAGGTTGTTTTCAGCCGCCGCTGCAACTGGCGGATTTCGACGCGCATCTGCACGCGCAGCTTGGCATCAAGGTTGGATAGCGGCTCATCGAACAGGAACCCGGCGGGTTCGCGCACCAAGGCGCGCCCCATTGCCACGCGCTGACGCTGCCCCCCGGACAAGGCGCGGGGTTTGCGGTCCAGATAGTCGGTGATTTCCAGCATCTCGGCGGCCTGGCGCACCCGGCGGTCGATGTCTGCCTTGCTGACCTTGCGGTTCTTCAGCCCATAGGCGAGGTTTCCGAACACCGTCATATGCGGATAAAGCGCGTAGTTCTGGAACACCATGGCGATGTCACGCTCGGCCGGTTCCAGCCCGTTCACCACCCGGTCGCCAATCGTCAACGTGCCGCTGGTGATGGTTTCCAACCCGGCAACCATACGCAACAACGTGGATTTGCCGCAGCCCGAGGGGCCAACCAGCACGATCATCTCGCCATCGGCAATCTCAAGGCTGACACCCGTCACCGCCTTGACGCCGCCCGGGTAGACCTTGTGCAGGTCGTCGATCACGATGCGGGCCATGGGTTATTTCTCCGTCTCGGTCAGGCCCTTCACAAAGAGCCGTTGCATGAACAGGATCACAAGGATCGGCGGCAGGGCGGCCAGCACCACGGTGGCCATCACCAGATGCCACAGGGGTTCGCTATCGGCCCCCGTGACCATGCGCTGAATACCCATGACGATGGTGTAATAGCTGTCATCGGTGGTGATGAGCAGCGGCCAGAGATACTGGTTCCAGCCATAAATGAACATGATCACGAACATCGCGGCGATGTTGGTGACGCTGAGGGGCAGCAGAATATCCTTGAAGAACTTCATCGGCCCGGCACCATCGACGCGCGCGGCCTCCAACATTTCCTCGGGGATGGTCATGAAGAATTGCCGGAACAGGAAGGTCGCGGTGGCGCTGGCGATCAACGGGATCGACAGGCCCGCGTAGGTGTTCAGCATGCCGAGATTGGCGACCACCTGAAAGGTCGGCACGATGCGCACCTCGACCGGCAGCATCAGCGTGACAAAGATGATCCAGAAAAAGAAGATGCGGAACGGAAAGCGGAAATAGACAATGGCAAAGGCCGACAGCAGCGAAATGGCGATCTTGCCCACGGCAATCATCATGGCCATGACAAAACTGTTCCACAGCATCAAGCCGATCGGCGGCGCACCGGCGTTCGAGCGGCCCTCGAAGATGACAGTGCGGTAATTCTCCCATCCATGCGCGCCGGGCAGCAGCGGCATGACCCCACGCAGAAAGGTGCCCGCTTCATGCGTCGAGGCGATGATCGCCACATAGACCGGGAACACCACAATGGCGACGCCCAGGATCAGGACGATATGGGCAAGGATCGTGCCCCAGCGGTCGTTTTCAACCATGACACGGCCCCATCAGTAATTCACCCGGCGTTCGATCCAGCGAAATTGCACCACGGTCAGCACGATGACAATTGCCATCAGGATCACCGATTGCGCGGCGCTTGAGCCAAGGTTGTTGCCGACAAACCCGTCGCGGAACACCTTGTACACAAGGATATTGGTGGCCTGTGCTGGCCCGCCCTCGGTCGTGGCGTGGATCACGCCGAACGTGTCGAACATGGCGTAGACGATATTGACCACCATCAGGAAAAACGTGGTCGGTGACAGCAGCGGGAACACGATGGTCCAGAAACGTTTGCGGCGGCTGGCACCGTCGATGGCGGCGGCCTCGATCAGGGATTGCGGGATGGATTGCAGGCCCGCAAGGAAAAACAGGAAGTTGTAGCTGATCTGTTTCCAGGCGGCAGCGACGACGACCAAAATCATCGCATCCCCCGATTGCAGCCGGTGGTTCCAGTCATAGCCGAACCCCGACAGGATATAGGGCAGGATGCCGACCGAAGGGTTGAAGATGAACCACCACAGCACACCGGCAATCGCCGGAGCCACGGCATAGGGCCAGACCAGAAAGGTGGTATAGGTATCGCGCGAGCGGATCATGCGGTTGACCATCGTCGCGAACAACAGCGCCAGCGACATCGCCAGAACGGTGGTGCTGACGGAAAAGATCAGCGTGGTTTTCATCGACGCAAGGTAATGCGGATCGTCGAAAAGGCGCGCGAAATTGCGAAACCAGATGAAGGTGGTGCGCATCCCGAACGGGTCTTGGCGCAGCATGGATTGCCACAGCGCCTGACTGGCGGGCCAGACAAAGAAGATCAGCGTGATGATCACTTGCGGCGCAAGCAATGCATAGGGCAGCCAACGGCTGCTGAAGGTCATGCGCTTGGTTTGCATGCGGGGCCTATTTCCGAGAAAGCCCGCCCGGCACAGAACCGGGCGGGAAAGCAAGTCAGATCACTGCATCGCGTCTTCGAAATCGCGCAACAGACGGTTGCCGCGCTCGACAATCGCGTCAGCCGCTTCCTGCGCGGTCTTGTCGCCGATGATCATGCCTTCCATTTCCTCGGAGATGATATCGCGGATCTGCACGAAGTTGCCGAACCGCAGGCCACGGGAATTCTCGGTCGGGGGGTTCAGGTTCATCTGCGTGATCGAGATGTCAGCACCGGGATTGGCCTCGTAATAGCCCTGTTCGCGGGTCAGATCATACGACGCCTGGGTGATCGGCAGATAGCCGGTGTTCTGGTGCCACCAGGCCTGATTTTCGGGCAGCGACAGGAACTCGAAGAAGCGCGCCACGCCTTCGTAGTCACTCTCGTCATGGCCCGACAGCGTCCACAGGGTTGCGCCGCCGATGATCGAGTTTTGCGGCGCGCCGTCCACGTCCTCGTAATAGGGCTGCATGCCGTAGCCGACGCTGAATTCCGCGTTCGACAGAACCCCGGCACGACCGGCCGAGCTTTCCATCATCATCGCGCATTCGCCGCTGTAAAATTTCGGCCCCGCATCCGGGCCAGCGCCACCGCCGGCCCAGCTGAACAGACCCTCATCCTGCCAACGCGCCAGGTTTTCCCAGTGGCGGATCAGCGGCGCGTGCTGGTTCAGGACCAATTCCGCATCAAAGCCGCCAAACCCGTTCTGCTGGGTGCCCAGCGGCAGGTTGTGATAGGCGAGGAAGTTTTCAAGCTGAACCCAGCTTGGCCAGCGGGTGGTAAAGCCGCAGGTCGCCGCGCCCGAGGTGACGATCTGGCGCGACATGGTTTCCATCTCGGCCCAGGTGGTGGGGGCGTGATCGGGGTCAAGCCCGGCGGCCTCGAACACATCGCGGTTGTAATACAGGATCGGCGTCGATGAGTTGAACGGGAAGGACAGCATGTTGCCATCCGGGTCGGTGTAATAGCCGACCACGGCGGGCAGATAGGCAGAGGGATCAAACGGCACATCGTGATCGGCCATCAGTTGATAGATCGGAATGATCGCGCCCTCGGCGGCCATCATCGTACCGGTGCCAACCTCGAACACCTGCACGATATGCGGCTGTTCACCGGCCCGGAACGCGGCAATCGCGCCGGTCATCGTCTCGGTATAGGTACCCCGGAAGCTGGGCCGCACGACATAATCGGACTGGCTGGCATTGAAATTGGTCGCGATTTCTTCGACCAGCTCGCCCAGACGGCCCCCCATGGCGTGCCACCATTGAATTTCCACCTGTGCCTGCGCCGGAATCGCAGCCGTCATCGTCAGAGCCGTTGCGGCAAGTAAGCTTTGCTTGATCATGATTGTCCCCATTGGTTGCGGCTTGCAGGTGCGTTCTGCAAGACGAGCGATCTCGGCTTGTCGTTTCCAAACCCGCCGTGAATACCCGCAGCTTGCTTCGTTAGCTTTCGTTTGTGAAGCTTTAATGTTTGGGATCGGCGTGGTTTCGCGCTCGGCACCCGTCACAACGAAAAAGCGCGACCCTGACAGGATCGCACATTGGTCGTTTGCTGATTGGGTCGTTCAGCCTTGATGGTAGGATGCCGAAGGTGCGCTGACATAGCGCAGGCCACGAGGGCCCCAGCGCCGGAATCCCAACAACTCGGACATGGTCATAAAGCCTAAACCACGCGCGGCGATCCCCTCGATCGCCTGAGGAATCGCGCGAATCGTCGGACCGTGGATGTCATGCGCCAGGATCACAGAGCCTGGCTGCGCGCCACGCACCATCCGATCCGCCACCACCGACGAGCCCGGGCGACGCCAGTCCTCGGGGTCAACCGACCACATGATCGTCGGGATATTGCGTTGATCGTTCAGCATATGGCTTTGCTGGCTGGACATGGCACCATAGGGCGGCCGCATCGTCACCGGCAAGGCGCCAACGGTGCGCCAGACGACCTCCTGCGTGCGATCAATCTCACTCAGCACAGAGCCGTTCCCGAGCCTGCTCAAGGTCGGGTGAGTCCAGGTATGGTTCCCGACCTCGTGCCCCTCGGCCACAATGCGATGCAGAATTTCCGGATAGCGACGCACACTCTGGCCGATCACATAGAACGTCGCCTTGACGTTGTAGCGCGCCAGAATATCCAGCAGCATCGGCGTATGCGTCGGATGCGGGCCGTCGTCAAAGGTCAGCGCAACCGCAGCACGGCTGGTGCGAACCGCGTTCACGGACACGAAATCATGCCGTTCCGTGATCCGCGGGACCGGCGGCATCGGCACCGCAGCCGCAGTTTGAGCATACGCTCCAGATGGTGTGGAAAGGTGCGTTGCGCCCCCCAGGCACAACGCTCCTAGCCCGGACATCACTGTCCGGCGATCAAAATTTGTCACACTCGTCCCCCGACATGTGTGTTGGCAACTGTCACGACTCCTAGGGGTGGAGGACAAAAGGGAAAAGGGGAAACTGGCCGATGGCGCAATGCACTTTGTGGGGTGCGGCCCAGAAACCACAAGGTGTTGTGTTTAGTGGGGCTTTGAGGTCGCGGACTGTTGCTTCGCGGCAACCCTCAACCTTGGGTTGATCTGGCAGTTTTCCGCCGATCCGGGACCTGCGCACTCTCTTTTCGCGCACCGGGCCGAGTCGCGCGAATCACAACCGGTCGCGCAACGAGAACCAAGCCATTGCCAGAGCCATCAACGGCCAACGCAGACTTGCGCCGCCGGGGAAGGCTGGCGAGGGAACTTGCGCCATCAGGTCGAATCGTTCGGCCTGTCCGCAGATCGCCTCGGCCAGCAATTTGCCGCCCAGCGTCGCCATCGCCACCCCATGCCCGGAATAGCCCGAGGCCGACAGCACTGTGCCCGACAGCCGCGCGAAATGTGGCATCCGGTTTAGACTGATCCCCAGCGTGCCCCCCCAGGCGTGGGTGAGTTCAATGTCTTTGAGGTGCGGGAAAATCTGCTCCAGCGGACGGCGCACCTTGCTGGCGATATCCGCCGGAAACCTGTAGCCATAAGATTCCGTACCGCCAAACAGCAGACGATTGTCGTCGGAAAAGCGGAAGTAATTGACCACGAATTTGCTGTCCGCGACGGCGTAATGGCCACGAATGACCGCGGCGCGCTCGGTATCGGTCATTGGGCGGGTCGCGGCGATATAATTGTTGATCGGCATCACCCGCGCCGCCACGGTGGGCTCCAGCCGCCCCAAATAGCCGTTGCAGCCCAGCGCGACAAACTCGGCGGTGATGCGGGCGCTTTCGGTTTCAACGCGGGCGGGTTGCGCGTGGGTCAGGGCGGTGACGCGTGACCCCTCGAAAATCCGCACCCCGGCAGCCTGTGCCGCGCGCGCCAGCCCCAAGGCATAACGCAGCGGGTTCAGATGCCCCGCACCCCGATCCAGATCGCCGCCGTGATAGACGGGCGAGTTGAGGATCTCGCGCAGGGCCTCACGGGTCAGCGGCTGAATTTGATCATACCCATAATCACGCGCCATTTTCTCGGCGTAAATACGCGCGTCGGTAACGTAGCGCGGCTTGTGCGCGGCGTGGATGATGCCGGGGGCATACCCCGCATCGGGCGCGTGTTTCTGCGCCAGATCGCGCGTCAGAGCCACCGACTCCAGCGACAGATCCCACAAGCCGCGCGCAACAGTCTTGCCGACCATGCCCTCCAGCGCGTCCTGATCCAACCGTTGCCCGGTGCCGACCTGCCCACCGTTGCGGCCAGAGGCCCCGAAGCCGACGCGCTGCGCCTCGAGCAGGATCACATCATAGCCGCGTTCCGCCAGATGCAGCGCCGCCGACAGCCCGGTATAGCCGCCGCCAATCACGCAGACATCGCAGCGCAAGTCTCCCTGCGCCTTTGGAAACGGCGACAATTGCGTCGCCGTTTCTGCGTACCACGAGGCCGGATAGACCCCGTCGCGGTCATTGACGGTCAGCAGATCCATCAGGCGGCTTTCATCAGACCTTCGGCCTTGAGCTGCGCGTGCGCCTTGTCCAGCGCCAGTGTCGCGCGGTCCATCATCACGTCAATCTGCTCGGGCGTGATGACCAACGGCGGCGCAATGATCATCCGGTCGCCGACGTGGCGCATGATGACATTGTTGGCGAAACACTGCTCGCGCACGATGTAGCCCGCAGTGCCCTCAGGGGCGGCGAACTCCTTGCTGCCGTTCTTTTCCGGCACCAGCGACAGCGACCCCATCAGCCCGATCAAGCAGGTTTCCCCGACCAGCGGATGATCGGCCAGCGCATGCCAGCGTTTCGCCAGATAGGGGTGAGCCACATCGCGAACATGCTCGATCACCTTTTCCTCGTCCATGATCCGCAGCGTTTCAAGCGCCACCGCTGCCGCCACCGGGTGCCCGGAATAGGTATAGCCGTGGTTGAACTCATCCGCGCCGATGACATTGGCCACCTCATCGCAGACAATCGAGCCGCCGATCGGTGCATAGCCCGAGGACAGGCCCTTGGCGATCGTCATGATATGCGGGCGAATGCCCAGCGTCTGACTGCCGAACCAATTGCCGGTGCGACCAAATCCTGTGATCACCTCATCCGCGATCAACAGGATGCCGTATTCGTCGCAAATGCGCTGGATTTCGGGCCAATAGGTGCTGGGCGGGATGATCACGCCGCCCGCGCCTTGAATCGGCTCGCCGATGAAGGCGGCGACGCGGTCAACGCCCAGCTCAAGAATTTTCTCCTCAAGCTGACGGGCGCGCGCCAGACCGAATTCCTCGGGCGACATGTCGCCGCCTTCCTTGTACCAATAGGGCTGGTCGATATGGGTGATATCCGGGATCGGCAGGCCACCTTGCGCGTGCATCCCCGCCATGCCGCCAAGGCTGCCACTGCCCACCGACGAGCCGTGATAGCCATTCTTGCGGCTGATGATCACCGTTTTGGAGGGCTTGCCCTTGAGCGCCCAGTAATGCCGGACCATGCGGATGTTGGTGTCGTTCGATTCCGACCCGGAACCGGCGAAGAACACATGGTTCAGATCACCCGGCGCCAGTTCAGCGATCCGTGACGCCAAAGCAATGGCCGGCACATGGCTGGTCTGGAAAAACGTGTTGTAGAACGGCAGCTCCATCATCTGACGTGCGGCGACATCGGCCAGTTCCTGACGGCCATAGCCAAGGTTGACGCACCACAGGCCCGCCATGCCATCCAGAATTTCCTGGCCCTCACTGTCGGTCAGGGTCACGCCCTCGGCGCGGGTGATGATCCGCACGCCTTTTTTGGCAAGATCGGCGTTGGTCGTGAACGGGTGCATGTGATGCGCGGCATCGAGCGCTTGCAGTTCGGCGGTGGGCATATGGTTGGTGATCTGGCGCATAGCGAAAAAACTCCGACTGGCCCGGCAATGACCGGGGATTCGGGCCACGATACAACTCGGCGGAAGCTCGGGCAATAGAATTTGATCAAATTTATGCCGGACGCCACGCAATCTTGAATAATGAGCGCCGCAAAGCGCCTGGCTTCGGCTACAGGCGTCGCTGGATATCCGCGCGCAACCGGTCGATGCCTTGCAGGATATCCGCCTTGATCGCCTCGCCCAGACGCGCCGCATCGCCGTCGCGCATCGCGGCCAGCGCATCTTTGTGCCGGTCCGGGCCAATCGAGCCACCCGCTTCGATCACCACGCGCAACGACGGCCCCACCCGCAGCCACAAGGACGCGGTCAGCGACAGAAGAATCGGCGCGTCGGCCATCTGATAGATCGAGAAGTGAAAGCTGTGATTGCCCGAGAGATACGCCTGCACGTCGCCCGCGCCGATTGCCGTGTCGATCCCTTTGTCGATCACCGCAAGCGCGTCGATATCCTCGGCGCTCATCCGAACCAGCGCGTCTTGCGCCAGCTTCGGCTCCAGCGCGAGACGGGCAAAGGCCACTTCATCGACTTGCGACAAGGTCAGTTGCGGCACCGAGATACGGCGGTTCTCATGCAGGGTCAGCGCGCCCTCGGCGGTCAGACGGCGGATCGCCTCGCGCACCGGGGTCATACCCGTCCCAAGCGCGGCCGTTATCCCTTGCAGGGTCACCTTCTGGCCGGGGGCCAGATCGCCGAACATCATCATGTCATGCAAGCGGCGATAGGTCGCCTCGTGTTCGGGCAACTTGGTGGGTGTGCTGACGACGGTAGAGATTTGCATGCCCATCCAGAATAATGATCAAATCTGTCTCCGTGGTAGCGCATTCGCTTTGCGCTGCCTAGCGGTTTACCATTCGCCGACATCGCCCTAGGCTGCGTCAGGCCGCAATTGCAGGACAACACCATGACCCTTTACGCCCCCGGTCCCCGCAATCTGATCACCGATGTGCCGGGCCTCAGCGTAGGAAACGCCGCCGATGTGGCGCTGAAAAGTGGGGCCACGGTACTGCTCGGCGATGAGCCGATGGTCGCGGGCGTGCATGTGATGGGCGGCGCCCCCGGCACGCGTGAGACCGACTTGCTGGCCCCGGATCGCATGGTGCAGGCGGTGGACGCGCTGGTGCTGTCCGGTGGGTCGGCCTTTGGGCTGGGCGCGGCACAGGGCGTTGCCGACGCGCTGCACGAAAGCGGCCGTGGCTTTGCCGTGGGTCCGGCGCGCATCCCCATTGTGCCAGCCGCGATCCTGTTTGATCTGCTGAACGGCGGTGACAAGGCGTGGCGCGAAAATCCCTATCCTGCGCTTGGCCGTGCCGCTCTGGCAGCCTGCGGGCATGCGTTTTCGCTGGGGACTGCGGGTGCAGGCGCCGGGGCCACGGTCGCGGGGCTCAAGGGCGGATTGGGGTCGACATCTTTGGTGCTGGCCTCGGGGGTCACCGTCGGCGCCTTGGTCGCGGTCAATGCCGTGGGCAGCGTGACCGTGGGTGACGGCCCGGAATTCTGGGCAGCGCCTTTTGAGATTGGCGCGGAATTTGGCGGCCTCGGCCCTGCGCGTCACCACCCTGCCCTGTTCCCGCCGCCGCTGAAACGTCTGGGCGAGGCCACGACCCTTGCCATCATTGCCACCGATGCAATCCTGACCAAACCGCAGGCAACGCGCCTGGCCACCGCCGCACATGACGGGTTGGCGCGCGCCATTGTCCCCGCCCACACGCCGCACGACGGAGATCTGGTGTTTGCCGCGGCGACGGGCCAGCGCGCCCTGCCCGAGGGAGGCGCGCTGGAATTGGGGCACGCCGCCGCGATCTGCCTGAGCCGCGCCATTGCGCGCGCGATCTTTCAGGCGCACGCCGAACCGGGTGACCTGTTGCCTTGCTGGCAGGATCGTTTTGGCGTTGGGCGCGGTTAAGTCATTCGGGCGGATACGCCGCACGACACTGCGCCGAGGCTTGCGCGGCGGCGGCCTCGGCCCGGACCATCTGGCGCTCCAACAAGGCGATGCGTTCGCGCTCCAACTCCCGGTTGATCGGATGATGGAATTCCTGCGTCTCTTGCACCCAACGCTGGCACGGCACAGGCTGACCACCGGGACCGGCGCAAAACGACATCTGCAATTCGGGCATCATCACCCGCTCGATCCGCGTGCCACGCTGGACATTGCCGCGCCTGATATCCAGCTCTCGCTGAATTTCCAGAACATCGCGATTGGCCTGCCGTAAACACTGCTCCAACGGCGTGGCGCATCCGGACAGCAGCACCAAACCCACCAGCGCCAAACTTGAAACCGCAATTCGATGGATCATCTGCGCACCCCTGACGTCTCACGACACCCCAAGACTAGCCGCCCCCTGACCGCGTCGCAAATCAACTTCGGCCTAATCGAGCTCGCGCGCCTCAGAAGCCAACATGATCGGGATGCCATTGCGGATCGGGAACGCTAAATGCGCGGTGCGCGAGATCAGCTCTTGTGCGGCGGCGTCATAGTTCAGCCGCCCCTGCGTGACCGGACACACCAAGGCTTCGAGCATGTGGCGATCTATTCTCGATGCGCTGTCCGAACTCATTGCATCCGCCCTCCGGGCTGCGCGGACACAGTGCGCAGGGCGAACTCCATCAAGGTCATCAACGTCTCCCGTCGGGTGGTCAGCGACGGGGCCTCCAGCAACGCCTGACGCTCTTCCGGCGCAAAGGGACAGAGCATCGACAGCGCGTTGATCATCATCTCATCATCGGCATCTTGCAGGCTTTTCCAGTCGGTCAGGGGCGACAAGGCTGCGAAATACCGCCCCAGAAGGCCCAGAAACGCCTCGCGGTTTTGCGACGGATCGTGTTCCACGCGGCCCAGATCCCCCTCGAACCCGGTCCAGTCAACCCGCGCTTGCCGATAGGGTTTCAGGCCCGCGCCACTTTCCTGCAGCAGGCGAAACCGCGAGATCCCGGTCAAGGTGATCATGTAGCGCCCGTCATCGGTCTCGGTGAACGAGGTCAGACGGCCCGCGCACCCAATCGTGTGCAGCCGCTCGCCCTCGCCAACCGGGACGCCGCGCGGCTGGATCATGCCGATCAGCCGCGTCGGTGTTTTCAGGCAATCCCCGATCATCACGCGATAGCGAGGCTCGAAGATATGCAGCGGCAGCTTTGAGCGCGGCAGCAACAAAGCCCCCGGCAGCGGAAAGAGTGCAATCGTGTCAGGCAGGTCGACAAGTTTCATCATGACCCTGACATAGTACGGTTGCGCCGTTAAACAAATATCATCGACGACAATCGACGCCGACCTTTTTGCACCAACGGATCCTTGGGGCTCAGCGCATCGAAGATCGTCAGCAGTTGGGCCTTGGCCGCGCCGTCATTCCACTCACGATCACGGCGGAACAACTCGAGCAATTCGTCAATGGCCCCCGCCACATCGCCCTTGGCATGAAGCGCCTGTGCCAGATCAATCCGCGCCTGATGGTTGGCGGGGTCGGCCTCGAGCAGAGCGCGCAATTCATCCACCGGGCCCGCCGTTGCCGCCTGACGCGCCAGCGCCAGTTGCGCGCGCGCGGCCTCCAACTCATGCGCGGTGGCGATCTTGGCAGGCGCGTTGGCCAACAAGGCCTCGGCCTGATCGAGGTTTCCCGCGGCGATATGCGCGCGGGCCAGCCCCCCCATGGCCGCAGCGTTTTCCGGCTCCTCGCCGACAATAGCCGCGAAAACCTCGGCCGCATCCGCGAAATTGCCACCGTCCAGCATCGCTTCGGCTTCGGCCAAAGCCTCGGCCAACCCACCGTCGCCTGCCAGCGCGGCCAGCTTGTCGACAAAGGACTTCAATTCGGACGCGGGCAGGGCGCCTTGGAAGGCGTCCACCGGCTTGCCCTCGAAAAACGCATAGACCGTCGGGATCGACTGGATCCGCATCTGGCCGGCAATCATCTGGTTCTCATCGACGTTGATCTTGACCATCTTCACCTTGCCCTTGGCAGCGGTGACAGCAGCCTCCAACGCCGGGCCGAGGGTTTTGCAAGGTCCACACCACGGCGCCCAGAAATCAACGATGACCGGCACATCCTGGCTGGCCTCGACGACGTCCTGCATGAAGGTGGCTTCGGTGGTGTCTTTGATCAAATCGGCCGCGACCGGCGCGGTATTCAGAGTGCCCAGCATGGTTTTCCTCGTGGAATTCGCTTTGACCCTATATGCGTGCGCTGTGTCCGGACTCCAAGGGGCAAACGCGCGAAACCTGCCCGCCGACCTCTTGGCCCAACCGCTTCATCTTGCCAAAAATACTCAAAATGCCTGCGCCAGCAGGCCGGGGCGGCACCGCCCCGGGCGTGCTCTGCACGCGCGTCGCGAGGGGTTCGATGCCCCGAGCGACGCGCCACCCTCGATCAACGCCCTACAGATCGAATGTCGCAAACACCGGTGCATGGTCGCTGGGCTTTTCCCAGCCGCGCGCGGCCCGCAGAATGCGCGACGAATGTGCCGCGGCCCCAAGGTCGGCGCTGGCCCAGATGTGGTCCAGCCGCCGCCCCTTGTCCGCCGCGTCCCAATCCTTGGCGCGGTACGACCACCAACTGTACAGCAAGCCGTCGGGGATATCCTGACGAGTCACATCCACCCAGCCGCCGGCCTCTTGCGCCTGGCCAAAGATTTCCACCTCGATTGGCGTATGGCTCACGACTTTCAGCAGGGCTTTGTGGCTCCACACGTCATCCTCGCGCGGCGCGATGTTCAGATCGCCGACCAAAATGGATTTGCGCGGACGATCCTTGGCAAAGCGATCCCGCATTTCGGCCATGAAATCCATCTTGTGACCGAATTTCTCGTTCACCTCACGATCCGCCACATCGCCACCGGCGGGCACATAGCAGTTGTGGATCACCACGCCGTTTTCCAGCTCCGCCGCAACGTGGCGCGCGTCGCCTTTTTCGCACCAGTCGATATGCCCGGCGTCTTTCAACGGAAGCCGCGAAAGGATCGCCACGCCGTTATAGCCCTTCTGCCCGCGCGCGACCATGTGGCCATAGCCCATCGCCGCGAAGGTCTCTGTGGGCATCAGCTCAAGCGGGCTTTTGCATTCTTGCAGACACAGCACGTCTGGCGCTTCTTCGCGCAGCAGCTTTTCCACCAGCCCCGCCCGCAGGCGAACCGAATTGATGTTCCAAGTGGCCAAGGTGAACGCCATGAGTACTCCTGTTTTCTGGCCCTTGGTCTACACCGGCCATCCACGCAAAAGAAAGGCCCCGCGGTGCCAAACACCTCAGGGCCGAGTCCAACAGGGAGTTTGCTGCGCACACGCGTGCCCAACCCGGTTAGGATACCCCATTTATCTTCACATGCGCAATAAAAAAAGATCCGGGCACAAACAGGCCCGGATCAGTCCAACAGGGAGGAAGCGCGCCATGACCCCGACGCGCAGGGGAGAGGTATTTGGGAAACGATACGCCCGGAAGCCTTTATTTTGCGTAAACTTGGCATCTATACCGTGCCCGAGCCGACTTTTCCCTCAAGGAACCAGCCGATATCCACCCGGTTCCGTCACCAAAAGCCGCGCATTCGAGGGATCAGGCTCGATTTTCTGACGCAACCGATAGATGTGCGTTTCCAGCGTGTGAGTCGTCACCCCGGCGTTATAACCCCAGACTTCGTGCAGCAGCACCTCGCGCGGGGCCAACCCATCGGGGGCGCGATACAGGAATTTCAGGATGTTGGTTTCCTTTTCCGTCAACCGAATTTTGCGATCCTTGGCATCCAGAAGCATCTTTTGCGCCGGTTTGAACTGATAATCGCCAAGCTGGAAAACCGCATTCTCGGATTGCTCATGCTGGCGCAATTGCGCCCGAATGCGGGCCAAAAGCACCGGAAACTTGAACGGCTTGGTGACATAGTCATTGGCGCCGGACTCGAGCCCCAGAATGGTGTCGGCGTCCGAATCATGACCTGTCAGCATCAGGATCGGGCATTTCACCCCCGCTTTGCGCATCCGTTTGCACAATTCGCGACCATCCGTGTCGGGCAGGCCGACGTCCAGAATCACCAACTCGTACTCGCCCTCACGCACCCGTTCCATCGCCGTGGCGCCGCTGTCGGCCTCGAATGTGTCGAATTCTTCGGTGGCGACCAGTTGCTCGGCCAGGGCTTCGCGCAGGTCGTCATCGTCGTCTACCAACAGGATTTTGCTCAATTTGGACATGGTTTAATCTCCTACCGACGTGGCGTCGTTGGTCTAAAGGTGTCTGTTGGCAGGCAAAGCTTCAAGGTTTGGCGCGTTTTCTCACGCGGACGTGTCGAATGACCGGGTTATGTTTCAATTTCCCCCATCCTGTCTTACATCCAGAGGGGAATTGTTTCAGTACGGGGCCTTATGTCACTGTCGCCAAACCCTCTTGAACGCCTCAATCGTGCCCGCGCCGACCTGCGTATGGGTCTGCCCGTGGCGTTGACCCGTGGTGACCAGGGTGCGCTGGTCGTTTCGGCGGAAGCCATAACCGCGGATCGTCTGGCCGCCTTGCGGATGCTGGGAACCCCGGTTGTGGCCCTGACAGCGCATCGCGCGCAGACCCTCAAGGCGCGCGCCTATGATGGCGATTTGGCGCGCATTTCGCTGCCCGCGGACGCCGGCGTCGCCTGGATCGAGGCTTTGGCCGACCCGGCCGACGATCTGACCCATCCAATGAAGGGGCCGTTGATATCCCGGCGCGACGGCGACGCCGCGCTGCACCGCGCGGCGATTGTTCTGGCGAAATCAGCGCATCTCTTGCCCGCTGCGGTGGTCGTGACCGTGCCGGATGCCGCCAAATTCGCGCAAGAGAACGGCCTGACCGCGCTGACCACGGACGAGACCGAAGCACCCGAAACCCGCCTCAACCCGGTGGTGGCCGCCCGTTTGCCGATGCGCCTGGCGGGGATGGGGCGGCTGCATGTGTTTCGCCCGCAGGACGGTGGCGTGGAGCATTACGCCATCGAAGTCTGCCGTCCGATGCGCGATCAACCCGTGTTGACGCGGCTGCATTCGGCGTGTTTCACCGGCGATGTCATGGGCTCTCTGAAATGCGATTGCGGGCCGCAACTTCACGCGGCGCTGAACTCGATGCATGACGCGGGTTCGGGCGTGCTGCTCTATCTCAACCAAGAGGGGCGCGGCATTGGTCTGGCCAACAAGATGCGCGCCTATTCCTTGCAAGATCAAGGTTTTGACACCGTCGAGGCAAATCATCGACTGGGCTTCGAGGACGACGAGCGCGATTTTCGGCTGGGCGCGGAATTGCTGCGCCGGCTTGGGTTTCCGCAGGTCAAACTGTTGACCAATAACCCCAAGAAAGTGGCAATGCTGGAACGCGGCGGCATCACGGTGCTGGAACGGGTTCCGTTGCAAGCCGGTCAAACCGATGAGAACGCCGACTATCTCGCGACCAAAGCCGCCAAATCCGGGCATATCTTGTGACGCCGTGCGATCTTGTCCTCACCCCAATGGGTATCAGGTTTCGCGGGCGCGTGTTTCCCTGCACGATCGGCCGAGGGGGTGTTACGGCTGACAAACGCGAGGGCGACGGGGCAACCCCGGTGGGCAGGCATCGGATCACCGACATTCTGTTTCGCCCAGATCGGATCGCCGCGCATTTGTTGCCACCAACCGCGCGCCCGATTGGCCCGCGCGACCTGTGGTGCGATGATCCGGGCCACCCAGCCTATAACCATCAAACCCGCGCACCCTTTGCCGCAAGCCACGAGATCCTGCGCCGGGCCGATCCGCTGTATGACCTGATTTTGACGACGGATTGGAACTGGCCTGATGCGCAACCCGGCAAAGGGTCGGCGATATTCCTGCACACATGGCGACGCCCTGGGTTTCCGACGGCGGGTTGTGTGGCTTTCGCACGGCGTGATCTGCTGTGGATCACCCAAAATCTTGCGCCAACCAGCCGCCTGATTGTTCCGGCCTCAGTCGCTTCGCGTGCCAAAAATCGCTGAACCTACGCGGATATGCGTGGCACCCAGCGCGACCGCCGCCTCAAAGTCATCCGACATTCCCATCGACAGGCCTGGCAAATCATTCCGCCCGGCAATCTCGGCCAAATGTTTGAAATGTTGTGCTGAATCCTGATCAACGGGCGGGATGCACATCAGCCCGATCAGCGGCAGCGACAGCGCGCGAACCTCGGCGATCAGGCGATCCGCATCTTCGGGCAAGACCCCGGCCTTTTGCGGTTCGGCCCCGGTATTGACCTGCAGGAACAGGTCCGGACAGGTGCCGCGCTCATCGGCCAGACGCGCGAGGGTTTGCGCCAGCTTCAGGCGATCCACCGTATGAATAACGTCAAACATCTCAACCGCAGCGCGCGCCTTGTTGGTTTGCAGCGGGCCGATCAGATGAAGTTCAACATCTTGAAATTCCTGCTGAAACGCGGGCCAACGACCCTGCGCCTCTTGTACGCGATTCTCGCCAAAAATGCGCTGACCTTGCGCCAGCACGGCGCGCACCCGATCTTCGGGTTGCACCTTGGAGACGGCGATCAAGGTCACGGAACCCGGCGCACGCCCGGCGGCCGTTTCAGCGGCGCGCAGACGGTCGGTGATGGCAGATAGGGTCATGGCCTCTCCTTTCGCGATGACAGCACAAAGGCACAGGTCAGGAAAAATGGGAAGGCGTTACTCGGACCCGATGGAGATCTGACCGCGCGCGCGCATTGTCGCTGCGGGGTGGTGCGGCTCAAAATTGCCGACGTCGGCACCGACCTCAAAGCGGAACATCACGCCGCTATCGGATTGATGCGAAAAACGCGATGTGTAGCGTCCCGAGTAGAGCGTTTGCGTCTGTCCCCGGGTTTGGTTTGAGTTCGATGAATAGGCCACGCCGAATTGGGCTTCAACGGAATGCGTTACCTCTGCAAAACCGGGGCTTGCGGCCAAGATCGGCAGAATAAGGAAAAGACGACGCATCGGTTGGAACCCTCTACTGTGTAAGGGCTTTTACCATGCCTCTTGGCGACGATGCACTACACATCAGCGGGATAAGCAAAGCTCCGCTTATGTGGGTTGGCCGCCGCCCTCAAATGCAAAAGAGCGGGCCTGAGCCCGCTCTTCGCATAATCAACTTGTGGGTTGATTAGAAGTTGAACGCAACACCAACCGAAGCGGTGGTGATGTCGTTGCCAGCAACGTTGAACTGGTCACGAACGTGCTCGAAGCCAGCGGTCAAAGTAGCGCCGCCACCCAGGCCGTAGCCGTAGCTCAGACCAACAACCGTGCCGTCATAGACTTCACCGAAGAAGCCATACAGGTTACCACCACCGAGAGCGACGGTACCGTTGATCTGCCAGTTGGTCCAATCGCGAGCCGGGAATACCGGGCCGAATGGCACGCCCAACAGGTTCACGTTACGCTGGCCGGTGGTGCCGATGCGTGCAACGATTGCGCCAACGCTCCACGAACCGCCATCATAGCGTGCCGACAAGGTGACGGTGTCGTCACGGAACAGCTGAACAGCGCTGACACCGGTGACAGTCCAGTCGCCGTTAGCAACCGTGCTGACAGTACCCAGATCGTAGTCGCCATAGCCGAATGCAACGGTGAAGGCGTCGAACGTGCTGCGGATGCCCAGCTCGGTGCCGGTCATGCGGCCGTGCGACAAGTTCACGCGGGTGCTGCCCATGGTGTACATGATCTGAGCCATTTGCTCGTTGTCAGCACCGGTCGAGTTCTGACCGTGCGAGGACAGCAGGCCAACGGAGTCGAGGCACTGCTGGCCACCTTCGTAGCCGACGCCACAACCGCCAGCGTAACCGAATGCAACACCGGACTGACGGATAGCGCCGTCCTGGTTACCGAAGGTCAGGCGCAGGTTGCTGGCTTCAACCCAGACGCGCGAACCCGACAGACCTGCAGTGGTCGTGCCGCTGGTACGAGCGCGTGCCCATGCGCCGAAGGTCAGGCCATGATCGGCTTCAACTGCGACGTTGAAGTTGATGGTCAGACGGTTTTCGATGTTCCAGACGTTAACGCCGGTTTGGTTCGAACCGTTGATGCCCATGCGGCCTTCGCCGGAGAAAGTAAGTGCTTGTGCGTTTGCCAGACCAGCCGACAGGACCAATGCGGTCGATGCAAGGAGAAGTTTCTTCATGGTTTCCCTCGTAGACTTAAAAATTCAAAGCCCATCTTGTTAGTAAGCTGGGTCTTTGCCTGTTTCCCTTTTCGGCCCCGACTTTGCAATACATCCATAGCAGCGTGCGGAACTCTGGGTATTTGTGGTGCAGTTTTGCCACGCCCCATTTTCACCCTCACAACGCCCGAAATTCGGCGGCATTCCAGGACACACGCGCGTTTGAGCGTGTTCCCTGAGCAAACTGCTTGTTCCGCCCCGGCCCGTCGTTTAGATACAGCCTTGGCGCGGGCGCACACACGCGCCCGTATAGACAGTGTTATAAACACCATAGATCGCGTGGTGGGGACAGCAAATGACGGCAATTCCGGCAAAGACAACACTCATCGCGCTATGTGCGATTCTTTTTCTGTCCGCGTGTGGCGGTCGCATGGGCTCGCTGTTCGGGGGCGGTGATGATCGTGCGGTGGCACAGGCCGAGGCGGTGCGCGATCGCGAGGAAATGACGGGTTCCTCTGGTTCGGTTTGGGACCTGTTCTCAAGGCGCGATGATCCCAGCACGGTTCTGAGCGTGAATCGTTATATCTGGACGGCCTCGCTGGAAGTGCTCGACTTCTTGCCGATTGAGACCGTTGATCCGTTCTCGGGCGTGATCACCACGGGCTTTGGCACGCCTCCGGGGGGTGGCCGGCCGTATCGCGCGACCATCGCCGTGACCGATGCGGCACTTGATGCGCGGTCGTTGAACGTCGCCCTGGTGTCGCGCAATGGTCCGGCCAGCGCGGAAACCGTGCGCGCGGTTGAAAACGCCATTCTCACCCGCGCCCGCCAGATCCGTATTCGCGAGCTTGGCCTCTGATCGCAGCGGAACGGGGCGACCTCGGTCTGGACCCCTCGCCAAGCGACGCGTAAGACAGCGCCGGGCCCCATCGGCCCGGCTTTTTCATATCTCGGCTCTCATATCCAGGAACTGACCATGTCCGCCCAAACCGACGCCCGCTATCAGCCGCAAGACATCGAACCCCGCTGGCAGACGGCCTGGGATACCGCCGGGTGCTTTACCGCCAAGGCCGACCCGACACGGCCCAAATACTATGTGCTGGAGATGTTCCCCTATCCATCCGGGCGCATCCACATGGGCCATGTGCGCAACTACACGATGGGCGATGTCGTCGCGCGCTACAAGAAAGCACAAGGTTTCAGCGTGTTGCACCCGATGGGCTGGGATGCCTTTGGCATGCCCGCCGAAAACGCCGCCATGCAAGAGGGCGGCCATCCGGCGACCTGGACCTACAACAATATCAAGGTGATGAAGGGGCAGATGAAGCCCTTGGGTCTGTCGATTGACTGGAGCCGTGAGTTCGCCACCTGTGACCCGGAATATTACGGCCAGCAGCAGGCGATGTTCCTCGACATGCTCAAGGCCGGGCTGGTGTATCGCAAGAATGCGGTGGTGAACTGGGACCCGGTCGACATGACCGTTCTGGCCAACGAGCAGGTGATCGACGGCAAGGGCTGGCGCAGCAACGCGGTGGTCGAGCGCCGTGAGTTGACGCAGTGGTTCTTCAAGATTTCCGACTATGCGGGCGAATTGCTGGACGCCATTGATACGCTGACCAGCTGGCCCGACAAGGTGCGGCTGATGCAGAAAAACTGGATCGGCAAGTCGCGCGGGCTGCAATTTTCGTTCGAAACGGTGGGCGCGCCCGACGGATTCGAGTCGCTGGAGGTTTACACGACCCGCCCCGACACGCTGTTGGGCGCCTCGTTTGGTGGGATCAGCCCGGATCACCCGATGGCCAAGGCTCTGGAGGCTGACAACCCCGAGATTGCGGCTTTCATCGCCGCGTGCCGCCTGTCAGGCACGACCGCCGAAGCACTTGAAACTGCTGAGAAAAAGGGAATTGATACGGGAATTCGCATCAAGCACCCGTTTGATCCCGCGTGGGAAATGCCGGTCTATATCGCCAACTTCATCTTGATGGATTACGGCACCGGCGCGATCTTTGGCTGCCCGGCGCATGACCAGCGCGACCTCGATTTCGCCAATAAATACGGCCTGAAAGTGATCAGCACCTTTGTGCCGCTGTCTGGCGATCACACTCTGCCCGAAGAGGGCGGCGAGGCCTATGTACCGCTGAAATCCGAGCCGGTGCGCTGGACCAAAGCCTTCAACTGGGCCGAGGACGCGACGGGCGAGACCGCCATCGACGCCGCGATTGCGCATTGCGAATCGCTGGGCATCGGCGAAGGTGTCACGAAATTCCGCCTGCGCGACTGGGGGTTGAGCCGTCAGCGCTATTGGGGCTGCCCGATTCCGGTGGTGCATTGCAACTCGTGCGGTGTGGTGCCCGAGAAAAAAGAAAACCTGCCCGTGCGCCTGCCCGAGGATGTCAATTTCGACAAACCCGGCAACCCGCTGGACCGCCACCCGACCTGGCGCAACACCGCCTGCCCGTCTTGCGGCAAGCCCGCGCTGCGCGAAACCGACACGATGGACACGTTCGTTGATTCGTCGTGGTATTACGCCCGCTTTACCGCGCCCCACGCCGCCACGCCCACCGATCTGGCCGAGGCCGAATACTGGATGAACGTCGATCAATATATCGGCGGCGTCGAGCACGCGATTCTGCATCTGCTGTATTCGCGATTCTTTGCCCGCGCGATGCACAAGACCGGCCACCTGCCCGTGTCCGCCATCGAGCCATTCAACGCGCTGTTCACGCAAGGCATGGTGACGCACGAAATCTACATGACCCGGGATGCGCAGAATCGCCCGATCTATCACCTGCCCGAATCGGTCGAGGACGGCAAACTGATCGCCACGGGTGAACCCGTTGAGATCACCTCGTCGGTGAAAATGTCGAAATCCAAGAAAAACGTGGTGGATCCGGTCAATATCATTCAACGATTCGGGGCTGATACCGCGCGTTGGTTCGTGATGTCCGACAGCCCGCCCGAGCGGGACGTCGAATGGACCAGCGCCGGGGCCGAGGCCACCTTCAAGCATCTGGGCCGCGTCTGGGTGCTGGGCGAGCGCATCGCCGACATGCCCGCCGACACCTCTGGCGAGGGCGACGACGATCTGGCTCGCGCCATGCACCGCGCGATTGCCGCCGTGACCGACCTGACCGAGGGGTTTGCGTTCAACAAAGCCATCGCGAAGCTCTATGAATTCACCAACGTCCTGTGGAAATCCACGGCGTCGGCGCGGATGCAAAAAGAGGCGGCGCGTGTCTTGGCGCAGCTCATGGCACCCATGACCCCCCATCTGGCCGAGGAACTCTGGCATCGCCTGGGTGGTGACGGCCTGGTGACCGAAGCCGCGTGGCCAAAGGCCGATCCGGCGATGCTGGTGGACGACATGATCACGCTGCCGGTGCAGTTGAACGGCAAACGCCGTGCCGAAATCGTCGTTGCGGCCGATGCCAGCAAGGAAGAGGTTGAAAAACTTGCGCTGGCCGACGAAGCTGTGCAACGGGCACTTGGTGGTGCCACACCGAAAAAGGTGATCGTTGTGCCGGGGCGGATCGTGAATGTTGTACTCTGATCGACGCAGATTTCTGGCGGGCCTCGCGGCGCTGACCACGACCGCGGCCTGCGGATTCAGCCCGGTCTATGGCCCGAACGGCAATGGCCGGGCGTTGCGCGGGGCGATTCGCGCCGATGACCCCGTGTCGCGCGGCGATTTCCAGTTTGTCGCGGCGTTCGAGGATCTTCTGGGCCGCCCGACCGCGGCGCGCTATGCGTTGGCCTATACGATCACGCAAACCGAGGTCGAGGCGGGCAACATCCAGAACATCGGCGCGACTCGGGTGCAATTGTTCGGGACTTTGGATTTCGTTGTTACCGACATGGGCACCGGCACCGAAGTTGCCAGCGGACAAGTCGCCAACAACACCACCTATTCCACGACCAGCACGCAATTTGCCACCATGACCGCCGCCGAAGACGCCGAATTGCGCCTGATGCGGATCCTGGCCGAGGCGCTTGCCACCCGGCTCTATACCGAACCGGGCCTGACTGCGGCATGAAATTGTCGCCACGCGATGCGGTTGGGTTTCTGAACCGCCCGGATCCGCGTGCGCCCGGCATTCTGATTTATGGTGCCGACGCAATGCGCGTCGCGCAAAAGCGCGCGGAACTGGTCAAGGCGCACACCGGCCCCGATGCCGACACCGAAATGCGCCTGACCCGGTTGCCGGGTGGCGATCTGCGCAAGGATACCAGCGCCGCGATTGACGCGATCAAGGCGCAGGGGTTTTTCCCCGGCCCGCGTGCCGTGGTGATCGACGAGGCCAATGAGTTTTCGGTGGATGCGCTGAGGTTGGCGCTCTCGGAATGGGCCGAAGGCGATGCCTTGATCGTGGCCACGGCGGGCAACCTCAAGAAAACCTCGAAACTCCTGAAATTGTTCGAGGGCGACAAGCGCGCCTATTGCCTCGCGATCTATGACAACCCGCCCGACCGCGCCGAGATCGAGCGGATGCTCGCCGCCGAAGGGCTGACCAATCTGCCGCCCGAGTCGATGCGCGACCTCACGGCACTGGCCCTGACGCTGGAGCCCGGCGATTTCCGCCAGACCTTGACCCGAATCGCGCTTTATAAACTTGGCGACAGCGCGCCGCTGACGCCCGCCGAGATCGCCATCTTGGCCCCACTCAGCCCGGATGCCGATATCGACGACGTTCTGAATGCGATGGCCGACGGCAGGATTGCGGATCTGGCGCCGATTCTGGCGCGGCTCGAGGCGCAGGGCGTGCAGCCTGTCGCCGTGTGCATCGGTGCCGCGCGGCATTTCCGCATCTTGCACGCTTTGGTCAGTGATCCGCGCGGCCCGGGGCAAGCGATTGGCACCCTGCGCCCGCCTGTTTTTGGCCCGCGCCGCGACCAAATCCTGCGCCAGGCGCAGAACTGGTCCTTGCAACGGGTCGAGGATGCGCTGCGCGATCTGACGGCGACCGATCTGGCGTTGCGATCCTCGACCCGCGCGCCAACCCGCGCCTTGGCCGAGCGCGCCTTGATCCGGCTGACGCGCATGGCCGGGCGGCGCTAGACGCGGGCCTTGCACCTGTGGTGTTGGCATGGCTTGATGCCGCCAATGAAACCGGAGACGCAACATGACAAATCCATCCTATACCGTGATTGGCGCGGCCACGACTCGGGCAGCGCGCCCGATGTGGATGCTCGAAGAGCTGGGCCTCGTGTACGACTACATTGGCGCCAAACCCCATGGCGACGACGTCACCCGCCATTATGCGCGCGGCAAAGTCCCGGTGCTGTTGGTCGATGGCGAACCGATCACCGACTCGACCGCGATTATCCAGTTTCTGGCCGACAAGCATGGCCAATTCACGCACCCCGCAGGAACACTGGACCGTGCCCGCCAAGACGCGCTGACCCACTGTATTCTGGACGAATTCGATGCCGTGTTGTGGACCAGCGCGCGCCACAGCTTCATCCTGCCCGAAGAACATCGCGTGCCAGCCGTCAAGGAGTCGTTGCGCTGGGAGTTTGCGCGCAATCAGGCCAGCCTGGTCAAGCGCATGGGCGATCAGCCGTTCGTCGCGTGTGACAGCTTCACCGTGCCTGATATCGTGCTGACGCATTGCCTGATGTGGGCGAAATCGGCAAAATTCGAGATCAGCGAACCCGCGTTGCTGGACTATTTCACCCGGATGAAGGCACGGCCGGCCCTGCAACGCGCCTTGGCGCGCGGCAAATCCTAGTAGTCTCGCTCAAAGAAGATACCAACACCGGATCGCCCCTCGGTGTTGGTGCGTCCGCGTAGGGTCACGCTGGACGAGAGATCCAGGTTGATACTGACCTCGCCGCGCCCGCTGTCGTCGATGCTGAGATCGGTATAGACCTGATCGGTGATATAGCGCCCGGCCCGGACCGCCGTTGTCCCGTCGTCATCAACCGTAAAATCAAGATCATCGAGCTGCAACGCATCACGCGTGCGGCCCAGCAGCGAGTTTTCCGCACGACCCGTCAAGGTCGCCACCGAAAGCGCCAATTGCGCGGCTTGAAACGGCGAAAGCGAGGTCAGGGCGCGGCCAAAAATGAGGCGCGCAAGGACCTCGTCCTGTGGCAATTCCGGCGTCGACCTGAAGGTGATCTCGGGGCTGCTGGCGGGGCCGGAAAGGATGATGCTTGTGGTCACGCCATCCGCTTCCGTGGTCGCGATCAGCGTCACGAAGGGCAGGAAGTCACCCACCATATTGGCCGATCCATCGGTCAGGACAAACCGGTTACCCAGCAAATCCAGACGCCCACGGATCAGGTTGAAGCTCCCGGAGGGAACCACCCGCCGCGTGGTTCCCCTCAGTCGCAGCGATCCGCCCATCTCGGCGTCCAGCCCTCGGCCGCGCACGAACACGCGCCCCGGCGCGCGCAATGTCAGGTCCAATCGCATCGGGATCGGCCGCCGCCCATCGCGCGTTCCACTGGCGATACCCGCTGCGATGCGCGTCTGCAAACTGGCCTGATCCTCGCCGACATGTTGCAACCCTTGCAAACGAAACCCTTGCCGCCCCAGCGGAGAGTTGGGGATTCGTATCTCGGCCTGAACGACCGAGACCTCGCCCTGCACCAATGGCCCATTCAGCAAAGGCCCCGTCAAAGACACCTCGCCATTCACGCGCGCATCGAACAACTGCGGTTGCTCGACGATGAAATCCTCGACCCGGACAGTCAGATTCGCCTGTTGCGTGCCATTCAACGTGATGGAACCCTGAACGAACCCGCGCCCCCCGGCCAGTGAATTGCCTTCAATCCGAACCTGCGCGGTCAGGCCGTTCAACGTTGCCTCGCCCTGCAATTCGCGAAATGCAACGGCGGCGCCCGGCTGCACGAAACTGGCGTTTTGCGTGCGCAATTGCATGCGCAGCGAGTCAATGCTCGGCGGCCCATGCAAACCCCCGTTGAACTGAATCAGGCCGCGCACGCTGGACGGCTCAATCATCGCGTTCAACAGCGCGGCTTCGACCTGCCCCGAGAAATCAAGGCCAAGTCGCAGGTCGTCCCCGATGCGGCCATTGGTTGTGACCGAAAGCCCCGACGGCCCCGTCAGGTCGGCCCGCAGATCGTACCCGGTCGCACCCGCGCCCCGCAGAACATCGGCATTGATCTGAACCGCACCAGACAGCCGCGGCACCAAGCGCCCCAGATCGTTGAGCTGCGCCCGCGCAGACATCCGAATGTTGCCCTCGGCATCTTGCGTGCCCTGCGCGGTTACGCTCAGGCCCGACGCCGTGATCTGCGCGCTGTCCACCACGAAACCGCCGTCGGCACCCAGCGTGGCCTCGGCGGCCAGTTGCAACCCGGTCTCCAGGATCTCGTCGATCTGCCTGTTGCCGACCCGCAGCGCCCCATCGCCGCCCAGCGACAGGGTGATCCGTTGCCCGCCCGCGTCACCCGCCCGCACGCGCACCTCACCCGAAACGATCCCGGTTCCGGTCTCGTTGACGGCCGTCAGGTCCAGACGTTGCAAGGCAATCGTCAGGTCTGGATCGGCCTCGGCCCATTGCCCGGACGCCGACAGCGCAATTCGCGGACCGGTCAGGGACACCTGCGAAATCGTCGTGCGCCCCTCCCGGAAAACCAGATCACCGCGCAACCGGTTGGCCCCGTCCAGCAACCCGTTGAGGATATCTGCCGCCGGAAGATTTGGCAGTTGCAGGTCAATCGAAGACCCGTCGAACCGCAATCGTTGGCCCGCGTCTTCGGTTTGCAACATCACATCCATCGCCAGATGTCCGCCATAGCCCGCGCCCATTTGCGACAGATCGTCGGTAGTCAATCTGGCGGTCAGGTCAATGTGTCCGGGCTGCAACTGACCCTGCATCGAGGCATCAACGGCCCGGGTTGTCAGATCCAGCCCGCGCAACTGCGTGCCGTTGACATCCCGCAGCAACGACAGTGCAATCCGCGACTCCCCGGCCAGAAGCGCATCCGCCTCGACCGAGTCCAGGGTCAGATCGGTCGTGACCAGTTCCGCCTCGAAATCGAGCGCGCCGGTCAGCGGATTGGCCCGTCCTTGCACCGTGGCCAAGGCCGAACCCCCCAGCGTGCGGCCCGCAAGCCCCGAAAACGCCGCAAGGTCTGGCGCTGAAATCTCGGTGAATCCGTCATAGGTCAGACCGGCGATCTCGCCATAGGCGGTCAGCGACACGGTTTCCCCCTCCAGCGCCAGACCCGTCAGTTCGATCACCTCGCCGGGACCGGGCCAGACCAAGCTGGCAAGGCCGAACACATCGCTGCCCAACGCCCGTTGCAAGGCCGGGTCCTGGGCCACGATGTCTTGCGCCTGAAAATCAAACACGCCCTCGAAGGTCGGCAGGCTTGGACCCTCATCCGCGTTTTCCGCCCCGTTCAGTGCATTCAATCGACCGCGCGCATCCATGACCGCACGTCCGATTTCAACCTCGGGCAAATCCAGTGTGTCGATTTCGGCGCGAATGCGCCAGTCGCGCGATACCGCCGCGTCATGGGTGATCAGCAGTGTGGCGCTGGTCAGAAAGGCCGCGCCCGAAGTGCCGGGCAACAGCACCGGGTCGCCGCCCGCATTTTCGATTCCGGCCGTCAGTTGCACCATCCGAGGCAAGCCACTCGCGGCAAAGGCCGCCCGCCCCGAGACCCGCATCGAGCCCGTCGTCACCGTCAGCTCGGGAAGCGATATCTCGCCCGAGTCCGAGCGCTGACCGGTCGCCCGCAAGACGCTGCGCGCACCAAAGAACGGGTGCAATTCGGCGTTTAGCAGGGGGCGCAGATCGCCGTCCATCTGCAACGAAAACCCGCCACCCTGCAAGGCGCCGGTTTCCGGGGTTTCATCCACAAACGAGAATTGACCTGTAACGCGCGGAATACCATTCGTCGCAAGGCCGATATCGGCAACAAACGTGTCAATCGGGCCTTCGCCGACAATCGACAGCCCCATCGCCGGGCGCTCAGGAACTCCCAAGATCGTCGCGGCGATCCCGTCCTGCCCCTCCGACATCACCAGATTGAGCGACAAGAACCGGGTTTCATTGTCGAAATCGCCAGAAAAAACAAACGATCCCTCTTGGCCATCTATTCGGTACGACTCGAAGCTCGCCTCGCCTTGCCTGCCTTCCAACGCGGCCGAGCCCCGCAACGAGACGGCGGCCTCCTGACCCAGAATTGCCGGATCAAGCTGCACCCGTTCGGCACTGATCAGACCGATGTTCACGGCAACCGGCAATTCCGGCAGGCTAAACCCCGCACGGGCGGTCGAACTGGGCAGGTTGGAGTCGCTCTTGGTCGAGGGGATGCGCATGATTTCAATGCTTTGCGCGCTCATCTCGTTCACCTCGACGCGCCGGTCGAACAGCGCCGCGCGGTTCCAATCAATCACCACGCCCGACAGGATGATCCAAACCCCCTCATCGTCGGAAATCGACAGTTCTTCAATCGTGGCCCGCGACGACAGCGCGCCTTCGAAGCCACGGATGCGCACCTCTCGACCGGCGTCGGACAGGGCATCTTGCAGCACCCGCACCAACAGCCCTTGGTCGTCTTCAGCGTCCGAAAACGCCGGCCCGGCCAAGAGTATCGCCAGCGCCACCGCGAGGGCGGCCCAGATGCGCCAAAGCCCGATGACACGGTTGCGGCGTGGGATGCGATGCGCCCCCTGCCATGGTATACATGGTTTCCAAGTCATTAGAATGACTGACCAATACCGAGGTAGATCTGATACGAGCTGCTGCCCAACGCGGTTGCGTTACGCCGCAGCGGTGTCGCCAGATCCAACCGTAGCGGGCCGATGGGTGTGTTGTATCGTATGCCGAAGCCGCCGCCGGCTTGCCAGTCACTGGCGCCGTTGAAAACACCCGACGACACCCGCCCGGCATCCGCGAAGGCCGCGAGCGTCAGCGTGTCGGTCATGCGCACCCGCACCTCGCCCGACAGCGACGCAAAGCTGCGCCCGCCCGAGGCAACGCCGCCCGATGTCACGCCAAGCGATTGATAGGGCATCCCGCGGACACTGCCGCCGCCGCCGGTGTAAAACAGGAACCCACGCGGGGTGTTGGCCAGATCGCTGCCATAGATCGCCCCGACCTGCGCGCGTCCGGCAAGGACCACGCGACCGTCAGTCCCGAGATCTGCATAGAGTCGGCTGTCGAACTGCAAGCGCAGGCCGCTTTGCGTCTGGCCAAATCCGGCATAGGGCATGGCCTCTATCCACAGATAATGCCCGGTGCGGGCGTCCAGCGCATTGTCGCGGGTGTCATGCGTTACGCTGAATGGCACACCAAACGAGCCGAAGTTTGCCGAGGTCAGCTTTCCCGCACCATAATCCGCGACTTCAAAGCGCAGCGCGAACCCGAGGCTGGCGCTCAGCGCGTCTGAATATTGGCGGACAAGGCGCGCCGTGATTTCGAAGGAATCCGCATCGTAATCACGCTCGATCAGGCGCACCGCACTGACGCCGACCTCCAGATCGGTATCGCGGTCAATCGTGGCCGGGCGCGTGAAGGCGGCGTTCAGCGCAAAGCCCAGACCATCAACCTGCGCACCGATGCCGTCGACCGACGCCTCCAGCCGCAACCGCTCGGCCCCGCCAAACAGGTTCCGGTGCAGCCAAAATCCGCTCAGCCGGACGCCGGCCTCGGTGTCATACTCGGCACCGAACCCCAATCGACGCGGCGGCGATTCGACAACGCGCGCTTCGACATCCACCGTTCCGTCAGGGTTCTCGCGTTCCGAGGTGCGCATCACCACGCTGGCGAAGGTTCCCGTTGTGCGCAGCCGCGATTCTGCCGCCGCCAGATCTTCGGGGTCATAAACATCGCCCGCGGGCAGACCGGCAATCGCGACAATACGCTCGCTTCGGGTGCGTTCATTGCCTTGAGGCACGACCGCGCCAAATCGCAGTTGTGAGCCGGGCGACAGCACCAAACGCACGTTCAACTGCCGTGTATTGTGGTTCGCGACGACGTTTTGCGCGTGGACCTCGGCATGAGCGTGACCCTGCGCGCGCCAGGCATCCAGCGCGGTGGCCAAGGCTGTCTGAACCAGGACGCTGCGCGCGGGTTGCCCGGTCGCGAAGCCCTCGGGCATGACCGTTCCGGGCGCGAGAGGGGAAACCGACACCTCGCCAAACGTGAACAACGGCCCAAGGTCGATGGCGATCACGATCTGATCAATGGCCCGCGGGTTGGACAGTGGCGAGATATCCGCCGCCTCTCGACCGTCAATCAGAATGTCGATGGTAGGTGCGTAATGGCCGTGCTCATACAGAAGCCCGATCAAACGGCCATATTCAGCGCGCGCCGTGGGCATCAGCTCTACCGGGTCGGTCCGCCCCGCCGCCTCGGCGGCCAGCAGCAAGGAACTGGCGCGCAAGGTCGCCATCAGGTCATCGGAACCGCCGGGAACGCGCAGTTCAATGGAGTTCAACGCCAATGCCGAACCAGGGGACAGCGCAAGACAGAGCAGCATCGCGCGCAGCGCAGCGCCGGGCGCTGGCCGTACGGCCCGCCCAAATGCGCCAACCAGCGCATACCATCCGGCTTTCGCGCGGTTCAAAACCGTAACCTCACAGTGCTGCTCTTTTCAAAGATGTTGCATACTCATGGCATTGTCTCAACCAAATATCGTGTGATCACACGGTTTCAATGCACGGCGCGGCAAAAACACGCCAGTTCCCCGCGCCTGCACCACCTTGACAGCCCAATGCGGAAAAGGGCACTTGATCCATGAACATGTGAAGGATCGCCCGATGGCCGACTCAATTGCTCAATCCTTGCCGCTGCAATCAGCCAGCGACCCGGTCCGCACACATTATCTGGTCATTCTGGCGATTGCCCTTTGCCATTTCATTAACGACGTCATGCAATCCGTGCTTTCGGCCAGCTATCCACTGCTGCGCGACGAGTTTGGCCTGAGCTTCACGCAGATCGGCCTGATGTCACTGGCCTTCATGGGCACGGCCTCGGTCTTGCAGCCCTTGGTCGGCATCGTGACCGACCGCCACCCGTTTCCGCAGTCGCTGACGGTCGGCATGGGCAGCACCATGTTGGGCCTGATCCTGCTCGCCAAAGCACCGTCCTATCCGTTCTTGCTGGCCGGTGCGGCACTGATCGGCGTTGGCTCCGCCGTATTCCACCCCGAAGCCAGCCGCGTGGCACGCGCCGCCGCCGGGCGCAAATTCGGCACCGCACAATCCATTTTCCAGGTCGGTGGAAACGCAGGCCACGCCGCGGGCCCCTTGCTGACCGCATTTATCGTCGTGCCTTTGGGTCGCCCGTCCGTCGCATGGTTTGCCGTTCTGGCGATGGTCGGCATGACGATCCTCAGCCAGGTCGGGCGCTGGTACGCCAATCAGGAGCGCAAAAAACGCAAATCCGTTGCGTCGGACGGCCACGGCCTGCCCCGTCGCCGCATCATCATCACCATCGTCTTGCTGGCTTTTCTGGTCTTTACCAAGAACGCCTATATGGCCAGCATCGCCGCCTATTACACCTTTTTCCTGATCGAGAAATTCGCCCTGAGCACGCAAGACGCGCAACTGATGCTGTTCCTGTTCCTCGCGGCCTCGGCGGTTGGGGTCATCATCGGCGGCCCGATCGGCGACCGGATCGGCACCCGCGCGGTGATCTGGGTGTCAATCCTGGGTGTCTTGCCTTTCACCCTGGCCCTGCCGCATGTCGATCTGTTCTGGACCGGCGTGATGACCGTATTCATCGGCCTGATCCTGTCCTCGGCCTTTCCGGCGATCATCGTTTTCGCCCAAGAGCTGGTCCCCGGTCGCGTCGGCCTGATCGCGGGGGTTTTCTTTGGCATGGCCTTCGGCATCGGTGGCATGGCAGCGGCTGGTCTGGGTCTGGTTGCCGATGCAAAGGGCATCGAATTTGTCTATCAAGTCTGCGCCTATTTGCCCGCCTTGGGCATTCTGGCGGCGTTCTTGCCCAAATTTAACCGGGGCTAACACAAGACGCCACGTTGGCTGCCATTGTCGAAAACCGGGTCTGGTGCTATCTGGGCGTCAACTTATTGACAGACAGGAGCCCGCGATGACTGCGGATTATATCGTTAAAGACATCAACCTTGCCGCGTTTGGTCGCAAGGAACTGGATATTGCCGAAACCGAAATGCCGGGTCTGATGGCGTGCCGCGAAGAATTCGGCACCACCAAGCCGCTGACGGGCGCGCGCATTGTCGGCTCGTTGCACATGACGATTCAGACCGCGGTTCTGATCGAAACGCTGGTCGAGCTGGGCGCCGATGTCCGCTGGGCCTCGTGCAACATTTTCTCGACCCAAGATCACGCCGCCGCGGCGATTGCGGCGGGTGGCACGCCTGTTTTTGCGATCAAGGGTCAGTCGCTGGTTGAGCATTGGGATTATCTGGATCGTTCGTTCCAGTTCCCTGAAGGGGCGAACATGATCCTCGACGATGGCGGCGATGCGACGCTGTATGTGCTGCTGGGCGCGCGCGTCGAGGCGGGCGAAACCGGGTTGATCGAGGTCCCGACCTCGGAAGAGGAAGAGGCGATCTTTGCCCAGATCAAGAAGCGCATGGCGGCCAGCCCCGGCTGGTTCACCAAGACCCGCGCGGCGATCAAGGGTGTTTCCGAGGAAACCACCACCGGCGTTCATCGTCTCTATGATCTGCACAAAAAGGGTCAGTTGCCCTTCCCGGCGATCAACGTGAATGACAGCGTGACGAAATCGAAGTTCGACAACAAATACGGCTGCAAGGAATCGCTGGTGGACGGCATCCGCCGCGCGACGGATACGATGATGGCCGGCAAGGTTGCGGTGGTTTGCGGATATGGTGACGTCGGCAAGGGTTCGGCGGCGTCGCTGGCCGGGGCCGGCGCGCGGGTGAAGGTCACCGAGATCGACCCGATCTGCGCGCTTCAGGCGGCGATGGACGGGTTCGAGGTGGTGACGCTGGAGGATGTGGTTTCGACCGCGGATATCTTCATCACCACGACCGGCAACAAGGACGTGATCCGGCTCGAGCATATGCGTGAGATGAAGGATATGGCGATTGTGGGCAACATCGGGCATTTCGACAACGAAATCCAGGTGGCGGCGCTGAAGAACCATAAATGGACCAACATCAAAGATCAGGTCGACATGATCGAGATGCCCAACGGAAACCGGATGATCCTGCTGTCGCAGGGGCGGCTGTTGAACCTTGGAAACGCGACCGGGCACCCCAGTTTCGTGATGTCGGCCAGCTTTACAAATCAGGTGCTGGCGCAGATCGAATTGTGGACCAAGGGTGACGAATATCAGCCCGGTGTTTATATCCTGCCAAAGGCTCTGGATGAGAAAGTCGCGCGGCTTCATCTGGCGCGGATCGGGGTCAAGCTGACGGAATTGAAGCCCGAGCAAGCCGCTTATATTGGCGTCTCGCAAGAGGGTCCGTTCAAGCCCGAGCATTATCGTTACTAAGGGGCTGTCCCGCGCTGTGTCCCCCCGTGGGACAAGATGCGGGACAAGCAAAATCAACGGCTTGGCTTGCAGCATTAACCCGCTGGCAAGATTTGGAACGGGGGGCGAAAGCTCTCCGTTTCTTGCGTTTGTACGCCGCCCTGCTAGACTTGCGCCAGCGGGGGCAAGATGACAACCGAACGACAGAAAATGGCCGCCGGGGCGTGGTACACCTGCCTTGACGATGAGCTGGAAACGCTGCGCGCCACGGCCCGCGACGCGGTGCATGAACACAACACGCTGCCGCCGACGGAGCGCGGTGCCATCGGGCCGAAGCTGCGCGCCCTGATCACCGCCAGCACTGCGATGATCGAAGCGCCGTTCCATTGCGCCTATGGTTTCAACATCACGCTGGGCGATCAGGTCTATCTGAACGCGGGTTGCACCATTCTGGACACCGCGCCGGTGACGATTGGCGACCAAAGCGCGCTGGGGCCGACTGTGCAGATCTATTGCGCCGAACACCATCAGGACCCGCACAAACGCAGCATCGAGGGGCTGGAGATCGCCCGCCCGGTGCGCATCGGCAAACAGGTCTGGATCGGCGGCGGCGCGATTATTCTGGCGGGCGTCACGATTGGCGACGGCGCGGTGATTGGCGCGGGCAGCGTGGTGACCAAGGATGTCGCGCCCGGGCAGGTTGTGGTCGGCAACCCGGCGCGACCGATAGAACGGCGCTGACCCAACCCCCGTGAGCCCTCGAATGAGGCTGGGCAAGGTGCGGATTCAGTGTCATGCATTCAAGAACAGCAATGCTTAGGACAATACCCCATGAGCACCCCCCCAATTCGCCGCCCTTATGGTCGTATCCTGATCGGCGTCGTGGCGGTCTTGATCTTTGCGGCGGCCGGGTTCTGGTTCTCGGGCTATGGCCGCGCGATGATGTACCGGATGATGCACGCGCAAATGCATGGGCAGATGCATGGCGCGGAGGGCATGGGCCACGATGAGTTGATCATGCCCGGCCTGCAAGGCGTGAACGCGACGGCGGATGAAAGCGCCGATCTGGCGGTGATGTTCAACAATTTCCACACCCTGAGCCGCACCGTCGAGGAACTGCCAAACGGCATTCGCACGGTGACCTCCTCGAGCGACCCTGACGTGATGGGCACGCTGGCAACCCATGTTTTCCAGATGATCCAACGTGTTGAGACGGCGGATGACCCGCAGATCTTCATCCAGAGCCCGACGCTGGACATTTTCTTTGAACGCCCTGAGGCGATCACCACCGAGATTGAATTGACCGATGCGGGGATCGTGGTCGTGCAAACCTCGGATGACCCTGAAATGGTGGCGGCGCTGCACACTCATGCCGCCGAGGTCAGCGACATGGCCGCGCGCGGGATGCAGGCGGTGCATGAGATGATGATGAACAGGTAGCGGATTTCCGGGTTTTTTTGCGACGGAAACCGGGGCGGGCGGCGTGACAGTCTTGTCACTCACAACCCAAGGCTTTCGCGATGTTGTCCCGATTCTCCCCCTATTGGCTGTGGGCGCTGTTCGCCCTGCCCGCCGCGCTGATGTCCTATCAGGCTCTGACCTCGACCGATCCGCGCATTTTTCACCAGCTTGTCCACCCGTCCGGTGAGTTTTCCGCCCGGTTCCTGATCGTCACGATGATGGCGACACCGCTGGCGATGCTGTTCAAAGGCTGGGGGTTTACCCGCTGGCTGCGGAAAAACCGCCGCTATCTGGGGGTCACGGCCTTTGGCTATGCGGCGTTGCACACGGTGTTTTATGTGATCGACAAGGCCTCGGTGGCGACCATCATGGCGGAAGTGCCGCGGTTTTACATCTGGACCGGCTGGATCGCGTTTCTCATTTTTGTGCCGCTGGCGGTGACCTCGACGGATTATTTCATGCGGGTTCTGGGGCCGCGCTGGAAGACGGTGCAGCGTTCGACCTATGTGGCAGCGGTGCTGACCTTGCTGCATTGGGCGAGCCTGCATGACTGGGGCAGCCCGACGGCGGCACTGGTGCATTTCGGCCCGCTGGCGGCACTGGAGGCGTATCGGGTCTGGTACTGGTATCTGCGGCCCCGCCCCCTGCGCGCCTAAAGCGTGAGGGGTGAAACGAACCCCTCGCGCAGAACCGCTGGGTCATAGGCTTTGCGGGCGAAGACCTGACGGACCATGGGTTCGAAATGCTCCAAAGGTTGCGTGTCATAGATGGGATCGAAGGATGATTGATCCCAGCGCTCGCAAAACTCGGCGCAGCTGTTGAAACAGGGGTGGTCCTTGAACCGGTCGCGGGCGTTGCGGTCCCAGCCATAGTGGTGGGCGTAATAGAGCATCTGGAAAATGCCGTGATGTTCGACCACCCAGGCCACATCCCAGCGCACAAAGGGGCGGATGACCTCGGCGGAAAAGCGGTCGTGGTTTTGCGGGGCGAGGCCGTCGCCGATGTCATGCAGCAACGCGCCGACGATCCAGTCGAGGTCGGCGCCATCACGCTCGGCGCGGGTGGCCGATTGCAGGCCGTGTTGCAGGCGGGTGATCGGATACCCTTCGAGCGTGGCCTCGCCGTGGCGGCGCAACTCATCAAGGATGCGGTCGGCAGTCATGGCGTGGAACGGTTTTTCATAGGTGGCAAGCAGGGCGTAATCCTGCTCGGTGCCGTCTTTCATTTGCGTGAAGCTGACGGTTTTCGCCATGATCGTCCTCCGTTTCCGGGGTCAAAGCCCGCCCATTGTGCAGACCAGATCCCATTCTTCTTGCGTCACCGGCTGCACCGAGAGGCGCATCGAGGTGACCAGCGCCATTTGCGACAACTCGGGCGTGGCTTTGACGTCCTTGAGGGTCACAGGGGTCGGCAGCGGTTTCACGGCGCGGATATCGACGCATTCCCAGCGCGGATCGTCGGTGGTGCTGTCGGGGTGCGCGAGGGCGCTGACCTCGGCGATGCCGACGATTTCCAGCCCGATGTTGGAGTGGTAGAAGAACACCTGATCGCCGATCGCCATGTCGCGCATGAAATTGCGGGCCTGGTAATTGCGCACGCCGTCCCATTCCTCGCCGACGTCGCCCTTGGCCACCAGATCATCCCAACTGAATTTGTTGGGCTCGGATTTCATCAACCATTTGGCCATCAGCCGATCACCTTTTTCCATTCCTCGATGCGCACTTTGGCAAACAGGCCGGCCAGCGCATAGGGGTCGGCGGCGGCCCAGTGTTCGGCGGCGGCCTTGTCGGCCACGTCGATCACCACCAGCGAGCCGGTCATGGTGCCCGCGTCCAGAAACGGCCCGGCGAGAGTCACGCAGCCGGTGTCGTTGAGATAGGCCAGATGCGCGTCGCGGGTGGCTTTGCGCAGGGGTTCATGGTCGGCTTTGTCGGTGCAGATCAGGGCGAACAGGGGCATGGGGGTTCCTTCAGGCTTTGGCGCCGCGTTTGCCAGAGCCGATCATGGCGGGCGCGGTGGAGTCAAGCGGCCAGCGGGGCCGCGCGGAGAGGGTCATGTCGTCGGACTGGCCCGTGCGGAACCGCTCGATCCCGGCATAGGCAATCATCGCCGCGTTGTCGGTGCACAGCGCCAAGGGCGGCGCGAGGAACGGCACGGGCGCGGCGACCTGTTCCAGTTGCGCGCGCAGGGTCTTGTTGGCGGCAACGCCCCCTGCCACGGCGAACCCGCTGATATCGGGGCAGAGCGCCAGCGCGCGGCGGGATTTCTCGGTCAGCACGTCGGCGACGGCGGCCTGAAACCCGGCACACAGATCGGCGCGGTCCTGGCGGGTCAGGCCGCCTTTCTCGGCGACAACCGCATCACGCGCCCGCATCAACGCGGTTTTCAGCCCCGAGAAAGACAGGTCACAGCCCGGCCGATCCAGCAAGGGGCGCGGAAAGGCGAAGCGTGCGGGGTCGCCGGTCTGGGCCTCATGTTCCACGCTCGGGCCGCCGGGTTGCGGCAGGCCCAGCAGCTTGGCGGTCTTGTCGAAGGCCTCGCCGGGGGCGTCGTCGATGGTGCCGCCAAGGCGCGTGAAGGCCTGTGGCCCATCGACACGCAGGAACTGGCAATGCCCGCCGGAGACCAGCAGCATAAGATAGGGAAACGCCAGATTGTCGGTCAGGCGCGGAGTCAGAGCGTGGCCCGCGAGGTGGTTCACCCCGACCAAGGGCAGGCCGGTGGCGGCACAGAGCCCCTTGGCCAGCATCACGCCCGACAACACGCCACCGATCAGGCCGGGACCAGCGGTGACGGCAATCCCGTCGAGGTCTTTCAACGTCACGCCCGCCTGCGCCAAGGCCTGCTCGGTGACGAGATCAAGCTTTACCGCATGGGCGCGGGCGGCCAGTTCCGGCACGACCCCGCCAAACGCGGCGTGCAGATCGGTCTGACCGGCAATCACATTGGACAAGACCTGCGCCGCATCACCCGGTGTATGGCGCACCACAGCCGCGCCGGTATCGTCGCAACTGGACTCAAGTCCCAGAAATGTCAGTGTCTTGGTCATGCGTGCGATACGGCCATCAGGTTGCGGTTGACGCAAGGCTGGGGGTATCATCGCGACGCGTCACAGACAATGGGCGCGCCACGAGGCCCTTATGAGACCGCTTTTGCTGCTCACCCGTCCAGACCCGCAGGCCCGGCGATTCGCGCAGCACGCGGCGTTGGAGTGCCCCGCGCATGATGTGCTGATCGCGCCGATGTCGCAGATCGAGGCGCTGCCATTTGACGCATCGGTGTTCCACGGCATTGACGGCCTGGTGCTGACCTCGGTCAACGCGGTGCCGTTGGTGGCCGATCTGGTCGCCCCCGGCCTGCCCGCCTGGTGCGTCGGCCCGGCAACGATCAAAGCCGCGCACAAGGCCGGGTTCAACCCGATTGACGGCGGCGGCGATGCCAAGACCATGATCGCCCGCATGACCAAGGCGCAGCCCGAGGGCGCATGGCTGCACCCGCATGGCGTGCATCTGGCGCGCGATCTGGTGGCAGCCTTGCGCCCCGAGGGCATCAATCTGCGCGATATTGCGGTTTATGAGGCGCGCGCGGTGGCGTGGGCGCAGGGCGCGCGCGACACGGTTATGGCGGCCCCTTGGAGCATCGCACCGCTGTTTTCCCCGCGCGCGGCGGATCTGATTGTGCAACAACTGGCGGGCGAGAAACCCGCGGGGCTGCGACTCGTGGCGATCAGCGAGGCTTGTGCCGCGCGGTTGCCCGACGCGTTTCGCGCGCAAACACGAACCGCGCTGACCCCGGATTCGGCCGGTATGATGCAGGCAATTGCGGCAGAGATGTCGCAGCGGGGGCAAGGATCGCTTGAGGCAGGCCCGGGCAGGCGTTAGACAGGGACAAACGCCAGACGGTTCGGCGTGCGGCACGAAGGAGAAGACGATGTCAGAAACGGAACGCGACCGCACGCGATCGGAGACGGTGATCGACGCCGATGCACCGATTGATGTGTCAGAAGATGTGGTTGCCGAAGACGTCGGAATAGTCCCCGAGGCCAGCAGTGACGCCGAGGTATCTGCCGCGCCCGAGGCCCGCGAAAGCGCGGCTCCGGCACCCGTTGCGGCCTCGTCCGGGGCGGGGACCGGCAGCATGATCATCGGCGGTGTGATCGCGGCCGCGATTGGCGCGGCGGCAACGCTGGTTTTCGTGCCCGAAGGGTGGCGGCCGGTGAATGTCGCGGCACTTGAGACGCGCATCGCCGCCGTCGAAGGGGCCTCTGGCGGGCTGACACAGGCCGACCTGACCGCGGCACTGGCCCCGATGTCTGACCGGATTGCCGCCCTGGAAAGCGCCGCCGCCAGCCTGACCGACCGCATCACGGCGCTCGAAGGTGTTGAGCCACCAGCGAGTCCGGACCTCGCACCGCTGACCGCCCGCATCACGGCGCTGGAAAGCGCCGGGCTGGACCCGGACGCGCTGAACAGCGCTTTGGCCCCGCTGAACGCCCGTCTCGCGCAACTCGAAGGGGATATCGCCCAACAAGCGCGGATTGCCGTGGAGGCGGCTCTGGCACAGGCCCGCGCCGAGATTGACGCGCAAGCCGCCGCACTCACCTCGCGGGAGGGGGATGTGGAGGCCGCGCAATCGCGCATTGCGGCGCGCGCGGCCTTGGCGGAACTGGTTGCCGCCGCGGAATCGGGCGAGCCGCAGCCCGGCGCTCTGGCGACGCTCGCCGCGGTCACCGAGGTTCCCGAGGCGCTGGCACCCTTCGCCGACGGGCTGATCACCCTGACCGCGCTGCAACAAAGCTTTGCCCCCGCCGCCCGCGCTGCCCTCGATGCCGAGGCGCCGCCGCCCGACGCGCCGATGTCGGACCGGGTGCTGAATTTCCTGCGCAGCCAGACCGGCGCGCGCTCGTTGGCACCGCGCGAGGGGGACGACACCGATGCAGTGCTGTCGCGCGCCGAGGCCGCATTGCGCAACGGCGATATCCCGGCCGCCCTGTCCGAACTCGACGCGCTGACCGGCGCGCCCGCCGACGCCATGAGCGCCTGGCGCGCGCAAGCCGAACAACGTCTGGCCGCACTGGCCGCGTTGACCACTTTGCAAGACCAATTCACGGCGAATGAGGGCTGAGACGATGATCTGGACTGTTCTGAAAATCGCTCTGTTTGTGGCCCTCGTTGTCGGTCTGACCCTGGGCGTCGAGGCGCTGATGGATCAAGATGCAGGGATGCGGATCGCCTTTGCGAATACCGAATTCACGCTGGGGCCGATCCAGACCGCGCTGGCGGTGGTGGTGCTGCTGGCGGCCTTGTGGCTGCTGATGAAACTGTCGGGGCTGGCGATTGCCACCTTGCGGTTCATCAACGGCGACGAAACCGCGATCAGCCGTTATTTTGAACGCTCCCGCAAGAATCGCGGCCTCGAGGCCCTGACGGATGGATTTCTGGCGCTGGCCTCGGGCGAAGGCGATCAGGCGCTGGCCAAAGCCCGCCGCGCGGAAAAGCTGCTGGACCGCGAGACGCTGACCAATCTGCTGATGGCGCAAGCCGCCCAGGCCAAGGGCAACACGCAACTGGCGCAGGACTATTACAAGCGGCTGCTGGACGAGGACCGCGCGCGCTTTGTCGGTGTGCGCGGCCTGATGCATCAGCAGATCGACGCCGGAAACCCCGAAAAGGCACGCAAACTGGCCGAAACCGCGCTGAGCCTGCGCCCTGGCCACACCGAGACCCAGGACACGCTGATGTCATTGCAGAATCAGGCGGGCGACTGGTCTGGGGCTCGCAAAACGCTGCTGGAGACCTCGCGCTCGGGCCGGATGCCGCGCAATGTGTTCCAGCGCCGCGACGCCGTCTTGACCCTGCAACAGGCCGAGGCCGAGACACAAAACCTGACCTTGTCTCAGGATCTGGCGATCGAGGCCAACAAATACTCGCCGGAATTGGTGCCCGCCGCCGTCATGGCCGCCGAGGCGCTGATTGCACGCGGCAAGAAGAAACCCGCCGCCAAGGTGCTCAAACGCGCCTGGAAGGCCCAGCCACACCCCGAACTGGCCCGCGCCTTTGCCGCGATCATCCCGGACGAGGCACCCGCCGCGCGCGTCAAGCGTTTTGAGGCGCTCTTGTCGCAAAACGACGGCACCGAAGCCCGCCAGACCCGCGCCGAATTGCTGATCGCCGCCGAGGATTTCCCGCCGCACGGCGCGCCATCGGCGATCTGCATGAAACCGCCCCGACGCAACGCGTGATGACGATCATGGCGGCAATCGAGCGCGGCGAAGGCTCGTCGGATCAGGTGGTGCGCGCCTGGCTGGCCCGCGCCCTGACCGCCCCGCGAGGGCCGCAATGGGTCTGCGAAAAGTGCAAACATGTCCACGCCGGCTGGCACGCCCTGTGCGACAACTGCCATGGCTTCGACACCTTGAGCTGGACCGCAACCCCCGACAGCTCTGGGCCCAGCGCCACCGGAACTGAGATGTTGCCGCTGATCGTTGGTGCGCTGCCGTCGCCAACGACCGACCCCGAGGATGCGCCCGACGCCGAGCTGGTTGACGACGACGCGCCCGAGGAAGATGCGCCCGAAGATTCGCACGACGACGCCTCGGCGACTGACGCCGAAAGCCCGAGCGACGGGTTGGCAGAGGCGCGCAAAGCCGGGCTTTAAATCCGCCATCAAGGGCGAAAAGGGGCTGGATACGGCCCGAGAGCGGTGCTAGACACCGCGCCATCAGACCGGGGCGGCAAGCGCCAACCCGTGTGAAAAGTGCCGCTGTAGCTCAGCTGGTAGAGCACATCATTCGTAATGATGGGGTCGGGGGTTCGAGTCCCTTCAGCGGCACCACTTTTCAATCCGAACAGCACCGAAGACATGCGAAAACCCCTGTGTTATAAGGGTTTTGCGGTGAAGGTTTGTCCAGCAAAGACCAAGCTCATCTCATAGAATGCCCCCGGATTGGGCGCACTTCTGGGGGCATCGCATGAACGCGGTTTTTGGAATGCCCCCACATGCCCTTAAGCGACATACAGATTCGAAATCTGAAGCCAAAGGAGAAGCCCTACAAAGTTTCAGACTTTGATGGCCTCTATGTCACGGTCACGCCAACCGGTTCGCGCCTGTGGCATATGAAGTATCGGATTGAAGGCCGCGAAAAACGGTTGTCATTTGGGGCCTACCCTGCCGTGACCCTTGCCAGCGCAAGACGCCTTCGCGCTCAAGCGCGCGCTTTGTTGGCGAGTGGCGAAGACCCCGGCGCGGTCAAGAAAGAGAAAAAGCGCCTCAGTCGAGAAGCCGATGGCGAAACGTTTGCCAAGTTTGCCGAGGCCTACATCGCCAAGGCCCGCAAAGAGCACAAAGCCCCGGCGACGCTTGCCACGACCGAATGGCTGCTTGGATTAGCCAACGCTGACTTGGGCAATACGCCGATCTCTGACATCACCTCGCCCATCGTTTTGGCCTGTTTGCGCAAGGTCGAGGCCAAGGGAAACTATGAAACCGCCAAACGGCTACGCGCCATCATCGGCGCGGTGTTCCGGCAGGCAATCGCGAACGGTGCCGCCGAAAATGACCCGACATATGCTCTGCGGGGTGCTTTGATCACTCCGACAGTCACCCATCGCGCAGCCATCACTGACCCAACCGAACTGGGAGGCTTGTTGCGCGCCATTGACGGCTTCCACGGCCAAACGACGACGAAGATCGCGTTGCAGTTCCTTTCGATTGTCGCTCAACGTCCGAACGAGATCCGCTTTGCGAAATGGGAAGACTTCGATTTTACACGGCGAGTTTGGTCGATCCCCGCTGAGCAAATGAAAAATGCGACGGCCGCATAAGGTGCCTTTGCCAAATCAGGCGCTTGCCCTGCTGGATGACCTGAGGAGACTAACGGGAAACGGTGTCTATCTGTTCCCGTCGCTGAGAACGCACCTTCGCCCAATGAGTGAGAACACCCTTAACGGGGCCTTGCGACGACTTGGCTATGGCGGCGAAGAAATGACCGCTCACGGATTTCGCGCGACATTCACGACTTTAGCCAACGAAAGCGGTCTGTGGTGTAGATTTCCACGCGGAAGTGAGCCGGGTTTTCCATCGAGAAGTGAGCCACCTCTAGGTTATGTTTCGGGTTTCAGGCTTTGGTCAATACGTGATTGTCCTCCCTCTTTTTCTGCGCCGCGGTGGCTGCACTGGTTTTGAAGCGGAAGCTGTCGTTGCCGGTCTCGAGGATGTGGCAACGATGGGTCAGGCGGTCGAGGAGTGCGGTCGTCATCTTGGGATCGCCGAAGACGGTGGCCCATTCGCTGAAGCTCAGGTTTGTGGTGATGACGACGCTGGTGCGTTCGTAAAGTTTGCTGAGCAGATGGAAGAGCAGCGCACCGCCTGATGCACTGAACGGCAGGTAGCCGAGCTCGTCGAGGATCACGAGATCCAGGCGGACGAGGCTTTCGGCAAGCTGTCCGGCTTTGCCTTTGGCCTTCTCCTGTTCGAGCGTATTGACGAGCTCGATGGTCGAGAAGAAGCGAACCTTGCGGCGGTGATGCTCGACAGCCTGCACGCCAAGGGCTGTCGCGACATGCGTTTTGCCAGTCCCAGGGCCCCCGATCAGCACAACGTTCTGGGCACCGTCCATGAACTCGCCCCGATGAAGTTGGCGCACCGTGGCCTCATTGATCTCACTGGCCGCGAAGTCGAAGGCGGTCAGATCCTTGTAAGCCGGGAAGCGAGCGGCCTTCATGTGATAGGCAATGGACCGGACCTCCCGCTCGGCCACTTCGGCCTTCAGCAATTGAGCGAGCATCGGCACCGCAGCATCAAAGGCTGGTGCGCCTTGTTCCATGAGGTCGGTGACGGCTTGGGCCATGCCATGCATCTTCAAACTGCGCAGCATGATGATGATGGCACCGCTGGCGGGATCATGACGCATGGCGGCCTCCGGCGGTCCGGGCCCGCAGGCCGTCATAGCGTTCGACATTCGCCTTTGGCTCACTGCGCAAAGCCAGTGCCTGTGGTGTTTCGATGTCCGGCCCACCAATCGTCTTTCCGTCAATAAGACGGTGCAGAAGGTTCAGAACGTGAGTTTTGGTTGCCACGCCCTCAGCCAAGGCCATTTCCACGGCGACGAGCACGGCCTGTTCGTCGTGATGCAGAACCAGCGCCAAGATATCAACCATCTCTCTGTCACCGCCAGGCTTGCGCAACATAAGGTCTTGCAGCCGCTTGAAGGCCGGAGGGAATTCCACGAAGGGCGCGCCGTTCCTGAGCGCACCCGGCTTACGCTGAAGGACGGCCAGATAATGGCGCCAATCGTAAATCGTGCGTGGCGGGAGTTGGTGGCTGCGCTCAATCACCCGCACATGCTCGCACAGGATCTGACCCTCGGCAGCGACCACCAAACGCTCTGGATAAACCCGCAAGCTCACAGGCCGGTTCGCAAACGACGCTGGAACACTGTAGCGGTTGCGCTCGAAGCTGATTAGGCAGGTCGGGGACACCCGTTTGCTATGCTCGACAAAGCCATCGAAGGCGGGCGGCAATGGCATCAGCACGGGGTGTTCTGCGGCCCAGACGTCAGCAACATTCCCCGGCAGTGCTGCATGAGGAATCTCATTCCACAACGCCACACAGCGCTGTTCCAGCCAATCATTCAGGGCCGCGAGATCGGGGAAGTCCGGCATGGGTTGCCACAGACGGTGCCTGGCATCCTGCACATTCTTCTCGATCTGCCCCTTCTCCCAGCCGGCGGCAGGATTGCAGAACGCTGGCTCGAACACGTAATGGTTGGCCATTGCGAGGAAGCGCATGTTGACCTGCCGCTCCTTCCCACGACCGACGCGGTCAACAGCGGTGCGCATATTGTCGTAAATTCCACGCCCTGGAACGCCGCCGAAGACCCGGAACCCGTGGCAGTGAGCGTCGAACAGCATCTCGTGCGTTTGCAGCAGATACGCCCGAACCAGAAAGGCCCGGCTATACGACAGCTTGATATGGGCGACTTGTAGCTTGACGCGCTCGCCGCCCAAAACGGCAAAATCCTCGCTCCAGTCAAACTGGAATGCCTCGCCCGGACGAAACGACAGCGGCACGAAGATGCCGCGCCCTGTTGCCTGCTGCTCTCGCTGCCGATCTGCCCGCCAGTCACGCGCAAAAGCCGCGACCCGACCGTAAGACCCATCAAAGCCAAGCACCACCAGATCGGCATGCAGCTGCTTCAGCGTTCGCCGCTGCTTGCGCGACTTGGCCGCCTCCGTCTTCAGCCAACCGGCAAGCTTCTCGGCGAACGGATCGAGCTTGCTTTGCCGCTCCGGTGTCGCGAACTGCGGCTCGATCGTGCCCGCATTCAGATATTTTGTAATCGTATTGCGCGACAATCCAGTGCGACGCGCAATCTCACGGATCGATAGCTTCTCCCGCAAAGACATCCGTCGAATAATGTTCAAAAGTCCCATGTGTATCACTCCGCTGCTCCCCGTTGCGCATCGCGCTGGGGGAAGGGTCACATGGCTCAAATCTCAGTGGAAATTATCCGTCTATCCGGCTCACTTCTGCGTGGAAATCTACAGCATATCGTGCTCATGCGGCCCATTCGGTCGATGATCGAGTTCAAGCAGATCATAGGACGAGGCACGCGCACTTTCGATGGCAAGGACTTCTTCACGATCTGGGACTTTGTGAAAGCCCACGAGAACTTTAGCGATCCGGATTGGGACGGCGAACCGCTTGCGCCTGAACCGCCGGGTGACCCTCGAACGCCGCCAACCGGGCCAGAACCGGGCGGTGAGCCGCCTGAACCCGGCGGCGAAGATCCAACCGATCCGCCACGCGAAAAGATCGTTGTCAAACTCTCGGACGGAAAAGCACGTCGCATCGCCTATGCCGCAACAACGACCTATTGGAGCGCAGATGGTAAGCCCATCTCTGCTACGCAGTTCCTGGAGCGGCTGCTCGGCGATCTGTCCGGTTTGATTGCCAACGAAGATCAGCTTCGGAGTGTCTGGAGCAACCCGGATAATCGCGAAAAGCTGCTTGGCCAGCTTTCGGACCGAGGTTACGACCAAGACAGGTTGGACGACATTCGACGGCTTGTGGATGCACCCGATAGCGACCTCTTCGATGTTCTCAGCTATGTGCTTTACACGCGAGAGCCGATGAGACGTTCAGAACGCGCTGAATATGTGCGCGGCAAGAACTCCGAGATTGAAAACACCGATCTACGAGAGTTTCTGATGTCGATCTTGAAGGCGTATGAAGAGAACGGAGAGAGTGAGCTGGCGACGCGTAAGCTAGGACAGTTCATAAACGCGAAGTTCGGCCGGGTGAGTGAAAGCAAGGCACGATTGGGCGATCTTTCAACGGTCAAATCGGCATACTCAAATATGCAGGCAGATTTGTATTCTCGGTGACAAAACCCAACTTGGGGGTATTATTGGGGGCATCGAGGAAGTATTGAATTGCTTTATGTAATTATTCCATATGCTTACGCTTCCAACTCGACTCCCTTCAGCGCACCAATTTTCAATCCGAACAGCACCGAAACCGGATCATTGGCATTCGGCTGCGCGCCACGGTCGGGAAAGCACTGCGTTGTGGCGAGAGGTTTTGCCGAGGGGCGGCACGCCAGACCTGCCGCCCCTCGGTATTTTGGCGTCAGGCCAGTGCCGCGTGCGCCGCGTTGACGACGGCGCCCGATTGCACCAGATCCGTGGCCGCATGCAGGCGCGGATACAGGACGACATCCTGCGTCAGATGATCGACCTTGCGACCGTCGGCGGTCACGGTCGCCCGCAGCATGGCGCGCACCGCACGGCTGGCCGGGGCCAGGACGCTGTCGTCCATGCCGCGCTCATTCAGCCGCAGATCGAGGGCCTGCGCGGCCATCAGCACCTCGATGCCGACGACGTTCTGGATGTTACGCACGATCTGGCGCGCGTGGCGGCCGGCGTTGTTGGCCATCGAGACGTGATCTTCCTGGTTGGAGCAGGTCGGGATGGAATCGACGCTGTCGGGATGCGCCAGCGTCTTGCAATCCGAGACCAGCGCGGCGGCGAGGTATTGCGGCAGCATGAAGCCGCAATCCATGCCGACATGTTCGCTGGCCACCAGCATGTCGGGCAGGCCACGGTTCAGCGTGCCGTCGTTCAGGCGGAACAGGCGACGTTCCGAGATATTGCCGATTTCGGTTACCACGATGGACAGGAAATCGGCGGCAAAGGCGATGTATTCGGCGTGGAAATTGCCGCCCGAGATCGCCTTGAGGGTGCGCCCCGGCAGTCGGTCGGCAAAGATCAGCGGGTTGTCGGTGGCGGCGTTGATCTCGGTCTCGACGATGCCGCGCACGAAGGTCAGCGTGTCGCGCACCGGCCCCAGCACCTGCGGCACGCAGCGCAAGCTGTAGGCGTCCTGCGGTGGCTGGCGCTTGGGATCGCGGCCGATGCCGCCGTCGATCAGGGCGCTGCCCTCCAGCAACCGGCGCAGGTTCGCGGCACAGGCGATCTGGCCGGCATGGCCGCGCGCCTCGTGGAGTTCGGGAATGAAGGCGTCGCCAAAGCCCATCAGCGCCTCGATCGACATCGCGGCGGCGATTTCGGCCGTGTCCAGCAGCACTTCGGCATCGGCCAGCGCCAGCGCCGTCTGCGCGGTGGAAAACGAGGTGCCGTTGAGCAGCGCCAACCCTTCCTTGGGCCCCAGCACGATGCGTTCGATCCCGGCGGCCTTCATCGCAGCGAGGCCGGACATCAGTTCACCCTTGTAATAGGCCTTGCCGCTGTCGATCTCCGTGTCGCCCGCCTCGTCGCGCGACATGACCAGCCCCAGATGCGCCAGCGGGATCAGGTCGCCACTGGCCCCGAGCGAGCCGTATTCCGGCACCCAGGGCGTGACACCCTTGTCCAGCATCGCCAGAATCGTCTCGACGACCACGGCGCGCACGGCGGAATAGCCCCGGCACAGGCTGGCGGCGCGGATCACCATCGCGGCGCGCACGGTGTCCAGGTCGAACGGATTGCCGACCCCTGCGGCGTTCGAGATGATCAGGCGGCGCGACAGGTCGCGGGCCTGCGCCGACGAGGTGAACGCCTGCCGCCCCGAGAGCGAGCCGAAGCCGGTGTTGATCGAATAGACCGCCTCGGTTTTCTCGCCGCGGTCCATGCGGTCGGAAAACCCGGCCACCCAGTCTTCGCTGATCTTCATCGCGGCGCGCGCGGCGTCGGGCAGGTGCAGCCGGGCGGTGCCGCGCGTCACGGCGGCCATGTCATGCAGAGAGAGGGGCTTTGCGCCCAGGTCGATGGTTTTCATGTCGAATCCTTTCGGTGCGCCCGGTGGGCGTCTCAGACGTTGGGGCGCCAGCGCGCGACGGCGTCCAGCACTGCGTCGGTGTCGGCGGGGGTTCCAGTGGTGATGCGCAGGCCCTCGCCGGCAAAACAGCGCGCGGCGATGCCATTGCGGGCGAGGTGATCGTTCAGCGAGGCGGCATCGACGCCAAGCGGCAACCAGATGAAATTGGCCTGAGACTCGGCGACCGGCAGGCCCTGCGCCGTCAACCCCTCGGTCAGGCGGGCGCGTTCGGTGGCGTTGCGGGCAATCCGCGCGGTGACGGCAGGTTCAAGCGCCAGCGCGGCAAGGGCGGCGGCCAGGGCGACTCCGGGCAGCGGAAACGGCGGCTGCACGGCGTGGATCTGTTCGATGACCCGGGGCGCGGCCATGGCATAGCCGACGCGCAACCCGGCCAACCCCCAGGCCTTTGAAAAGGTGCGCAGGATCACCAGATTGGGATGCCGGGCAAGGCGCGCCGCAGGCGAGGCCGCGACCTGTGACGCGCTTCCCGCGAAATCGCAATAGGCCTCATCGAGCACGATCAGGACATCGGCGGGAATCTCGGCGAGCAAGGCATCCAGCGAATCGGCGTCCAGCGCGGTGCCGGTCGGGTTGTTCGGGTTGCAGATCAGGGCGATGCGCGTGCGCGGGCCGATGGCCGCCAGAAACGCCGCCCGGTCAAGGCGGTGCGCGGCGTCCAGCGGCACGGTGACCAGCGTTGCGCCCGAGAGGCCCGCGATGATCGGATACGCCTCGTACGAGCGCCAGGGCGCGACCACCGCGTCACCCGGGTCGCACCAGCCGCGCAGGATCTGGTCGAGCAGGACGATAGACCCGGCGGAAACCGCAATCTGCGCCGCGTTCAGCCCGTGACGCCCAGCCAGCGCCGCCGCCAGCGTTTCGCCGCGCAGATCCGGGTAGCGGTTGGCCCCCGCCATGGCGCTGGTAACCGCGCTGAGGATCGCCGGATCAACGGCATCGGGCGCTTCGTTCGAGCCAAGGCGGTGGGCAAAGACCATCGCCCCGGCGGCGCGGCCCTTGCCGTAACCGGGAAGGCCGTCCAGCCGTTTGCTGGGTGCTGGCGGGGCTGCGTGCATACTGTCCATGGTGATCCTCAGAAAAGCAGTCCCGGCAGCCATGTGGTCAGGGCCGGAATGAAATAGATGATGACGACAGCCAGGATTTGCAGGCCGATGAACGGCACCGCGCCAAGCCAGATTGCCTGTGTCGTCACCGAGGGCGGCGCGACCGAGCGCAGATAGGCCAGGGTGTAGCCAACGGGTGGCGTGAGGAACGAGGTTTGCAGCACCATGGCGATCATCACGCCGAACCAGATCGGATCAACGCCGCTGGCCAGGATCGGCGGGCCGACCACCGGGATCGCGATGATGGTGATTTCAACATAGTCGAGGAACATGCCCAGAAAGAACATCATCACCAGCACGACCAGCATGGCACCATGCGGGCCGCCCGGTGCGGCCTCCAGCAGGCCCTTGATCCGCAGATCGCCGCCGAGGCCACGGAACACCAGCGAGAACAGCAGGGCACCGACAACAATGGTGAAGATCATGCTGGTGGTGCGCGCCGTCGAGAGCATGGCGGGCTTGAGGACATCGCTGCCCCAGATCTCGCGCCAGACGATCAGCAGCGCCAGCCCGGCAATCGCCGCAACAATCAACGCGCCGTTCAGGATGGTGCCGTCGATGGCGGGGGCATCAAGACGTCCCGGCCGCAGGTCGAAATTTACCGCCATGAAGATCAGCACGGCAAGGCCACCGACCGCAGTCCACACCGGCCAATGGCGCCGCCCGTTGCGCAGCCCGGCCAGCAACGTCGCGCCAACGGCCCCCACCGAAGCGGCCTCGGTCGCGGTGGCGACGCCGCCCAGGATCGAGCCAAGCACCGCAAAGATGAGCGCCAGCGGCGGCACCAGAACGCGCAACAAGTCGCGCAGGCTGGGCGCATGGCCGTCGACCTCCAACGCCTCGGGCGGCAGGGCCGGCGCGACGTCAGGGCGCAGCCATGACACGATGAGCTGATAGACGATATAGATGGCGACCAGCATGAGACCCGGCAGCAGTGATCCGGCAAACAACTGGCCGACGCTCAGCGCCTCGGCGGCGAAATTGCCCTGGGCTTGCTGGCTTTGCTGATAGGCCGAGGCCAGAACCTCGCCCATGATGATCAGCACGGTCGAGGGCGGGATGATCTGCCCCAGCGTTCCCGCCGAGCAGATGATGCCGCTGGAATAGGCCGGGCCGTAGCCGTAGCGCAACATCACCGGCAGCGCCATCAGGCCCATGGTGACAGTGGTCGCACCAACGATCCCGGTCGAGGCCGCCAGAAGCGCGCCGACCAGCGTTACCGAGACACCCAGACCGCCGCGCATCCGCCCGAACAGGGCCCCCATGGTGCGCAGCAGATCCTCGGCGATGCGGGCGCGTTCCAGAACCATGCCCATGAAAACAAACAGCGGAATCGCCACCAGCGTTTCCGAGTTCATGGTGCTGAACACCCGCATCGGCAGCGCGCCGATCAGGTTGAAATTCAGCACCCCGGCCCACCAGCCGATCACCGCGAACAGCGCCGCGGTTCCGGCCAGGACAAATGCGATTGGCGCGCCGCTCAGGACGAACAGGCACAGGCCTGCGAACATCAGCAGGTCGAGGGGGAGGGTCGACATCTGGGTATTACTCCTCAGCCCGTAGGGCGCGATCGTCGGATTCGGGGATAACGGCGGACTCGAACACGTTGACAGTCGTGCCGCCGATCACCGCGATGCAGCGCAAGGCAATGGCAAGACCTTGCAGCATCAGAAGCACCACAAAGCCAAGGATCACGGTTTTCAGCAGGTAGGTGAAGGGCAGGCCACCAAAAAACAGCGCGCCCTCACGGATCTGCCAGGCCGCCTCGACATAGCCCCACGAAAACCAGCCGAGAATGATGCAAAGCGGCATGATGCCGAACAGCACGCCGATCAGGTCGACGATGGCGCGACCGCGTGCCGACAGGCGCGCATAGAACATGTCAACGCGCACATGGTCGTCCCGCAAGAGGGCATAGCCGACCATCAGCATGAACAGGGTCGCATGGGCGTAGATCACGCTATCTTGCAACTTGATGCTGGTCGACGAGAACAGGTAGCGCATCGCTACCGTCGAGAATTTCAGCAGAACGGCTGCCGCCACCAGCCAGTAGAGCCAAGCCCCGATAAAGCGCGAGGGCCAGTCCAATATGCGGCTGATGGCGACAAGACGTTTCATGGCGATCCGTATCAGGCTTCTGGGAACATCAGAGTGCGGGCATTGTACTGGCCGCCGGTGGCATAGGGGGCATATTCCGTCATCAGGTTCCGGAAGCCCGCATAGCTTGTCATGACTTCGCGCACGACCGGATCGGGATCGGCCAGAAGTTCCTGCACCATTTCGTTGGCGGCCACGGCAAGGCCCTCGACGATCGGCTGCGGCAATTGATGGACGGTGACGCCATGTTCGTCGCGCAGGACGCGCACGGTGCGAGCGTTGTTGATCTCGTAATCCATCATGGTCTCGTCCGCGGCCGACATCGCCACGGTCTTGATGACCAGCTTCAGATCATCGGGCAGCGCGTTATAGGCGCTGGCGTTGATGGCGATTTCCTCGGTCGAGCAAGGCTCGCCGACGCCGGGGCCGTAATAGTGTTTCGCCACCTGATGGAACCCGAAGGCAAAGTCGTTCCACGGTCCGACGAATTCGCCCGCGTCAATGGTGCCCGACTGCAGGGCCTGGAACACCTCGCCGCCCGGCAGGGTGACGACGGCAACGCCGACCCGGCGCAGCATCTCGCCCGAGAAACCGGTGGTGCGGATGCGCATTCCGCGCAGATCGTCGAGCGTGTTGATCTCGTTCTTGAACCACCCGAACCACTGCGGCCCGGTGCCGCCGGCCAGGAAGCCCTTGAGGCCGAAGCCTTCGTAGATGCCATCATAAAGCTGCTGACCGCCGCCCCAGTACATCCAGCCAAGTTTTTCCTGCATGTTCATGCCAAAGGGGAACGAGCCGAACATGCCGATCGCCTTGTTCTTGGAGATCCAGTAGGCGGGCACCGAGTGATACATCTGTGCGACGCCCTGCGAGACCGCGTCGAACACACCAAAGGACGGCACGATTTCGCCCGCACCATGCACGGTGATGTTCAACCGACCGTTGGACAGGTCGGAGATGCGCTGGGCGATTCGCCGCGCGCTGTCATCCAGACCGGGCGCGCCGGTGGGCCAGGACGTGACCATGTCCCATTCGATGCGGCTCTGCGTCAAAGCAGGAGTAGCGAGGCCCACGCCGGTTGCGGCCAGTGCGGTGCCAGTCAGGAATTTACGTCTTTGCATTGCGAACCTCCCAGTTGCATGAAGTGGTATATGCAACTTGAGCATGGAACGCGTCTCCGCATTGTGTCAAGCGATATTTGAAATCACGCAACAGCGGGGGACGGGGACAGGGGAAAAGGAGGCCGGATCCGGGCCCGGATCAAAGCGTCATTGTCATCCGGCCGGCCAGACTGAACCGGGCGCCGGGATGGAGCAGGCGCACACTGGTGGCGATCATGCCGCGCGACCAGGTGCGGCGGCGCAGCAAAAGCACCGGGGTACCGGCCTCCATTTGCAGCAGCTCTGCAATCGACTCCTCGGCCGGAATTGCCTGGATCACATGCTCGACTTCTTCCAGCGCCCCGGCCGCCATGAGGTGTTCGTTCGGCGTCGTCTCGGTGAAGTCCTGCTCTAGATAATCGGGCGAAAACTGCATGTTGACGTAGCGGTCTTCAACTTGGATCGGGGTGCCGTTCTCGAAGTGAACCAGGACGGAATGAAAGACCTCACTGCCCGCCGGGATGTTCATCTCTGTCGCAAGAGTCATGCTGCAATGCAGAGATTCCAGTGTCAAAACGTTGGTTGTGTGCCGATTGCCGCGACTTTCGATCTCGGTGTGAATGTTGCGCAACTCAAGAAACGTGGACTGGCTGCGGCGGGGTGCGACAAAAGTTCCCGCCCCCTGTTTGCGCAACAAGACGCCCTCGGCCGACAGGTCGCGCAACGCGATGTGGACGGTCATGCGCGACATGCCAAGCTGCTCGACCAGTTTCGCTTCTGACGGGATTCGGCTGCCTTCGGCCCACTCGCCGCTCTCGATTCGCGACAGGACATGGTTGCGGACCTGCTGCCCCAAAGACAGCGCCATGTCGCCGCTGGTGGGCCGGCCCTGAACGGGTCGGATGCGTTTTTCCATACTGCTCTACCTGTGACTCGCCAAGATCCGGCGCTGCGGCCTTATACGGCGCGCCAGCGTTTGCCGCAACATGATCGCCAGTTCGGGATTCGCGAAAACCGCGTGAATTCGGTCTTGACAGAATCAACGGCACAAGTTGTATTAAGTGGTATATACCAATTAGACACAACATCGACCGAAACGCCAATCTCAATCGAGGAGGACCCAATGGGCAAGCAAGAAATCGTCGCTAAACCAGAAATCCTGTATGAAGTCCGCGCAATGGGTGGGAACAACCTGCGTTGCAAAGGCTGGAAGCAAGAGAGTATCTTGCGGATGCTCGAAAACAACATGGAAAACGCCGAGCACCCCGAAGAGCTGGTGATCTATGGCGGCATCGGCAAATGCGCCCGCAACTGGGAAAGCTACCACGCCATCGTCAAATCGTTGCAAGAGCTTGAAAACGACGAGACGCTGGTCGTCCAGTCGGGCATGCCCGTGGCGATTTTCCGCACCAACACGCTGGCACCGCGCGTGGTGATGGCAACGACCAACATCATGAAAGCCACCTGGCCGATCTTCTACGACCTGCAGGACAAGAACCTGACGATCTACGCGCAATATACCGCCGCGCCGTGGGAATATATCGGCACGCAGGGCGTCATCCAGGGCACGTTCCAGACCCTCGTCGCGATCGGTGACCAGGCCTTTGGCGGCAGCCTGAAGGGGCGGATCCTGCTGACCGCGGGTATGGGCGGCATGGGCGGCAACCAGCCGCGCGCCATGACCATGCTGGGCGGCGTCTGCATCTGCGCCGACGTCGATGAGGTTGTCGTGAACAACCGCCTCAAGGTGGGCTATTGCGACGTCATCGTGCATGATTTCGACGAGGCCGTGAAGCTGGCCAAGGAAGCCGCTGCCGAGGGTCGTCCGCTGGGTATCGCGCTGATGGGCAACGCTGTTGACGTACTGAAAAAAGCCCGCGACACCGGCTTCATGCCGGACATCATCACCGACATGACCCCGGCGCATGACCCGCTGTCCTATGTCCCCGCCGGCGTCACCGTCGACGAGGCGCGCGAGATGCGCAAGGCGGACCGCGACGGTTACATGAAGCTGGCCGGTGCCTCGATGATCGAGCAGCTCAAGATCATGAACGAGTTCATGGACAAGGGCGTGCAGGTGTTCGAATACGGCAACAGCTTGCGCAAGGAAGCCCGCGATGCGGGTATGCCGGTTGACCAGGCGATGAAGATCCCCGGTTTCGTCGCCGCCTATATCCGCCCCTTGTTCTGCGAAGGCCGTGGGCCGTTCCGCTGGACCTGCATGTCGCGCGACCCCGAGGATCTGGCCAAGCTGGACGATCTGGTCGAAGAAATGTTCGCCGACGACGATCTGGTGCGCAACTGGATCCAGTTGGCCCGCGAGCATATCCCGATCGAAGGCCTGCCTGCCCGCATCTGCTATCTGGGCTTTGGTCAGCGCAAGGCGTTCGGCATGCGCGTCAACGAGATGGTGCGCTCGGGCGAGATCAAGGGGCCGGTGGCCTTCTCGCGCGACAACCTCGACTCGGGCTCGATCGTCAACCCGACGTTTGAATCCGAGCGGATGCTGGACGGGTCGGACCTGATTTCCGACTGGCCCTATCTGAACGCGCTTCTGAACGTGGCTGCCGGTGCCGATCTGGTCGCCATTCAGGAAAACTACTCGATGGGCGAGGCGGTGCACACCGGCGTCACGATGATCGCAGATGGCTCTGCCGAAGCAGACGTGCGTCTGGCGGCTTGCCTGACCACCGACAGCGGCATCGGCGTGGTGCGCCATGCGCAGGCGGGTTACGATATTGCCCGCAAGACCGCCGCGGATCGCTTCGCGAAGGACGGCGTGCAGGTTCCGCTGTGGTGGACCCCCACCGCAACCTTCGGACCCGACAGCGCCTCGGCACCGAAGAAGAAGAACGCGTAACACGGCTTGAAAAGGGCACCGACATGACAAAAATCACCACATTGATCGAGAACGCCGGACAAATTCTGACCTGCGCCCCCGGTGCGGATGATCTTGTCGGTGCCCGAACCGATTGCCTTGTGGCGCTGGCTGGCGACAAGATCGCTGCCATCGGCACAAGAGACGAAATCGCCGCCGCCCACGACCTGGGCGGCGCGCAGCGCCTGGATGCGAAGGGCGGGCTGGTCATGCCGGGCTTTGTCGATTGCCACACGCATCTGGTGTTCCACAAATCCCGCGTCGAGGAATACGCGCAGAAGGTGCAGGGCCGCAGCGCCGCCGAGATCAAGGCGATGGGCATTCCGACCGGCATCACCGCCACCGCAAAGATGATGCGCGAGGCGAGCCACGACGACCTTGCGACAAGCGCCGCCGAGCGCCTGGCGCAGATGCTCAGCTTTGGCACCACCACCGTCGAAAGCAAGAGCGGCTATGGGTTGAACACCGCGACCGAGATCAAGATGCTTGAGGTGAACGCGATGCTGGCCGAACGCCAGCCGATCGAGATCGTCTCGACCTTTTTGGGCGCGCATGAATTCCCCGACGACAAGACGCGCGACGCGTATATCGCAGAAATCATCGACGTGATGATCCCCGAGGTCGCCCGGCGCGGCCTTGCCGAGTTCAACGACGTCTATTGCGACGACGGCTATTACACGGTCGAGGAATCGCGCAAGATCCTGCAGGCCGGGCTTGACCACGGCTTGAAGGTCAAGATCCACACCGACGCCTATTCCCACATTGGCGGCTCGACGCTGGCCGCCGAAATGAAGGCGGTATCGGCCGATCACATGAACTACACCGACCCCTCGGAATACGCGCAGCTGCGCGAGGCGGGCGTGGTCTGCGTGGTGATGCCGGCGCTCGATTTCGCGGTCGGTCATTCGCGCCCGTTCGATGCCCGCGCGCTGATGGATGCCGGCGTGACGGTGGCGCTGGCGACCGACATGTGCCCCGGCTGCTGGCTGGAATCGATGCCCTTTGTGGTGCAGCTGGCTTGCCGCCTGTACAAATTCTCGCCCGCCGAAGCGATCCTTGCGGGCACCCGACACGCCGCCATGTCGATTGACCGGGCCGACCGGATCGGCTCGTTGGCGCCCGGCAAACAGGCCGATATCGCGATCTTCCCCTATGCGCGCTACGAGGACATGGCCTATCGGCTGGGCCGGGGCCGCGCGCGCATGGTGCTGAAGGCGGGCGAGGTCGTGTTCGACGCGGGCGATACCCTCTGACCCCCCGGATAAACGCAAAAGGAACCTCGTCCATGCCGCATCTTTACGAAGTCGAGCATCTGCATCAGCCGGATGGCTGGCTCTCGCCTGGATTTCTTGAGGTCGGCGACGACGGCACGATCCTGTCGGTCTCGGCAACCTGTCCCGAGGGTCGCCGCGCCACGCCGCTGGCCGGTTTTGGCGTGCCGGGCCTGTCGAACCTGCATTCGCATGCCTTTCAGCGCGCCTTGGCCGGGCGCACCGAGTTTGTCACCGGCGCGCTGGCCGAGGACAACCTGTGGACCTGGCGCAAGGAAATGTACCGCATGGTTGATCGGCTGACGCCCGAGGCCTACGGGGCCATCGCGTCGCTGGTCTATCTGGAAATGCTGCAATTCGGCATGACCGCGGTGTGCGAGTTTCACTATGTCCACCACCAGCCCGGCGGCGCGCGCCATGCCAACCCGGCCGAGATGTCCGACCGGCTGATCGCCGCAGCGCAGGATACCGGCCTTGGCCTGACGATCCTGCCGGTGCTTTATGCGCATGGCGGCATCGGCAAACCGGTTGAACCGACGCAACAGCGTTTCGTGCATTCGGTTGATGAGTATCTGACGCTGATCGACACGCTGCGCGGACGGCGCGCGCAGAACGCCAACCTGAACGTGGGCCTTGCGCTGCATTCGCTGCGCGCCGTCACCCCGAGCGAGGCCAAGGCCGCGCTGGCCGGGATGCAGGCGATGGACCCCGCCGCGCGGCTGCATATCCATGTCTCGGAAACCACCCATGAGGTCGCCGAGGTCGAGGCTGGGCTGGGCGCGCGTCCGGTGCAATGGCTGCTGGACAATGTCGGGCTGGATGACCGCTGGTGCCTGGTGCATGCGACGCATCTGGATGCCTCGGAGATCGCCGGTTCGGCGGCCAGTGGCGCGGTCGCGGGTCTGTGCCCGCTGACCGAGGCGACGATGGGCGACGGGTTCTTTCCGCTGGTCGAGTATCACGAGGCGGGCGGGGCCTGGGGGATTGGCACCGACAGCCATTATTCCACTTCGATTGCCGAGGAACTGCGCATTCTGGAATGCGGCAAGCGGCTGGAACTGCGGAGGCGCAACGTGATCGCGCGCCCCGGCGAAGGGGCGGTGCATACGGGCCGCGTGCATTTCGATACCGCGCTGGCCGGTGGCGAGCAAGCCTCGGGCCAAGGTGGTGGCGCGCTGGTTGCCGGGCGACGCGCGGATCTGGTGATGCTGGACGCAGATTGCAACGTGCTGCTGGGCCACGGCCCGGCCACCGCGCTGGACGCCTGGATGCTGGGCGGCACGCAGAACCCGGTGCGCGACGTGATGGTCGCGGGCAGCTGGGTGATCCGTGGCGGGCACCATGCGCAGGAAGCCCGCATCAAGGCCGACTACCGCGCGGCGATGGCGCATCTGACGGCGTGATCTGCGACCGTTGCGCCCCGGTCACCGCGCGGGGCGCAGCGGTAGCGCCGTGTTCCCGACCCGCGCCACAAGCATCCGCACGACATCTGGCACCGTGCGCCTCGCGTCCACGTTGGTGCACGGCGTTCGATGATGCAAGACGCCCCTTTCCCGGCGCCTGGCGATCGGTTTGACGCCTTTAGCGCGTCGGCAGCGAGAACCGGTAGGACACGCCCAAGCCCAGCGAATAATTCTCGAAGGTGTTGGTATGCGTTCCCATGTATTGCCCAAGGGAAACCGTCGCGCCAAGCTGGCTGTAGAGCGACAGCCGGTCGTTTACCTGATAGCTGAGGCCAACCGCCGGATAGAGCAACGTTCCGACCTCATGCGCAAAGTCTACGCCGACGTCATTGAGCCCATACATGAGTTGCGCATAGCCCTGCAGCCGACCCGAGGCATAGCGCTGGCTTTGCCAACCGACGCCGACGAATCCTTCGGCGTATCCGGCATAACCGCGAAACGACGACGTCGCCGCCGCGACCTGGCCGGCAAGATACCAGCGGTCATTGAGCATGTAATCCGCCTGCACGGCGATCATCCCGATGCCGTCGCTCTGGCGACCGTTGTAGGTGATGCTGGACGTCGCACGGCCAAAGACATTGAGGCGAACGCCGCGCAAGGAATACTCGAGCCCCGATGCCGACGCGGTGTCAGAGGGGCGGCGGTGCGAGAGGTGATAGTTCAAACCCAGACCCACGCTCCAGTTGCGCGATGTGCCACGCGGAGCGATCTGGTAGCCCGCCGACAAGGTCGCGCCAAACTGGTTGTTGATCAGGTATTCCAGCGTCGCCTTGGGATAGATGATAAACCCCGACCCGGTATCAACCGTATCCGTCACCCAGCCGCTGCTGCCCAACCCGATCTGGCCATACAGATTGACGCGCGGCGACAGCGCTCTGCGAATCCCGAAGCCGCCATGCGCCTGATTGTACCAATGCAGACCCGAGATCCCGATATCGACGGCAAAGAACGAATAGACGTTCTGGCTGTGGAAATGGCTGAACTGCGCCGAGGCAACGCCGATGTCACCCGTGAAACTGCCCTGCGGGTTGATCTGTGCAAAGTTGTTGATCTGGACGGAGATGATGTTGTCATTGCGCGGGGAGTCGAACTCTGCCGCGCTCAATCGGCGTCCGGCATCCGCGTAGGAACCGACCGAGAAAGAGAACGGCCTTTGCACGAAGAAATTGACAGTCGTATCGTCGATCAGGGAATCAAGCACCGCGACCCGTGATACATTGACGCCAAAGCTGAGATTGCGATGGGTATAGCCGATCCCGGCATAGGCGCGACCATAGAAGCCTTCGCCCGAGAGCCGCCGAATGCCCGTCACGCTGTTGCCGCCCGCCGCAGCCCCGACCGACAGACCCGCGTTGACGAACCAGTTGCTGTCGCCGATGTAACGCTGCGCGTGCACGGTCGCGTCAGCACCAAAGAACCCGCCGTAATCGCCCCGCGCCACAGGGGCAAATGCACCCACACCGTAATACAGCCAGTCATTCGCGCGCTGCATATAGTGGATGCCGAACAGGTCGAACGCGCCGCCGTTGGACAGGGTGATTGCACTGTAGTCCAGCATGATCATCCCCGTGACCGGGCGAAGCTGCGGTCTGGGCATCTCGAGCGAGGGCGTACTGGTTTGCGCAAACGCCGTGGTGGCGGTGGCGATGGACGCGCCTGCCAAGGCCAGGCTGAGTGCGGCCGTCAGTCTCGATTGTGAACCGGCGCCGTTGACGGACCGCGAGGAGCGCAGAATTCGACCGGCAATCGACAGGCTTTTCGTGAGTCGCATAGGCGGCGTTTCTCTCAATCTTGTTCCGATTTTCGACGATGACCGCCGTTTCAACCGACAGTCCGCAATTGGTTTGCCGTTCTTGCACTGTGTGACGACAGTGCCCCTCGGTCAAGCGTCGCCGATTCGCTTTTTGCGAAGGTGTGCATCAGAAGCACATTTTTCATGCGTGACCCTGCCACGAACCCGTGTTTGACCGAGGTCGAGGCGCGCCGCACACCCGTGGGTTGCAGCCTTTCCGACGGCCCCGATTTGACCATAAGCCGCGCGTCGTTTACATCGGAATCCGGTTCGCGGGGGGGCAGCTCACCTGCGGAAGATCGGCAAAGGAAGACCCGGTGTCGAGGAAATCCTCAAGGATTTCGCAATAGGGTGCCACATCCATGCCGCGCGCACGCAACCAGTCATCGTTGTAATAGGTCGAGGTATAGCGCTCGCCGCTGTCGCAAATCAGCGAAACGATGGAGCCTTCCTCGCCCGCTTTCATCATCTGGTCGGCGATCCAGCATTGGGCAAAGAAATTTGTTCCCGTGGACCCGCCGACCCGCCGAAACAAGCGCCGCGACAGAACCCGCATTGCGGCAATCGACAGGACATCCGGAATCTTGATCATGTAATCAATGACCTCAGGGATGAACGAGGGCTCGACGCGGGGGCGCCCTACCCCTTCGATGCGCGATCCGGTGGCGCATTTCACGCCGCGATCCTGCGACACATAAGCATCAAAAAAGGCCGAGTGCTCTACGTCGGCAACGCAAAGGCGCGTGTCGAAATTGCGATACCGGATAAAGCGGCCAAGCGTTGCGGCGGTGCCGCCGGTGCCGGCGCTCATCACCACCCAACGGGGCTGGGGGTGCGGCTCTTCGGCCATCTGGTTGAAGATCGATTCCGCGATATTGTTGTTGCCGCGCCAATCGGTGGCACGCTCGGCATAGGTGAACTGGTCGAGATAATATCCGCCCGCGTTCTCGGCAATCTCGGCGGCGGTGCTGTAGATCTGATCGGCCTGATCGACGAAATGACAGCGCCCGCCGTAGCGCTCGATGGCTTCGACCTTTTGACGGCTGGTTTCACGCGGCATCACCGCGATGAACGGCAGCCCGAGCAGCTCGGCAAAATAGGCTTCGCTGACCGCGGTAGAACCCGAGGAGGCCTCGACCAGGGTCGTCCCCTGAAGGATACGCCCATTGCAGATGCCATAGAGAAACAGCGACCGCGCCAGACGGTGCTTGAGGCTGCCCGTCGGATGGGTCGATTCGTCCTTGAGGTAGATGCTGATGCCCTTGAGCCCGCGAAACGAGGGATTCACCAGATGCGTATCGGCGGACCTGCGACCGTCGCCTTGCAGAATCGTCATCGCGCGGCGCGCCCATTCACGATCCGGGAAGGGCGGCAGGCCGGCGGGATTGGGCGCAGGGTGGTGAGGCATGTTGGTCAACTCCAGACTCGTTGGGCCCTGACTGCCCGACGCGACCGGATCGGTGCGGGACGGGTTTTCATCAGGCATCGCAGGGGCACCGCGGTGCCGGGCAACGGTCCGAGAGTAGCGGGGCAACCCCTTGGGTTGCAACCTGTCCTTGCGCGGTGGCGCCCGGTTTGTGGGCCATCCGCCGCGCCCGGCAACGCGCGCGGTGACGGGCAGCGAGACCGCCGACAATCCCGGTGCGCAGGGTCGGGTCTGGCGCCTGGCAAAAGCAGGCGCGCGTCGGGGCGTGAAAAAGGTGCGTGCAAGCACGCACCCTACGATCCGTCAGCTCACAAGACCGTCTCGCGCCCATGTGGCGCGGTGAAATCCAGCGCGGGCCCGATGGGAACGACTCGCGTCGGGTTGATGGTGTCGTGGCTGTAGTAATAATGCCGCGTGATGTGGTCCATGTTCACCGTCTCGGCGATGCCCGGCACCTGATACAGAGCGCGGGTATAGGCCCACAGGTTCGGATAATCGACGATGCGGCGGCGGTTGCATTTGAAGTGACCGTGGTACACCGCATCAAACCGAACCAACGTTGTGAAAAGCCGCCAGTCGGCCTCGGTCACGCGGTCGCCCATGAGAAAGCGGTTTTCGGCCAGATGCGACTCGAGCCAGTCCAGCGTGTCAAAGAGCGGGATCACGGCGGCCTCATAGGCGTCCTGCGTCGTGGCGAAGCCGGATTTGTAGACGCCGTTGTTGACCGTGTCATAGATCCGATCGTTGATCGGTTCGATCGCCTCGCGCAGGTCGGCGGGCCAGAAATCGAGCGTGTTGCCGGTCAGCCCGTCAAAGGCCGAGTTGAACATGCGGATGATCTCCGAGCTTTCGTTCGACACGATTGTGCCGCGCTTCTTGTCCCACAGGATCGGCACCGTCACGCGGCCCGAGGCTTT